>NZ_JBSIUQ010000001.1:0-413429 GCF_053654695.1 Helicobacter sp. 23-1044
AGAGATGTTGTATGAAAATGGAAGCGACCCCACGACCTACAAATTCCATATTTTTGGGACAAAAAATGCAAATAATTTCATTCAAGTAACCGCAAATCGATGGACGCAAGATTATTGTCGTAGTATTTTTACGATGGATTGGAAAAAAGCGGCGTTTGGTTTAGGTAAAAGCAATGTTTTAAAAGCACTCCCGCAACCTCCAAAATCCCTCTTGCAAATGCAACAAATCGCAGAAATTTTGGCATATCCATTTGATTATGTGCGCATTGATTTATATGAGGCAGATTCTGCGGAGGGCAAAAGGGCGATTGCTGGCGAACTTACTTTCACGCCAATGTGTGGCACGGATAAATTTTACCCTGCGAAATATGATGAGATTTTAGGTGCTGCGTGGAGGGCAAAATGAAAAATATCGCAAAAAAATTATATGATTTGAAATGTGCCTCTGGCACGCACTCGCCAAGCATCGCCACTATTAAAAAGGAAATCCCGCAACTTCAAATAAAAATCGATGCTTGTTTTTTATCAAATCCATACGCCACGGAATTATTTTTGGATTATCTCAAAAAAGATTTGCTAGATTCTGCGAAATTGCGCTATGTGCTTGAATTCTACCCATCGCAAAATGCCATCATCGCTCAAAAATTAGAAAATATTTCAGATATCTCACATCAAAATATTTTCATCTCAAATGGCGCAATCGAAGCAATACAGGCGGTTTTACATAATTTTGTAAAAGGGAAAATCATCATAAATATTCCTACTTTTTCATCATATTATGAGTTTTGCAAAGATAAAGTGGAGGTGATTTTTTACCCCTTGCAAAAAGATAATGATTATCAACTTTCGCCAAAAAACTACATTGATTTTGTGAAAAAAGTGCGTCCGCAAAGTATCGTGCTAATCAATCCAAACAACCCAAATGGCGGTTTTGTGGGCGTTGAAATGGAAGAGATTCTGCGAAGTTTGAGTTTTGTGGAAAATATCATTATTGATGAGAGTTTTTTGCATTTTGCTTTTGATGATGAGAGATTATCGCCCATTTCTTATGCTTGGTTTTTCAAAAAATTTCCAAATGTGATTTTAATCAAATCAATGTCAAAAGATTTTGGTGTCGCTGGAATCCGCGCAGGATACGCCATAATGCAAAAAGAAAAAGTCGAAATGTTACTAAAAAATGGATATTTGTGGAATATAAGCGGACTTGGAGAATATTTTTTTAGTGTGTATGAAAGAGCGGATTTTAGGGAAAAATACGAGATTATTCGCAAAAAATACATCAAAGAAACGCAAGATTTTTTTGCAAAATTATCGCAAATCAAAGGATTAAAAGTCTATCCATCAAAGGCAAATTTTGCTTTGGTGGAACTCACAAACGCAATGAAATCGCAGGATTTTGTCAATGCAATGCTTCTAAATTACGGCATTTACACAAGAAATTGCAATGATAAGATTGGATTAGAAGGCGAATTCATCCGCCTTTCATCTCGCACAAAAGATGAAAACAACGCGATTTTAGCGGGACTAAAAGATTTATTTGGAGGGGGAAATGAAAATTTTGGCGATTTTTGATTTTTGCGAGACTTTGGTCCCATTTCAAAGTGTGCCTCCATTTTTAAACATAATAAAATCGCAGAATCAACACTACAAAGGGCGATTTCGCGCATTTCGTAGGCGATTTTTTAGTAGGATTTATAGGCGAGTGCCACTAAAAATTTTTGATTATAAAAATGCGCAGTTTGAAGAGTTGCGCGGATTTAGCGAGGAAATCGCGCAGAATCTCGCCAAAGATTACGCAAAATATCTTTTGACGCACACAAATAAAAAGGTTATCGATAGATTGCAGTGGCATAAAGCGCAAAATCACTGCATAGCAATTGTTTCTGGTGGATTAGAGATTTACATAAAATATTTTGCAGAATTTTTTGAGATACAAAATATCATAGCACTCGAATTAGAAGCGCAAAATGGCGTTTTGAGTGGCGACATCAAAGGCATTCACACAATGCATCATCGCAAACTTTACAAACTCGCCAAAATGCTTGATTTAAGCGAATTTGACTTGCAGAAAAGTTTTGTTTATAGCGATTGCCCGAGTGATATTCCGCTATTTTCACTGGTGGGAAATAGAGTTGCAATAGAGTGCGGAAAAGATATGAAATGGGCGGAAATCCTAAAATATGAAATTCTTTAAATCGCAGAATCTAGTGCAGAATCTCCGCTAGATTCTGCGATTTTGCAAAATCTAATCGCTAAAATCTACGATTATCATACCCGCGAATTTTTCTTTTGTGGATTTTTCTTTTTTCGCAGAATCTCCCCCAAAATTCCCACTAGATTCTGCGCTTTTCGCACGAGTCACAGAATCTAAATTCGCAGAATCTCCCGCATTTTCCTCAAAATCCCCGCTAGATTCTGCGTTTTTATAAAACTCCACGCGAAACTTCGTATTTGCCCTATCTATCGCAAATTTACCCATCAAATCGCGCCTTTTTATTTCGATATCCACTTCGCTCCCATTGCCATTAAATCCAATCACATTCACGCGGTAGGGGAGATTTTTCACAATAAAACTATTTTTTACCTTCACCACAGAGCCGATTTTTGCCTCCACCTCCGCGCCATCAATCACAAATTTCGCACTCTCCAAACTCTCATCAAAGTCGATAAAAAACGGATTTAGCACCACCACGCCACGATTGCCATTTTTTATGCGAAATCTCGCGCCATCTTTGAATAACCACAAAATCGGCGTGTTACTCTTAAACGCCACATCGCCCTTTGGGAGCGGGAAAAAATTAAGTTGCGCTTTTAGATTATGCAGTGGCAAAAACACCCGCCCTGCAATCAAAATATCCATATTTTTATCGTTGATTTTAGCGCGAATATTTGGCAAATTTAGCTCAAAATCCCGCTCAAACTCAATGCCAAAATTTCGCATCATCCCCTCAATCGCTAATAAATGATAATACACGCGCTTATCAAGCGAAAGTGCCTTGCTTGCTTCACTTGCAAATGCCATTTTGTGATTTTGCGTGGCAAAATAAGTGAGACTTTTTATCTGCTCATCATCGCCCTGCGCGGTGTTTGTGTTGCGAATGCGGTAGCGGTGCAGCTCGGCGAGAAGATTGTCATTTATGTGATTTATCATCTGCGTAATATTTTGATTCAAATCGCCCTGCGAAAAAAGCGTCTCTTGGTCGATTATCGAGCAGTTGCCCCAGCGATTTTGATTTAGCAAGGGGCTGATATAGCTCTCGCGGTAAAATCCGCTCCCATCGTGCAGGTGCAGAATGCTCCCCACTTGCGGATTTAAAATCAACGCCTTTATCTTTTGAATCGCCCTAAACTCCGGGTCGCTAGGATTTAGGTGGGCAAACTTGCGATTCATATCGCCATAAATCCCGCGATTGTTTTTCAAAATGCTGTGCTGATTGAGATTTGGAGCAACCCAAAGATTGCCCTTTGTGATTTTATAATGCTTTATTAAAATCGAAGTGGCGTTAAATGCGCCCGGCTCATCGCCTTGAATGCCTGATAAAATAAGCAAAGCGGGGGTTTGCGTAGAATCTAAATTGCGATTCGCTGAATCTTTTGCGTTTTTCGCAGAATCTTGCGCAGAATCTTGCGGGTTTTGATTCGCTGAATCTTTTGGATTTTTCGCAGAATCTTTTGCTGAATCTGAGTTTAGATTCGCAAAATCTATCGCAAAATCATCATTAGATTCTGCCAAAACTAGCGCACCACTCGCAAAATCTAATTTGTATAAATCAAAATCAATCACCCTTGCATTTAGCGCAACACAAAGCACACAAAGCAAAATCAACGCAAAAATTCTCAAAAAAATTACCGCCAAAATTTAGATTTAAAAAAGCGAAATTATAGCAGATTCTGCGAAATTTGAAATGCGAAATTTGCAATTTTTATCGTGGAATAAAATTTGCTTAAATCGCTTTATGCGGAGGATTTTAGGATGAATGATGATTTTTTAAACACGCTTAAAAAGCATATCGATAGCGGCGCGATTGTGCCAAATGAAATGTCAAAAACGCAAATTCACAATTTTGGAGAGAGTATGAAAGGGATAAATGAATTTATCGGCGCGGTGCAGGTGCTTAACATAAATTTGGCAAAGGTGAAAAATCTAAGCGAAAAAATCGAGTGGATTGACGAAATGCTAAAAAGTGAGAAAAATGACAGCACAACCGCAATGCTAAAAATGCAGAAAAGCACGCACATTGCGAACCTAAAATATGTCGTGGATGGGACGAAATTCATCGGTGTGGCGTTGTTTGGGACGCAACTATCTTGCGTGGTGAATGGCAGGGAATTTGCGCTGTGCGTGGAAAATCCGCTAAATCACAACGCGCCACTTGCCTATTGCGCGCAAAAGTTAGATGAGATAAATGCGCTAACTCTCGCGCTAAATCAGCGACTAAACAGCGATGATTTGGGGGCAGATTCTGCGCTCTCACAGCAATTTTCACAAACAATGCCACAAAATCTATTTGCAAAATAGGGGAGATTCTGCGAGATTTTAACGCGAGATTCTGCGGATTTTAGGGCGATTTTTGAGTAAATCGCAGAATCTGCGATTGATTTTGGGCGAGATTCTGCGAGATTTGTATTTTTTGCAGAATCTGCGATTGATTTTGGGCGAGATTCTGCGAAATTATTACGCCGTCATTGCGAGGAAGTGCGTGGCACTGACGAAGCAATCCACAAAATAAAGCGAGTCGCCCCCACTTCGTCATTGCGAGGCGGTTTGAGCGAAGCGAAAACAACGAAGCAATCCACTAATGCGAATCGTGAATCAAGGGCGAATCGCTTACTTTTGGCGAATCTAAATGCAAATAATTTATTGATTTACCTTTGAGTCATTGATTTAATATTTGTTTAGATTCTCTTGATTTGGATTGCCACGACTTGCTTCGCAAGTCTCGCAATGACGAATCTGGTGGATTCAATTTTACAATGTTATGCTAATCTATATTTTAAATTCGTTGGATTTGGATACTTCGCGCTGTCGCGCTCAGTATGACGGCGTTTTTTGTTTTTTAAGATTCAAGCGAATCTAAGCGCGGAAGTATCGTGAGGGGATTTCGTGGGTTGTGCCGAAAAATTCGAGCGAAAATAGGACATAAAGTCCATTGAGCGAGAATTTTTCAAACTCCCGCGAAAGCCACCACGAGACAATCGCGCTTTATTTATTTTCGTCCTTCAATGTCGATTGTAAGACTCACTTCCTCGCCCAACGCTGCGCTTGGTGTGCCTTTTGCTATGCCAAAATCCTTGCGATTGATTTTGCCACTCAAACTAAGCCCGATGACTTCTTGTCCTGTGCGCTCATCTTTGGTAACGCCAAAAACTTCTACATTTAGGCTAACTTGCTTTGTAACGCCTTTGATTGTCAGCTCAAATGTCCCGCTGTCGCCCTTCATTTTCACTAGCTTCAAAGTCGCTTTTGGGAATTTTTTCGCGCCAAAATAGTCATCATCTAGCAAATGCTCATCGCGGTTTTTATTATTTGTGTTGATAGAATTTATATCAACTTCGCCACTTAGCGCGGTTAGTTTGCCATTTTCCGCGCTCACTTTGCCATCAAATGTGCCAAAACTGCCCTTTACATTGCTGACTGCCAAATGCTTGATTTTAAACTCCACTTGCGAATGCGATTTGTCTAGCGCGTAATCCGCCGCGCTCAACGCCACGCAAAATACACTTACCAACGCCAAAACTAATGCTTTTTTCATTTTTCTGTCCTTTTTTGTTGAAATTAAAGCGAAAATCTTACCTATCAATTATCAAAATTTGGTTAAGAATCCAAAATCTACTTCAAAAAATCCAACTGACATTCATCATCAAATTCGCGCAAAAGTAGCTCTTTTACGCTAACTCGCGGATTTTTGCCCTCCAAAATCTCATAGACTTGACAAGCAATCGGCGTGTAAATATTGTGCTTTTTGGCAAGATTCATCACCGCCCTTGTGCTAAAAACGCCCTCCGCCACTTCACCTAGCGAATCCAAAATATTATTTAGTGGCAAATCCTTTGCCAAAGCGTTTCCCACACGATAATTGCGCGATAAAATCGAATTTGTCGTTAAAAACAAATCCCCAGCCCCGCTTAATCCCAAAAATGTGCTCTCTCTCGCACCAAAAAACTCCCCAAATCGCGCCATTTCAACCAGCCCACGCGCGATAAGCGAAGCCTTTGCGTTATTGCCAAGCTGCAAACCATCGCAAATCCCCGCCGCAATGGCGATGATATTTTTATACGCCCCAGCCACTTCGCCACCGATGACATCATCATTCATATAGACTTTGATAAAGTTTGGAAAAATCTTCGCACAATCCGCAATCTGCGCCTTTGTGTGAATGGTAAGCGCACAGGGCATTCCCTCCAGCACTTCACTTGCAAAGCTAGGTCCCATAAGATAGCCGACTTTTTCGTGCTTTGCGCCATTGTTCGCGCAAACTTCATCAAAAACATCGCTCATAAATGCGCCACTCTCTACTTCGATGCCTTTTGATGCGATTAGCACGATAGATTCGGGCAAAAAGCGCATTTTATCAAGCATTGTCCGCATTGCTTCACTTTTTATGGCGATGATGATATATTTGCATTTTAGGGCGGATTTTAGGCTAATTTGCGTAACTTTATGCGTGGCGATGGCATTTAAAAATTTTAACTTGCGCCGTGAGACAATGCCGACATTGTTTTTTTGGCTAAACGCATAAGAGAGTGCGCGTCCCCAATTTCCCCCGCCGATGACTGCGACTTGAATTTCATTGATATTTGAATCGCCCATTTTGCGCCCTTTTTAGCAAATCTACATTTTGGTTTTGGCGGTTATACCCATCAAACCTAAGCCCGTTGTGATGGAGAGTGAGACGACTTTTAGGATATTGCAAATCACGCCTTCATTTGGGCTACCGATAATTTTAAAAGAGTTGTAGCAAAAATGCAACTTTGAAGCCAGATTTTTAAGGTATTCGGGGAGTTTTTGCATTGCCCTTTCATCAAATGCGACTTCTAAGATTCGTGGCAACAATAGCGCGAAAAATAGCAAATCAACCCATTCGCGCTCCAAATTTGCAAAGTCAAAATCGCTTGATTCGCTTAAATCTTTTGCAGATTCGCTTGAATCGCTCGAATCTCTTTTGCCTAAAAGCGTGTGAATCCGCGCATTTGCGTAGTTTATGTAAAAAATGGGATTGCTTGAATCTTGCGCTTTTAGGCTTGTGATGTCAAACTCTAAATGCGTATCGGCGCGTTTGGTGAGAAATACAAAGCGCAGTGCGTCAATGCCGATTTCATCGATAATCTCGCTCATTAGGATAAAAGTCCCCGCTCGTTTGCTCATTTTGTAAGGTGCGCCGTCTTGTAAAAGGCTTACCATTTGGGATAAAAGCACTTCAAGTTTTGATGAATCATATCCCAAAAATGCCACGCTCGCTTTGATTCGCGCGATGTAGCCGTGATGGTCTGCGCCCCAAATGTTTATGTATCTATCAAAATCGCGCGAAAATTTGTCATTGTGATAGACTATATCTCCCGCAAGATAGGTTGGTTCGCCACTTTCGCGCACAATCACTCTATCTTTTTCATCGCCATATTGCGTGGATTTTAGCCAGATTTTGCCACCCTCTTCGTATAATGCGCCGTTTGATTTTAGCTGTGTTAGTGTCGAATCTAGCTTTGGCATTAGCGATTTTTCGCTCACAAAATTATCAAAGCTAATGTTTGCGGATTGCAAATTTGCTTTGATTAAATCTAGCATTTGATTCACGCAAAAATCGCGCAAATCTTGGGTTTTGGTAAGATTTTGCGCCCCAAAATGTTTTTTCGCAGAATCTGCCAAATCCACAATATACGCACCTTTATAGAGATTTTGCGTAGATTCTGCGTCCAGATTCTGCGAATCTAATGGCACATTTAGCGCGTTCAATACAGAATTTACCAAATTTTCGATTTGGCTTCCCGCGTCATTTATGTAATATTCAGTGATGATTTTATGCCCTAAAAAGCGTCCGATTCGCGCAAGTGTGTCGCCCCAAATCGCGCCCCTTGCGTGTCCTATGTGAAGTGGTCCTGTGGGGTTTGCGCTGACAAATTCTAATAAAATGCGTTGCGATTCGCTTGAATCGCTTGGATTCACGCTTATTTTGTTTGAATTTGATTCACCACGCAAATCGCCTTTTTTTAAAACCACACGCGAAAATTCCGCCAAAAATTCATCGCTCAAAAATAGATTCACATAGCCATTTACCGCTTCCACTTTGCTAAAATTGCGACTAAATTCGGGCAGATTCTGCAATTTTTGCGCTAAATCTTTGGCGATTTCATTTGGCGATTTTTTCAACGATTTTGCCAAGCTAAAAGCCAAAGGCGTGGTAAAATGCCCTAAATTTGAATCCTTTGGCACATTTAAGATAATTTCCGCAGAATCTCCCGCAAACTCCGCAAACGCAGAATCTAAAACAGACTTTATTTGCTTTTGCATTTACGCTTTTTGCTCATCGTTTTTTGGCGCGTTTTGCTCGTCTTTTGAAATCGTTTTTATATCGCTCTCATCGTCTTTTACGGCGTTTTTAAAGTTTTTTATCCCTGCGCCCAAACCTTTTGCAAGTTCGGGGATTTTTTTGCCCCCAAAAAGTAGCAAAATCACCACCAAAATAACCACTACATTCCAAAAACTCGGTGCCATTTTTTCCCCCTTAAATTTTAAAATTTCGCATTATAACATTTTTTAATGCAAATATTTCTTGGCAGATTCTGCGAATTGTTGATAAACTCGCTCAAAGTCGATGCCATAGCTTCGCACACCCGCGATTGCGGTGATGAAATTTGTATCGCCACTCCATCTAGGCAAAAGGTGCAAATGAAGGTGCGCAGGAATGCCTGCCCCACCACTTTTTTTGATATTCATACCCATATTTATGCCACTTGCGCCGTAATCATAAAGGATTTGCATCGAATCTTGTGCGCTCTTAAAGAGATTTAGCCAAATGTCGCTCGGCAATTTTTCAGGCGAATCCTCGTGCGTGTGCGGGACGATTAGAATATGCCCGGGGGTGTATGGGAACTTATTCATAACGATGAAAAGCTCATCATTGCGATAAATGACTTTGTTTGCGCTGTCATTTTTTGGACTTTGCGAAATGCCACAAAACACGCAGTCACCTTGCTTTTCACTTGGCTTTTCGCTGAAATATGCCTCTCTCCACGGCGCGTATAAAATATCCATTGCGTCAATCCTTTTTATAAAAATATTAAGATTTTAGCAAAAATTATGCAGATTCTGCGATTTTTAGCGCAGAATCTAGCGCATTTTCGCAGAATCTAATCATTTTCGCAGAATCTCGCAAATCACGGCATTCTCGCAGAATCTCATCGCAGAATCTCGCAAAATCTCAAATATAATTTGGCGCATCATTTGCAAACAATATCAAATCCCCGCTGTGCGTGAAAGACGCCAAAATATTTTGCAAATCCGACTTATCTTTCAAAATCACCTTTTGTGCGTGAGTGATATTTCGCGCCAAAAGCGCGGAGTTCAAATCGCCCGTGATTATGGCGATATCAAAGATTTTATCAATCAAAAGCGCAAGGTGCGTGTTATTCTCCACGCTACTCTCCACAAGTCCGGGCGTGACGATTATCTTTTTCCCGCCTGTGTGCTTTGCGCTAATGCGGATTGCCTCTTTCATCCCTAGCAAATTTCCATTAAAACTATCATCCAAAATTATCTTACCATTTGCCTCTATTTTTTCCAAGCGGTGCGGGATGAAATGCAGATTTTCCACTATTTTTATAATCTCTTCCATCTCCACGCCCAAATCCCTTGCAATCATCACTGCCACCGAAATATTTGTGATATTAAAGCGACCTAAAATTTTTGTCTCAAAATTCGCAGAATCTGCCCCAAAATCTAGCGTAAATTTTGTCCCGCTAAGCGAAGATTCTGCGTTTTGCACTTCACAGGGGAAGGGCGTGATTTTGGCGGGTGTTTGCGGAGTGCCAAAGTTAAAATTATCTTTGAAAAAATACAAATGCGTCAAATTTGGCGATTGAACTAACTCATATTTCGTGGCGCGGGTATTTTCGATACTTTTGAAATACTCCAAATGCGCCTCGCCCACCTCGCCAATAACGGCGATTTGATGATTTAAAAAATGCGCGATTTTGGCAATATCGCCCCGTTTTCGCGCACCTGCCTCAACGATATAAATTTCCGTCCCCTCGCTTAAATTATCGTTGATATCTGCGATAATGCCATCGATTGTATTCACACTGCGGGGCGTTGCGTAGGTTTTATATTTTTTGCAAAGAAGTTCGTTTATGAAATTTTTCATACTTGTTTTGCCAAAAGATGCGGTGATTGCGATGATTTTGAGATTTGGCATTGCGGAGAGTTTCTCTTTTGCCAAACTTCTATATTGAAGCATTATCACAAATTCGCTAATTTTTGAGACGAGTAACGCCACCCCAAGCGTCACAAAGCACGAGAAATAAGGCATTTCAAAGATTAAATCAAGTGCGATTTCAATACCTAAAAATATCACACAAGTGGCAAAAAATCGCCTAACGCGATTAGTCCAAACTAATTTCTTATCTAACTTCGCAAACCACGCACTTAACGCGATTAAATGCACCACCAAATAAAAGCAAAAATATTTCCCCATCACAAAAAACATCGCACTTGGGAAAATCACATAAAACAAATGCCATTGATACTTCGTGTGCTTGGTTAAAATGCGCCAAATGCTGTAATTAAACCATTGCAGACTTTGGATTAGATAAAATCCAAGTGAAAGCATAAAAATAAAATTTGTCACTTGTGTCGTAACGGAATGCTCCACAAATGGCGCGAGTTTCGCCAAAAATGCTTCAAAAAAATCTATTGAAAAATTCATCTTAAAATCCTATCATTTGTAATGTCCTCAATCTGCGCTAAATTCGCAGAATCTAAAAAGAAAAAATGATTGCCCTCTAACGCAAAAAACGCAGAATCTGCAATGAGTTTGTGCGTTTGCTCCCCCACGCAAAGTGGCAAGGCGTCATCATCTTTGCCCCAAAAAATCAGCGTTTTTGACTTTAAATGCGAAAAAATCTCGCTAAAATCCTCACGCACGACAATCTTAAAAGTCTCATACATATTTTTTGGCAAATCTTTTGCGTCCTGTGAGACTAAAAACCGCGCATTTATGCCAAAAAATCTCGCAATTTTAGCGCATTTTATTTTTAATTTCACTTTTAGATTCTGCGATTTTTGTAATCCCGCGGAACTCAAAAGCACCAAATTTGGCGGGTTTAAAAGCGTTGCGACTTTCCCGCCAAAACTATGCGCAAAAATAATTTTTGGAATAATGTTAAGCGAAGTTAAAAAAATCCGCAGAATCTCCGCATACTTCGCAGAATCTAATATGAATTCATTCTCACTTCCGCCAAATCCGGGCAAATCGACATAAAGATGATTTATGCTTTTAAACCTCGCGCCAAACGCGCCTTCCATCAGTTCCTTATTCGCGCCCCATCCGTGCAAAAATAGCGCGAAATCCTCGCTTTTATTATCGATGATTTTATAACTGATTGCGAATTTTTGAGAGTTAAAAATAATGCTTCGCTTTGCCAAATATGTCCTTTTTTGCGTGAAATTTGCGTAAAAATCAAGAGTCAATAAAAGTGCAATTGTAGCATTTTTTGCTAAAATTGCGGTTTTTAAAAATGGAGGTAAAAAATGAAAGTGAAAAATGAAAGCGAAAATGGGGGTGAAAAATGATTAGAAAAATCGCTAGATTCTGCGTTTTATGTGTGTTAGTTTGTGGCGTGATTTGGGGCGAAACTCCGAGCAAAACGCAAAACAAAACACACAGCAAAACGCCAAAAGATACAATCATCATCGCCGTAGAAAATCAAAGCGAGCGGTTAAATCCGCTTTTTAGCGAAGACCACGATGAGTCCTTGCTACTAATCTTTTCTGGTTTGATTAGATTTGATGAAAATATGCGCGCACAGGGCGATTTGGCAAAATTTTGGGAGATTAGCAAAGATGGGCGAATCTATGACTTTTACTTGCGCGAAGGCGTGAAATGGCACGATGGAGCGAAGTTTAGCGCAAAAGATGTCGCATTTACGCTACAATCGCTACTAGATTCTGCGCTAAATTCGCCACTTAAAGCAAACTTTGAGATGATAGACAAAGTCCAAATCATAAATGATTTTCATATCAAAATCACGCTAAAATCGCCCTTTGCGCCGTTTTTAGACGCAATGAGCGTTGGGATAATCCCATTTCATCTTTTGCAAAATGAAAATCTAAACACCACAAAATTCAATCAAAATCCCATAGGCACGGGCGCATTTAAGTTTCAGCATTGGCAAAAAGGGCAGTATATCGCATTGAGTGCGAATGAAAACTATCATTTAGGCGCGGTGCGGACGCCAAAACTCATCATTCGGCACATTAGCGATTTGAATATGAGTGCCATTGAGCTGAAAAATGGTAGCGTTGATGTCTCGCTTGTGGGGTTTGAGATGGCAAAAAGCTTTAAAAATGATGCGCGTTTTAGGATAATAGTGCAAAAATCCGCCGATTATCGCGCTTTATCGTATAATTTTAATAATCCTATTTTGGCGGATTTGGCGGTTAGAAATGCGCTAAATTATGCGGTGGATAGGGAGATGATAGCGCAAAAATTGCTCCATTCGCTTGGCACGCCCGCTTATCACCCTTTGCAAAACTCGTGGGTAAATCCCGCGAACTTCGCAAAATACGAGTATAATCCCAAAAAAGCGGAGCAGATTCTACAAAATGGCGGGTGGGCGAAAAATAAAAAAGGCATTTTTGAGAAAAACGGCGTGGAGCTGGCGTTTGAAATGTATGCGATGAGTAATGACCCCTTGCGCGTGGCGTTAGTCAAACTACTATCCGCCGAATTTGCCAAAATAGGCATCAAAACAAAAATCCACGCAAAACACGCAGGTAGTTTTGATTACACGAAAATCGATAGTTTTTTGGTGGGGTGGGGAAGTCCTTTTGACCCTGATTTGCATACTTATCGTGTGTTTGAAAGTTCGCAAAAAAGCGTGTGGAATTTTGGTGGATATAACAACAAAGGCGTTGATATCGCGCTAAAAAATGCGAGAAATACGCAAGATTCTGCGATTCGCAAAAAATATTATGCGGATTTTATAAGCGCGATTCAAGGCGATTCGCCGTTTTTATTTTTGGTGTATTTGGATTTTCCGCTTGTTTTTGCAAGTAATATTAAGGGGATAAAACCGCACATTTTAGGGCATCACGGCGTGGGATTCGCGTGGAATGCGTGGCAGTGGAGCAAAGAGTAGTGTGATTATCTTAAAGCGCGTTTTATCCCTTGTCATCTTGCTTTTTGCGGTGAGTTATATGTGCTTTGCGATGGTGCATTTTAGCAAGGGGAGCGTAGTTTATGCCAAAAGTCCGCAAGGTGTGAGTGATTTAATAAAGGCACAGATTGAATCAAATCTCAATTTAGACAAACCGCTAAATACGCAATATTTTGCGTGGGTTAAGCGCGTGGTGCAGGGCGATTTGTCGCATTCGCTAATTAGTGGCGAGAGTGTTAGTGTGATTATCGCTGAGCGATTGGGGGAGACTCTCATACTTGGGGGCGTTTCGCTAGTTTTGATTTTTATTTTAAGTTTGCTTTTGGCGTTGGTTAGTGTGCGATTTAGGGGGCGATTCATCGATAAAATCATAAATTTTATTTCGATTAGTTTTTTTGCGATGCCGTCATTTGCGATTTGTTTGCTTTTGATTTTGTTTTTTAGCGTGTATTTGGGGGTTTTGCCAAGTTCGGGGAGTGCGGATATTGGATTTGAAGGCGATTTGCTAAATCGCGCAACGCATCTTATTTTGCCTGTAAGTGCGCTTGTTTTGGCGCATTTGGGCGTTTTTACGCGGATTTTTAGGACAATTTTGCTTGATTGCTTAAATCAAAGTTTCGTAGAATCTGCTCGTGCAAGGGGATTAAGCGAGTGGCAAATCTACTTTCATTTGGTGCTAAAAAGTGCGTTTGCCCCGATGATTGCGTATTTTTGCGCGAATTGCGTGGCATTTTTGATGAATATTTATGTAGTTGAGAGCGTGTTTGTTTGCGGCGGGATTGGGAGTTTGGCGATTAGGGGGATTATTTTTAAGGATTATCCTGTGGTTTTGGCGGTGGTGCTTTTGAGCGTGGTTGCCGTAGTTGTGCTAAATACGATTGCCGAGCTAATCGCAAATGCGCTAGATAGGCGAAATGCTTATGTATAAAGTCGCATTTTTGCTTACTCCGCTTGTGTTTTGCGTGATTATGGCGATTTTTGCGCAAGATTCTGCGAGTGATTTGGCATATTCAAATCTCCCGCCGAGTTTCGCGCATATTTTTGGGACGGATTTGCTTGGGAGGGATTTATTTACAAAAATCGCAAATGCCCTTCGAATCTCGCTAATTGTTGGATTTGGCGCATCGCTTCTCTCCATTTTTTTTGCGATTATTTTTGTAATTTTTGCGAGAATTATATTTTATGAATTTTTTATGCGAGTTTTGGACGGACTTTTGGCACTGCCTAGCTTACTAATGGTGGCGTTTTTTCAAAGTTTGTTTGGCGGGGGATTATTTGCGATGATTGTTGTCATTGCGCTTGGGCACTTCGCATTTATCGCAAAGGTGGTGGATTCTGCGATTGCAAATCTTATAAAAAGCGAATTTTACCTTTGCGCTATTTCGCTTGGCGCATCGAAATTTCGCGCATTTTGCAAGGATTTATTGCCCTTGTGTGTGAATCTAATCGCCGTGCTTTTTATTGTAAATATCGCTCATTCTATCGCGCACGAAGCGGTTTTGAGCTTTTTTGGATTTGGGGTGGGATTGGAGTGTGAGAGTTTAGGTGTGCTTTTAAGCGAAGGGGCGGTGGCGATTTTTAGCGGTGCGTGGTGGTTAGTCGCCTATCCTAGCGCATTTTTGCTACTTTTAATCTTGCCACTTTTGGCACTATCGCAGAATCTGCAAGATGATTTGGGAGTGAAAATTGATTAGCGTGAAAAATCTTTGCGTGTTTTTAGACGAGCGAAGTTTGCTAAAAAATATTTCATTTGAGCTAGGCGAAAATCGCGCGCTTGGCGTTCTTGGCAAAAGTGGCGCGGGTAAAACTCTGCTTTTAAAATCGCTAATTGCGCTGTGTGATTCGCGCTTAAAAATTTGCGCGGAGCGTTTGCAAATCGCAAATGATTCACCGCTAAATCATCGCAATTTGCGGAGTTTGCGAAAAAAGGTTGGATTTATTTTTCAAGATGCAAGGGGCAGTTTTCACCCGCTACTAAATATTGGCGAGATTTTTGAAATGCACTTAAAAGAAAATGCCAGATTCGAGCAAAATTTGTGTGATAGAAATTTGCGTGATAGAAGTTTGCGTGGCAAAAATATGCGTGATAAAAAAGAGCGAAAAAATGTCGCATTTGCGTGGTTTAGGCGACTAAATCTAAATGATTGCGAGTTGCTTTGGCATTCATTCGCTCATCAATTAAGCGCGGGGATTGCGATGCGAGTGCAAATCGCTTTGGCACTAAGCTTGGGGGCTGAGATTTTGCTGTGTGATGAAATCACAAGTGCGCTAGATTCGGCGAATGTGAGAAATATCGCGGAGATTTTTAAGGCGTTAAAGGGCGAAAAAACGCTTATTTTGGTTTCGCACGATGTAGAGTTCGTGGAGTTTTTAAGCGATGAAATTTTGGTGCTTGAAAATGGCGCGGTGGCTGAAAATAGCGGTGTGGCGGACTTTTTTAGCACACCAAAAAGTGAGTATGGCAAAGAGATTTTACAACTCTATAAAGGCAAGTAATGCTTCTAAAAGTGCGCAATTTAGGCAAATCTTACCAATTCAGGCGGCACTTGTATTTAAAAAGTGAGAAGCGAAGCATTTTTGAAAATGTAAATTTTGAGTTAGAATGTGGCAAAAATCTTATAATTTGTGGCGAGAGTGGCAGCGGCAAAAGCACGCTTGCTAAAATCATCGCAATGCTTGAATCGCCAAGCTATGGCGAAGTTTTCTTTGAAGAAAATAGCATTTTGGGATTAAATTTTGAATCACAAAGAAAATTACGACAGAAAATTTCTTATGTTTTTCAAGAGCAAAAACTCGCCTTAAATCCGCAAAGAAAAATCAAAGATTTGCTTTGCGTGTGCGAAAATTTTGGCTTTGCGAGTGATTTTAAAAAGGCAGATGAGATGTTTGGCGCATTTGAGCTAGATACCGCGATAATGGAGCGCAAGGCACGCGAGATTAGCACCGGACAAGCGCAAAGAGTGGGGCTTATCCGCTCAATGCTCTTAAATCCAAAAGTGCTGATTTTAGATGAGCTCACCGCCCCGCTTGATTTGAGTATCGCTAAAAAGATTCTGCGATTTTTAGCGCGGTGGCAAGGGCAAAATGCGATAAGTTATATTTTCATCACGCACACACCGCAACTTTTTGGCGAATTTGACGGAGAAATGCTTGTGATGGGAGATTGATATAATTGATTTATAAAATGCTATAATGCGCTTTGAGGTTGCCTTAGAGAGACGCAACCTCCCTAAGGTAGCCTTAATCCACACAAAAGGAGGTTAAGGCTATGAAAAGCAAGATTTCACCGAAAATCTTGGTAGCAATTATACTGATATTTTTTATATTAGTCAATGTTTGCTACTAAGATAAGCCGAGCCACTAGATTCCAAGCGACTAGTGGCAGTCTTGCTTGCCTCTCTAGCTTGGGATTATTTCCCCTTTTGTGCTTGGATTTTGGAGATGTATTGATATTTTATTTTGATTTTTTGTGATTGTGGTAAATTTTGGGCGAGATTCTGCACCACAGCGTTAAAATCATCAAATAAATAATGCGCCATTGAGCCGGGGATGGGATTTATCTCATTTAGATAAATTTCATTTTGTAGCATAAAAAAATCACAGCGAATTATCGCCCCCTCAAAGCAATTTTCATAAATCGCCTTAAAATTTTCCTTAATTTTCTCCGCCATTTCCGCACTCAAATCCGCCTCTTTTTTCTTTGCACCATCGCCTTGAAAATCCAAGTATTTGTCCTCAAATGCGAACAATTCATCCTTTTTGACTTCCTCAATTATGGAGAACACAAACTCGCCATTTATCTTACACCCCGCCAAGTTAAACTCCCTAATATGCGGGAAAAACGCCTCAATTATCACGCGACTATCAAACTCAAAGGCAGAATCTAGCGCGTAAGAGAAATCATCCATCGTTTTTGCCACTGCAATGCCTATCGAACTCCCCAAATGCGCGGGTTTGACAATGCAAGGGAAAGTCGCAGAATCTGCCCCATTTTTATTAGATTCTGCGCTGAATTTTGCGCTAGATTCTGCGTTTTTTGCAGAATCTGCCTCCGTCTTGTCATTGCGAGGCAAATTTTGATTTGCCGAAGCAATCCACGAATCTGTTTTATGGATATTTGCTTCGCTTTGTTCGCAAATTTTGTGGATTGCCACACTCGCTTCGCTCGTTCGCAATGACGGACAATTCGCAGATTCTGCGATTTTTGCTAGATTTTGCGATTTCGCATTAGATTCTGCGTTTTTCGCAGAATCTGCCAAAGTTTTATTAGATTCTGCGATTTTATACTCCAAAACCTTCACGCCAAGCGATTTTGCGTAAAGTTTTGTGAGTTCCTTGCTGAAACTTATCGCACTTGCTTCGATTCGCGGACCGATAAATGGGATTTCATAAAAGTCCAAAATCCCTGCAATCTGCCCATCCTCGCCACTTTTCCCGTGTATGAGATTTACCACCACCCCACGCAGAATCTCGCTTTTAAACAGCGATTTTTTCGCAAATCCGCCCTTTGTGAAACTTAACCTTGCGTCATTTTTATACGCGCCACTGCTAAAATGCGTTGATTTCATCGCATTTTGCGGGATTAGAAACGCTTCATTCTCCGCATCGATAAACACAAAATGCGAAATATTTCGCAACTCTTTTTTTAGCGTAATCGCGCTCACCACGCTTATCTCGTGCTCAAAACTCGCCCCGCCAAATAAGATTATAAAATTCATCTCTCTCCCCCTACTCTTTTGTAAAGTGCGATTATTTCATCTATCATTTTTTCTAGCGTGAAGCACTGCAAATACCGCCTCTGCGCACCTTCGCTAAATTTTTTATAATCGCTCATAATTCGCAAAACCGCATCCGCAATCGCCCTCCCATCGCCAAGCGGGACGACTACGCCACTCTCTCCGTCCTTATTCACCCACGGGACGCCACTGCCTTTGATATTTGTCGAAATTACGGGCATTTTGCAACTCATCGCTTCGATTTGCACCACGCCAAATGCCTCGCTGCGGTTGATTGAGGGCAGAACAAAAATGCTATTTGTGTTGTAATGATAGATTCTGCACCGATTGTCAATCTCGCCTAAAAGCGTGATTTGCTTCTCTAAATCTAACTCTTTTATCAAACCCTCCAAACTCTCTTTTCTATCCCCGCCACCTGCGATAAATAAATGAAATTCAGGCAAAAACTTCATCGCTTCAATCAAATATTCAAACCCCTTGTAATGCACCATCCGCCCAAGCGCAAAAATGCTCTTTTTCTCAAAACTCGCATTTTCGTCATAAATATCGCTTCTAAACGATGAGTGCGTGCCAATGGGGATTGCGACAACTTTATGTGAAAATCTCTGCAAAAGTGGCGAATACTCGATATATTTGGGACTTGTGGCGATGATTTTATCCGCTCTTTTTAGCAGGGCATTTTGCAAGGGCGCATAAAGTTTTAGCAAAATTTTTTGACGCACAATGTCGCTGTGCCAATGGATTATGACTTTTTTGCCTTTGTGATTTGCCAAAAATAGCGCGAGATTTGCCATCGGGTCAGGCAAATGCAGGTGAATAATGTCGTAATTTGCGATGATTTTGCGGAGTTTGAAAATCATTTGTGGTGCGATGGCAGTGGAGGCAATCTTACCAAAACTCGCACAGCGCATAATTTTCGCCCCACAATGCAGAATCTGCTCGCTGTATTTTGGTTTTGAGTTACTGCAAAGCACATCGCAGGTGATTTTTCGATTATTTAGCGAGATTGTAATATCGCTCATAATCGTCTCAATCCCGCCAATATCAGGCGGAAAAAACTTCCCTAATTGTAAAACTCTCAAATCGCCCCTTTATCTCGCGCAATCTTGCAAAATCCGCAGAATCTGCGGATACTCCGCCAAAACTTCGCGCATTTGCCTATCATTTCCGCCATTCATATTGTGCTGCCAAAGTGCTGGATTATTCGCAGAATTCGTAAATGCCGCTCCATCGCCCATTAGTGGCGGACTTACACAAGCAATCTTCGTGCCTTTTAGTATCGCCATCGCCCACAACCAAATATCATCCGCCTTTGGAGCGAGGTTCATAAACTTTTTTTCATCGCAAACATCGCAATGAAGCGAGTTTGGCGGATAAAAAACGCCTCCGCAACCCTCCAAAAATATATCAAATCGTGGGCGATTTTGCCACTTTTTATTGCGTTTGCGAATGATTTTCCACTCAAAAAAATCTTGTATTTTTGTCGCAGAAAACGGCACAATGCGCGATTTGTGCGCCCAAATCGCACTTTTATCGCTCAAATGTGCGCGCCAAAGCGTCTTAAAAGTGTTTTTATCATAATAAATATCATCATCGATTGTGATAATATTTTCATTTGGAAATGCCCGTAAAATCGGGATAATCTTATTATATTGCGCTAGATTCTTTGCAACCCACATAATTTCTAATCCATATTTTTGAAATTCTAACACCTCTTGCGGGATTTTGGCGTTTGCCTCCGCAAACTCCGCCTTGCTTAAAACCAAAATCACTTTTTTTGCCGCGAGATTCTGCGAAAATATAGAATGCAAAGCGTATTTTAAAATCCCAATTCGCGCAGGAAAAGTCGTAAGAGAGGCGATAAAATCGCCCTTTGGCGTGTCATTTTTTAAAGGCATCTTAAAAAGCATTTCTAACTCCGCAGAATCTAACTCATAATCACGCGAAAAAAATCGCAGAATCTTCGCCTTCAATCTCGTTTTCCCAAGCACTGCGTGGAAAATCGCCTTTAAGATAATTTTTATTTTCAACTTTACGCCACTCAATTTTACAACCTTTTTTTGCCAAATGATAGCACATAAATCGCCAATTTTACCGCAATCTGCCACCTTGCGACAAATCTAAAACTTTGCAAACTATATTTTATGTATGGCGCAGAATCTCCCACACTTTGGGGCAAAAATCGCTTTGAGTAGCAAATAAAATAATCCATCAAATTTTGCAAATTTTTTAGTGCTTTGCCAAAATAAATATTCCCCGCTAACTCCGTATCCTGCGCTAAAATCGGCAAATTATCGCGCAAAAATTCCCTATTTTCCACCTGCTTTAAAATCGCGCTATTTTCATCGCTTTTTAAAAGCGAGAGGGGATTTTGCGTGTAAAAATATAAGGCAGATTCTGCGCTAATGCTCTTTTTTGCAAGCGCGCAAAGCACCAAAAACAGCGCAGAATCTTCACTCGCAACCAAATGGCGATTTATAAAATTTAGTTTGCCAAACGCACGGCACACGAGATTTGCGCTGTATAACTTCCCACACGCAATCAAAAATCCGCACTTAAAATCCTTCACAAAAATCTGCCCCAAAATTTCGTCATTTTCTAGCATCTGCGTTTGCAACTTTGGAAGCGAAGCAAATTTTGGCGAAGGCACAAGCGAAATGCCAAAATGCACCATATCCGCGCTATTTTCACGCGCTTTTTTATACGCAGAATCTAGCGCATTTTCACTCAAAAAATCATCCGCATCCAAAAATGTAATAAACTCGCCCCTTGCCTTTAATGCGCCACTTTTCCGCGCTAAAAATGTGCCAAGATTGCGCGAATGCGAGATAATCTTTATCCGTGCGTCATTTTTGGCGAAGTTTTGGGCGATTTGTAGCGTAGCGTCCTTGCTTTTATCATCCACCAAAATGATTTCAATCTCGCGTAGATTTTGCGAAATGCAGGATTTTAGGCAGGTGTGTAGGTGCTTTTGGGCGTTAAATGCGGGGATTATGACTGATACTTTTGGCAAATGCACTTAAATTGCCTTTTTAGATTCTGCGAATTTTAGGATGAATTTATTGCTTTGATTTTGGCATTCTAGCGTGATTTTTATGCCATATTCATCGCAGATTTTTTTAACCAAACTAAGTCCTATGCCAAAGCCCCCCGTATCCGTGCCAAACCGCGCATATCTATCAAAAATTTTAGCTTTGTTTTCGCTCTTTATCAAATCGCCACTATTTTCAATGCTAAATGTGCCATTTTCTAGCGCAATAGCGATGAATCCGCCTTTTTTGTTGTATTTAATCGCATTGCTGATTAGATTGTCAAAGAGTGAATTTAGCGCGTTTTGCTCGGCGTTTATGTAAGATTCGCGCAAATTTAGGCGAATCTCTAAATTTTTTTGATTAAAAAACGGCGTAAAAAATTCTAATCGCTCCCGCAAAATCGCCTCCAAATTTATTTGCTCTTTTTGCGCGACGCGCGGAAAATTATACGCCACAAGCGAATTATAAATGGAGTTTAATTGTAAGCTCGCAAATTTGATTCGCTCAATCTTTTTGCGCTCATTTGGGGCGAAATTGTCCATTTTTAGCGTCTCAATACTCATCAAAATCACGCTTAAAGGCGTATTTATTTCGTGGGTTGAATCTTTGATAAATGCGTCTAGCGCGGCGATGTATTCATTTAGCGGTTTTAAAAAAAGATGAACCAAAATAGTCGCCACCGCACCCATCGCCACAAATATCGCTAGTAGCGCGAATCCTAGCTTTAACCTCATCGCCAAAATCTCATCATCAGCGTTGTCTCTCTCCAAAAAAATCTTGTAATGCGAACGCCTATATCCGCGTCCATCGCGGACTTCATCGCCCATCTCGCCACGCATTTGCCATTGTCCGCGCTCATTTTGCGGAGGCATAAGCGGATTTACGATGATTTTATCCTCAAATCGATAAAAGCCATCACGCAATTCACGGGGATTTGGGTCGCGTGAGAGATTTGAAAATAGCAAATTATTTCGCCTATCATAAATCGCAAATGGTATCGGTGTGCGCGCCTTTATGTCCTCTAATGCGATTTCCCAAATGTAGCTACGGCGCAACACATCAAGGATATAAAACGAAGTGTCGCGAAGCTCTGCCATTTGCTTATAGACGATATTTTGCGTCATTTTGACATTTAGAAAATAAAAGCCGATACAAAGAAAAACCGCGCTTGTGCCAAGATAGAGGGCTAAAATCTTTATGATGGTTTTTTTTGAATCTCTAAACATTATATGTGCCTTGTGATTGTTAGATTTTGCGAATCGCAGAATCTAAACAAACAATCGAAGTAATTGCGGTGGTGCTTTGCGTTG
Source organism: Helicobacter sp. 23-1044 (assembly GCF_053654695.1). Lineage (NCBI taxonomy): Bacteria > Pseudomonadati > Campylobacterota > Epsilonproteobacteria > Campylobacterales > Helicobacteraceae > Helicobacter > Helicobacter sp. 23-1044. The sequence goes on from NZ_JBSIUQ010000001.1 coordinate 22,450, forward strand.
TTTTGGCGCGAAATGAGCGAAATAGAACTGATGGGTTCATTGAGCGAAATTTTGTGCCAAAACAACGCAAATGATTACCCAAGAACAAATTGCCACCAAAGCGCGTTAAAATTTTATAAAACATAACAATATCCACTCCCTTGCAGATTTAAGATTCGCTCTTTTCCCAAAATCTTTCGCAGATTTTTGATATACGCACGGAGGCTCATTTCGCTTGGGCTTTGATTGTAATCCCACAGCTCTTCAAAAATCGCATCTACGCTCACATAAGATGGCGCGTTTTTTAGCAAAATATTTAAAAGCATATTTTCCTTTTTTGTCAGTGCGATAGGGCTTAAATCCTTATACAAAACCTTTGAAATCATATCAAATTTAAAGCCATCGCCCAAAGACAAAAAATCCTCATTTTTATGCGAAAATGTCCGTTTGAGTAGCGTTTGGATTCGCAATTTTAGCTCTGTCAGCTCAAAGGGCTTTCGTAAAAAATCATCGCAACCCACGCCATAGCCCTCTTTTAAATCGCCGATACTTGATAGCGAAGTGATAAAAATGCAAGGTGTGGTTTTATCCGCCTCACGCAGTGCTTTTAGCACGGCAAATCCGGGCGAATCGCCTGCCTCAAAATCCCCCAAAGGCACTTTCACATCTAAAAGCCAAATGTCAAAGGGCTTTTCATACGCTAAATCAAGTGCTTCACTCGCACTCACGCAGTGGGCGACTTCAAAGCCTTCTTCCTCCAAAAACTCACAAAGTATTTCGCTCAACACAAAATCATCTTCTAAAAGCAAAATTTTCGCGCTCATTTTTTACCCAAATCCTAAAATTTTTGTGATATTTTTTGGCGAATCTACGGCGAATCGCAAAGCAAAATCGCCAAAAAATATGTGCTAGATTCTACCACGAATCTAGCATAAAATTACAAATTATTTCGCAGGTGGTGCGGGAGGATTGCAGTTTGCACCACAATTTACGCGCCCTTGTCCTTTGCTACGCTCACCTTTTGCACCTTTTGTGCCTTTTGCGCCCTTGCTACCTTTATCAAAAGGTGTGCCAAAATTTCCGCCACATTCGCCAAATCCGTGAAGTTTCCCGCCACGCGCACCTGCAAGTGATTGCTTATAAGTGCGAATGTCTTTCATTTTCATATTGTCAAAGACTTTTTGCTCATTTGCGTGAAATTTTTCCCTAAATTCTCGCGCTTCCTTGCCTGTCATCTCATCTACGCGCTTTTCAATTTCAGCAAAATAATCCTTTGCTTCCTCTGCTTTGATTTTCCCAGCCAAATTTAGCAACTCATCATTGCTACTTTTGCTAAAATCCGTCGCAAAAAGCGCACCACTAGCGATAGTTACCGCCAAAATACTGCGTAAAATTTTCATAATTTGCTCCTTACAAATCAAAAATTGCGGGATTTTTGGAGTTTTTTAAAGTCGGCATTCCAAAAATCCCAAGCGCAATGTTAGAGTGAAATTGTGAAATGATTGTGAAATGAGCTAGATTCTGCGATATGCCTTTGATTTGCGAGATTCTGCGATATTATTAAGATTTTGCATTTTTGTCGCAATCGCAGAATCTACCAAAATCTCCCGCGCGATTCTGTGTTTTTTGTGAGATTCTGCGAATTCATTAAGATTCTGCGATTTTATAAGATTCACGCTATAATTGCGCCTTTATTTTTAAAAAATCAAGGGCAAATTTATGTTTTTACTAAATTACATTCGCCACCCAAAAACCACAGGCGCAATTATTCAAAGCTCAAAAGCCCTAGCGCAGGTAATCACGGAGGGCGCAAATTTGGAGTGCGCTAAAAATATCATCGAAATTGGCGCGGGTAGCGGGGCATTTACAAAAGAAATATTGCGAAAAAAGTCCCCAAATGCGAAGTTTTTCGCCGTAGAAATCAATCCAAACTTCGCGCGGGAGCTAAAAGGCAAATTCCCAACGCTTGATATTGCGCTAGGCTCGGCAAAAGATTTGAGTGCGATGATGGAGATGCGCGAAATGGATAGCGCGGATGTTATCATAAGTGGCATTCCGTGGTCGTTTTTGAATGTAAGAGAGCAAAGCGTAATGCTAAAAAGCGTTCATAATGCGCTAAAAGACGGCGGTTATTTTAATACATTTGCCTACCACTCGCCACTGCCAAGCGCGAAAGTCTTTAAACGCAAACTTTATAAGACTTTTGGCGAAGTGCGAAAAAGCAAAAGTGTGGTGTTAAATATCCCCCCTGCGTTTGTGTATATTTGTAAAAAAATTGTGCGATAAACTATGATAAAATAGCGATTTTCATTTTAAATTTGGAGTGTAAATATGTGTAACGCAAATCGGGGCAGAATAGAAATCCGCAGAATCTAGCGCAAAATCCGCAGAATCTAAATCTTTCGCAAAATCCAAATTCTACAAATTTTAATCCAAGCACAAATCCCCCGCAAATCATTTCTTTTTTGGCGTATTTTTTTGTTTGCCACTGCCATTTTTAGCAGAATCTATCAGTATATTTTTCACAATGCAAAATCGTGTGATAAATCTTGGATTTTGGCAAGTCATTATCCAAGCGATGATTTTGATGGCAAAATGGCACTTGCGCTAAAAGATAAAAATGCGAAGTTTGAGAAAGCAAAAAGCTGGTGGGGAGTGATTTTGGGGCGATTTTAGCGCAGATTCTGCCCCACGCACTCACGGAATATTATTTGCTTGATTTATGCAAATTTCACACAAGGATTGAGTTTTGCGAGTAATTTTTGCATTATTTTTATTGCTTGATTTTGCGCTGTGTGCGAAAATAAAGGATATTAGCAGCGTTGTGGGCGTGAGGGAAAATGAACTCACAGGATACGGACTGATTATCGGGCTAAATGGCACGGGCGATAAAGGCTCAAAATTCACAATGCAGGGCATTTCAAATATGTTAGAAGGGATGAATATCAAAGTCTCGCCAAATGACATAAAATCCAAAAATGTCGCCGCAGTGATTGTGAGTGCGAAACTCCCGCCATTTGCGCGTTCGGGCGATAAAATCGATGTTTTTGTCTCATCTATCGGCGATGCGAAGTCTTTGGCAGGCGGGACGCTCGTGCTTACGCCACTTAGCGCGATTGATGGGAATATTTACGCCATCGCGCAGGGCAATATCTCAATTAGCGCAAATGCGCCAAGTGCGACTATTCAAAATGCCGCAATCATCGAGCGGGAGCTAGTTTATGACATTTATAACAAGCAAAATGCCCTGCTGAGTTTAAAAACGGCGGATTTTAAAAACGCCTTTAATATCCAAGAGCGCATAAACGCGCATTTTGGCGATAATCTCGCCACCGCAAAAGACCCGCGCACAATCGCGCTAAACAAACCGCAAAATATGGGAATGGTGGAGTTTCTCTCCATCATAGGCGAGATTGAGGTGAATTACAGCAAGGGCGATAAAATCATCATCGATGAGGCAAACGGCACAATCATCACGGGCAAGGAAATCACAATTCAACCCATTACCATAAGTTACGGCGATATAACAATCGAAATCGCAGAATCTAGCATTAGCGTGGGAAATACGGCGCATAAAAACGCAGAATCTAGCGTTATTGACGCAGAATCTAGCGAAAAAATTAGCGCAGAATCTCGCACGAAAATCGCAGAATCTAAATCCGCAGAATCTGCAAAATTACCCACGATTTCATCCCTCGTCCGTGCTTTGCAAACTATCGGGACGGACTCGCAAAATATCATCGCGATTTTAAACGCAATCAAAAAAAGTGGCGCAATTAGCGTCCATATCGAGACAATTTAGATTCTGCGAAATATCAAAAATCGCAGAATCTTACTTCAAAACTCCGCAGAATCTCGCACGAAAATCGCAGAATCTAACAAAAATCAGCGCAGAATCTGCCCCCACATTGTCATTCTGAGTGAGTGCAACGAGCGAAGAATCTCTTTTGTTTGATTTTTTGAGATTTTTCGCTTCGCTCAAAATGACAATTTAAATCAATATGACAAATTAAAAAAGATTCTGCGAATTGCGTGATTTTATTAGATTCTGCGAAATATCAAAAATCGCAGAATCTCGCCAAATTTCGCAGAATCTAATCGCACGAAATCCCTACCTCGCGTTTTCTACGCATTGTCGTTTGCAAGATTCAGCGGAGGGGGTGTTTTTGCCGTAGCTTTTATTGCAATTTTGCATACAGCCTTTTGTTTTCACCGCATTACACATTCCGCGACTTCGCTCACAGCTTTGGAGGCAGTCTGCGCGGGACTTTCCGCTTTGTGTGCATTTGTTTAGGCAAATACTATAAACTTCGTTGCAATCACTTGAAGTAAATCCAAAAGTCGCTTTTTTCTCGCAACCATTGATAAAAAAAGCCATAAAAATCGCCATAAAAATCGCCAAAAAAATTTTCATCATAAAAACCTTTCAATTAGATAAAATCCCCACACACCCGCCATAAACGCACACGCGATAAATTGCATCGCGCTTCCCATATCTTTGGCATTTTTGGCAAATGGGTGGATTTCTAACCCCGCAAAATCGATGGCATTTTCAATCGCCGAGTTCGCTAACTCCGCCAAAATGGCAATCACGCAGGGCAAAATCAAAAGCACTTTTTCGCTAAAAGATTCACCCAAAAATGCGCCAAGCGGGATTAAAATCGCCGAAACTAGCACAATTTGGCGAAATGCCTCTTCTTCGCAAAATGCCGTTTTTAGTCCGCTTATTGAGTAAAAAAATGCGTTGTAAATGCGCTTAAACCCGCGCTTGCCCTTTTTGGCATTGCGAGATTTGGCAAGATTCGCAGAATCTAGATTCTGCGATTTTATGCGAGATTCTGCGCTAAATTTATGCTTTTTCACAAATATTCTCCAAAATTTATTTAAAACAAATCCTAAAAATTCGATTTGAATTCTACCTAAGATAAGGACATCTTAGCAAATATTTAAAAAGGAGTTTAAAATGGCTTTTCAGGTCAATACTAACATAAATGCGATGAACTCGCATGTGCAGGCTACTCTCACTCAGCGACTTATGAAAGACTCGCTAGAAAAATTGAGTTCAGGATTGCGGATTAACAAGGCGGCAGATGATGCTTCGGGTATGACGATTGCGGACTCGCTTCGCTCACAAGCGAATTCTTTGGGTCAGGCGATTCGTAACACGAACGATGCGATGGGCATTATCCAAATCGCGGATAAAGCGATGGATGAGCAAATCAAAATTTTGGATACCATCAAAACAAAGGCAACGCAAGCAGCGCAAGATGGGCAGACTACTGAATCTCGCCAAGCGATTCAAGCGGATATTATTCGTTTGATTCAAGGGCTAGATTATATCGGTAATACGACTACATTTAACGGGCAGGCGTTACTTTCAGGGCAATACACAAATAAAGAATTCCAAGTGGGTGCGTATTCAAATCAAAGCATAAAAGCTTCGATTGGCTCAACTACAAGCGATAAAATCGGTCAAGTGCGCCTAAAAACAGGCAAAATGATTGAGGAATCATTGGATGCGAAAATCGTTCTAAAATCAGTTGATGGTGTGAATGATTTCAGCTTTGAGAGCGTGAAAATATCGCACTCTGCGGGCACAGGGATTGGCGTTTTGGCGGAGATTATCAATAAAAGCTCCGATAAAACAGGCATTAAGGCGACTTGGAATGTGATTTCGACATCGGATACTGCGATTATTTCAGGGAGCTTGATGAATGTCTCAATCAATGGAATGCTTATTGGCAATATCACAGGGATTAAGGCAAATGACAGCGATGGACGCCTAGTGCAGTCAATCAACAAAGTCACAAGCGACACAGGCGTGGAAGCGTATGTCGATGCGGATGGACGATTAAACTTGCGAAGTATCGATGGGCGCGGGATTCGCTTCTCTGCGAATGACGATGGCGCAAACGATGATATGGCAATCGAAGAGATGAATGGCGGACAAAGTATCGATGGCGACCCATTTGAAGCGGATGAAGGTTCGCTAAACTATGGGCGACTAACGCTAATTAGAACCGATGCGAAAGATATTGTCGTGGCGAGTGCGGAGGACCCGGATGACTTGATGTTTGAGGATATTGGATTTTATGAGGATGTGGAGGAAACTGCGCAAACTACGATAAATTTGCGCGATGTTTTGGGCGTGTTTAATAAAGATGTCCGCTCCGCAGCTGGATTAAACTACAATAATTTTTGGGTTAAGCAGTCTGAGGAAGCATTCGACAATGGCAAACCGCTAATTGTCGGCGCAGGTGTAACCACGCTAAAAGGCGCGATGCTCGTGATGGATATCGCAGAATCTGCTACAAAACAGCTTGACAAAGTGCGCTCGGATTTAGGCTCGGTGCAAGGGCAAATGATTAGCACGGTGAATAATATCTCTGTTACGCAAGTAAATGTCCAAGCCGCAGAATCTCAAATCCGCGAAGTGGATTTCGCAGCGGAGAGCTCGACATTTAGCAAGCTAAATATTTTGACACAAAGCGGAAGCTACGCGATGAGTCAGGCAAATGCAATTCAGCAAAATATTTTGCGATTGCTTAACTGATTGGTGTTACTCTTTTGGTGTTGGAAAGTTCGCTCTGCGCGGACTTTCACGCGCCATTTTTAAACAATGCAAAACTTACAAAATTCTTTTGATTTACTAGCCTTTCTTAAAGCGCGAAATTTGCTAGATAACGCACCGCCTTTGTGGTGGAAAAATGCTAGGACTTTTGAAGTCGTAGTGGGCGCGATTCTTACGCAAAATACAAATTGGAAAAATGTGGAATCATCTTTGGAATCTTTGGCGCGTTTGGATTTGCTAGGGCTTGAATCGCTTGCAAATTGCGATTTAATCATTCTACAAAATGCGATAAAAACAAGTGGATTTTTTCGGCAAAAGGCAATTCGCTTGCAAAATCTGGCGCAAAATATTTTAAATGACTTTGGCGACTTTGAAAGATTCACGGAAAATGTATCGCGGGAGTGGCTACTAAATCAAAAGGGCATTGGGAAAGAGAGCGCGGATTCAATCCTAAACTATGCCTGTGGGCGCGAAATAATGGTGTGCGATAAATATACGCAACGACTTTTAGGCGAATATGGCTTTGAATTTTACGAGTATGATGACATTGCGGACTTTTTAATGCGCGGAATCGTGGAAAATTATGGGCGCGTGGTTTTGCTTTATGGGCGCGAAATACCGCTATATGAAGTCTATGCGCGCTTTCACGGCAAAATCGTGGAATATAGTAAGGTGCATAAAGTAAAAAAGCGGGAATTTTGATGGGCAAACATTTACAAAAAATCCTAGAAATTTTTTATAAAATTTGTGAAATCCAGCACCCAAGCGGACAAACGCAAAATCTTGCAAAATTTATCATTGATTTTTTAACGAAGTGCGATTGCAAGATTCAAACCGACAGCGCGGGAAATATCCACGCACTCAAAGGCAAACCACATATAATCTTTCAAGCGCATTACGATATGGTGCTAGTGGGGGACAAAATCGCGCCCTTTGTGGAAAATGGCTTTTTAAAATCCCGCGATTCATCGCTTGGCGCGGACAATGGAATCGCCGTTGCATTGCTTTTGCATTTTGCCAAAATGCGGACAAATATTGAAATTTTGCTGACAAATGATGAGGAAATAGGAATGATTGGCGCGAACAATATCGCGCTTAAAACGCACTCCAAAACGATGATAAATTTGGATAGCGAATGTGTGAATGAAATCTGCGTGGGTTGCGCGGGAGGCTTTGACGCGGATATTTCTTTTGGTGTGTTTATGCGCAAATCTGTGCCTTTTTCGTCATTGCGAGGGCAACCAACTTTTTGTCATTCTGAGCGTAGCGAAGAATCTCAAAAAAATATTAGAGATTTTTCGCTTCACACTTCGCGTTTCGCTCAAAATGACAATGTAGAGTGCGCATTTTACGAACTCACCGCGCAAAATTTTCGCGGAGGACACAGCGGAATCGACATTGACAAAAATATCCCAAATGCCATTGTGGAGCTACTTTGGGGACTTGAATCGCTACGCGAAATGGGAGAATTTGAGATTGTAGAAATCAGCGGAGGGGAGGCAAGAAATGCTATCCCAATAAACGCAAGAGCAGTAATTTCAATAAAACAAAATCCGTGCGAAGCACCAAAATCTCGCCCGCTTCGTGGTGCAAAAAATCGGGAGCAAACGAGCAGTAGTGCGAGTGCCGATTTTTTGCTAGAAGCGGAGAAGCGAGGCACTCCCCCTAAAAGCGAAAAAGCGGCTGCTTTTTGGGAACACAATTTAAATGAAGTCGGGGGGAGCGGGAGCGAGGTGCAGCCCTTTTTGCGAAAAGAAACTAGCGAATCTAATCTAAAAAACGGCGATTTTATCACAGAATCTAATTTAAATTGTCATTTTGAGCGTAGCGAAAAATCTCAAAACAATAGAGATTCTTCGCTCACTTCGTTCGCTCAGAATGACAATTTGGAGGCAGATTCTGCGAATCGCGCAAAAAACGCAGAATCTAACGCAATTTCGCAGAATCTAAAAACAGATTCTTCGCTTCGCACTTCGCGCTTCGCTCAGAATGACGAATCTAGCGTGGATTGCTTCGATTTACAAAGAGAATTTCGCAATGACGAATCTACGCCACAAATCGCCATAAAAAAACTAAAATCCTATAATTTTGATTCGCCACAAAATCCCCTGCCTAGCACCATTATCCCGCATTTGTTGCGTTTGCATAACGGCATTTATGAGATGAGCGCACAGGGCGTAACTTCTAGCCTAAATTTTTCGCTTATTAGCGATGAATGCCTTAAAATTATGGTTCGCGCAAATAGCGATGAGCAATTGCACCGCCACAAATCGCGCCTAAAATCGCTCTTTGGCGAAAATGTCGCTTTTAGTGGCTTTTATAGTGCGTGGGAGCGCGAATCTAATGAAGATTCGCCTATTTTGGCGCAGTTGCAAACGCTCTACAAAAAGCACAAAATCGCCCATAAAATCGTGCAGATTCACGCTGGGTTAGAGTGTGGCATTTTAAAGCAAAAGTGCGCGTTGCACGAGGTTATCTCAATCGGTCCTACGATTTTGCACCCGCATTCTAAAAGTGAGGCGTTAGATTTGGATAGCGTATGTCAAATTTATGATATTTTATGCGATTTGATACCAAAATAAAAAGGGGGTTAAAATGAAATATTTTGTGCCAGAATGGGAGCGACAGAGTGCCACAATCATCGCAATGCCACACATTGATAGCGATTGGCGTCCGTATTTGGCTGAAATTCAAAGCAAAATGTGTGAGATTGTGGCGCAAATTGCGCACTTTCAGCCTGTAATAGTTTTGTATAAATATGAAAGCGATATTAGCAAAATAAAAAAGCAAAAAAATTGTATTTTTTTGCAGATTGCGCTAAATGATTCGTGGTGCAGGGATTTTGCGCCAATAAGCGTTAAAAAAAATGGCAAGTTAATTTTAAATGACTTTATTTTTAACGCGTGGGGCGCGAAATATCCATCAAATTTGGATAATTTAGCGGGGACAAAAATCTTTAAAAAATTGCAAAAAATGGGCTTTTTTGGCAAAAATCTTGTAAAATTTAAGCAAAAAAATTTCATTTTAGAGGGCGGTAGTGTGGAGACAAACGGCGAAACTTTGCTAACTACCACAAAATGCCTTCTCTCACCTAATCGCAATCGCCTAAATCAAACGCAAATCACCAAAAAACTAAAAAAATATTTGGGCGTAAAGCGCGTCATTTGGATTGAAAATGGCGAGTTAATGGGCGATGATACGGATAGCCATATCGATAATTTGGCGCGATTTGTGGATAAAAAAACGATTGTTTATGTGAAGTGCTATGATAAAAATGATGCACATTTTGGGGCATTAAGCGCGATGAAGGCGGAGCTAAAACAAAAATGCGCAGATTTTAAGCTAGTGCCACTGCCTTTGCCAAAGGCGATTTTTTACGACAAGCAAAGGCTTCCAGCAAGTTATGCAAATTTTATTTTTGCAAATGGTGCAATTTTTGTGCCGACATTTGGGGATAAAAAAAATGACAAAATCGCACTTGAAACATTCAAAAAACTTGTAAAAAATAGAGCGATTATCCCAATAGATTCGCGCATTCTCATAAATCAAGGTGGCGGGATTCATTGCGCTACGATGAATTTAATGCAAATTTAATGCGATAAATCGCAGAATCTGCGGTAGATTCTGCGGGATTTGGGCGAGATTCTGCGAATCTTAAAATCTGCGTAGATTCTGCGAATTGCCGTCATTTCGTCTTTGCGAGAGAGTGAAGCAATCTATGAATTTTGATTAGATTGCCACGAAGTCGCCCAAAGTGCGACTTCTCGCAATGACAATTTAAGGACAGATTCTGCGGGATTCACGCAAGATTCTGCGGTAGATTCTGCGAATTTCGTGCAAGATTCTGCGAATCGCAGAATCTGCCTTTATAATTTTTATAGATTCTGCGTTTTAATGCTCAAATTCGCAGAATCTAGCATTTTTTTATCATCACAAAGGCGACTGCATATCCACCTTGCGAACTTCCGCGCAGTCCCCTTTCGTGCGAGATTGAGAGATGAATTTTTTTAATGCCAAATCTTTTTTTGGCGCGTTTGCTTAGCTTTGCTTTGGGTGCGCCTTGAAAATCTTTGCTTAAAATTATGTCTTTAAATGTGAGATTTTTGCTGATTCCACAGCGCAGTGCCTTTGCAATCGCCTCTTTTGCGGCATAAAATCCTGCGATTCGCTCGATATTAAAGCAACTTAAATCGCCAAAGTCGCAAGATTTGCGCCCCTTAACGCATAAATCTATCTCGCTTTGACATAAAAAATTTTTCAAAAAACTTATATTATATTTTTTTAAAAGTCGCTCAATGCGATTTATGGCGACTATATCTACGCCTACCACGCGATAGATTCCCTAACTCATAAAGCCAAAACGCCCTAAATTACGCTATTGTATCGCCATATCAGAGATAAACACATTGCGAATCTTGCCATCGACAAGGTTTTCATTAAGCCGTTGCACGATTTCTTCTTTCATCTTGTCCTTGCCCCGCGTGGTGCTTATGTCTTCAGGTGATTTTGAAGACAAAATGCCGATGATTATATCGCGCACAAGCGCGCGTTTGGCGTTTAGCTCATTTTCCAAATTCGCCGTAGTCATCTCCAACCCGATGCTGATTTTCAAATATCGCCTACCGCCCTGCGAGAGCAGATTTACGATAAATTGGTCAAGCTGAAAAATCGGTCCGATTCGCAGATACCGCGCATTTGTCTCGCCCATCACATTGCTTGTTTGCGTCTGCTGTGGTGCGTTGCTGTTTCCTGCCGCTGCCTGTGCGCTTTCCTCTGGTGTCTGCGTCAAAAACATAAATGCCACTACAAGTCCCGCGATTAGTAGCAATAAAACTACGATGATTATAACGATTATTTTGCCCTTGCCACCGCTCTGTTGTTGTTCCTCTGCCATTTTTACTCCATTTTTGTAAATTTTTATATTAAATTCTACCGCGAATCAAGCAAAAATTATGCCATAAAATAATAGCTAATGCTCGTTTTGCCAAATTTCTTGTATTTTTGGCGTGGGAGATTCGCAATCAAATCAGGCATTTGAAACGCAGAATTATGCTCAAAAATTAGCATTTGATTCGCTAGATTTGGCGGATTCGTGTGCGAATCGCCTGAATCTATGTTCGATTCGCACAAATCTTTTGGCGAAACTATCGAATCTAAAAGCATAAAAATCTTTTTATAAAACTCGCCATTTTCCCCAAATGGCGGGTCAAAATAAAAAATCGCATTTGTATATTTGCGCATAATCTCGCCCAAAACTGCGAAACAATCCACATTTTGCGCCTTTATTTTATCGCGCAAATTGTGCGAATCGCCACGCGAATCTTCAAAAGTTTTATCAAAAAGCGCGATATTTTTTTGCAAAATCCCAAAACTTTGCGCATCTTTTTCCAAAAAAATCACACGCAAAGCCCCACGCGATAACGCCTCAAAGCCCATAGAGCCGTATCCTGCGAAGCATTCCACAAAAATTTTGCCACGCAAAAACGGCGCAATCGTATTAAATACAGATTCGCGCACAATCGCCTTTGTCGGGCGTGTGTGGGGCAAAATTGTCGCATTTAAAACCTTGCCCTTAAACCGCCCCGCAATGATTTTAATGGTGCAAATTTTGGGGATTTTGGCTGAATCTTTTGGCGTATTTTTTTGCATAAAATTATTTCTTAAAAAGTTCGCTATGAGTGCCTATGTCAAGGCAATATAAAATCAATTTATCATCTTGTTTTTGGTAGATTAGGCATAAATTGGGGCGTATGTGGCACTCTCTAAAATCTTTTAAGTTACCCGTCAAATTATGGTCGCTATATTTTGGCTCTAAAATCTCGTCATTTGCAAGTCTATCAAGTATCGTGGCTATCTCATCTAAAATCTGTCGATTGTGTCTAAAATCCTTAATAGACTTTTTAAATTTTGTCGAATATTTAATCGTATATTTAGCCATTTAAACACGCTTCAATGACTTCTTTGCCACTTGAATAGCCTTTATAATCATTTGGATTTTTTTTCATTTCTTCCACTTCACATATCGCCTCCAAAAGCCTATCGCTAGGCTCGAATCTATAATCGTGTGCCTTGCAAATGGGGCATTCATCATCGCTTGATTCGGCGGTAAGATTCGCATTCATTTTCTTTGCAAACTCCCTAAACGCTGGGACATATTCTTCTTTGACATTTTCGATAATTAGCGTCATTTCACGCCTCCCAAAAATAAAATTTTTCGCATTATAGCGCAATAAAGTCATTTTCTTAAAGTCAGTGCAATATGCAAATCCCCCTAAAACTCAATCACAACTCTTTGGACGCCCACAGCCTTTGCGTAGCTTTGCAAAGTGGAGAATTTAAAATCTCCATCGCCATTTTCAAATCTTGCCACCACGCTTTGGCTCACATTCATCGCTTTGGCGATTTGAGCTTGGGTAAGGTTTGCTTTGATTCGCGCTTGAATAATCGTGCGTTTTAATTCCAAAAGTGGCTTTAATCGCTCATATTCCGCACGAAACTTACCATCTTTTAGCAATTCATCTTTTAACTCTTGCAATCTCATACTTCCCCCTTAATGTTTTTTAAGATTTTTCTAGCCTTATCAAGCTCACCTTTTGGCGTCTTTTGGCTCTTTTTGATAAAAACGCCAAAAATAATGATGATTTTATCTTGCTTAAAAGTGTAAAACGCCCTAGCAATACCCTCTTTTCCCTTTGCGCGTAGCTCAAATAGCCCATCGCCAAAGCTCTTACTAAAAGGCTCTCGCAACTCATTGCCAAACTCGCTCAAAAGCTCCATATTTTGAAGCATTTTTACTCGAATCTTAGTTGGCAAATCTTTAATTTGCTTATCTACTTTTTCATTAAGAGTAATCACTTCAAACAATGTCTATACCTTTGCAAAATTTTTGTGTAATTATAGCTTGTAAGTCATAATTTATCAAGTTTTTTAGCGCAAAATTTGTGGCGAATCTTTGGCAAGTTTAGATTCACACTCAATTTTTGTGTATAATTTCGTAAAAAATTTTTAAGGTTTTATCGTGGATTCTTACGAGTATGGGGAGCTTTTAAAGGCTTTAAAAATCAAAGTTGAAAATATCGCAAAGATTATCAATGTCGATGAAAAAAGGGCGAATTTAGCGCGAATAGCTACGCAAGAAAACGCGCCAAATTTTTGGAATGATGCCGAAAATGTCGCGCAAATCGGCAAGGAAAAACGCGCCATAGAGCGAATCTTGCAGATTTATGAAAACGCGCTAAATGCGCTAAATGACAGCGATGAGCTTTTCGCCCTTGCCACCGCAGAAAATGATAGCAAAATGTTAGAAAATCTCTTTGCCGAATCGCACGATTTGGAGCACAAAATCAAGCAAATTGAGATTGAGATAATGTTAAGCGACAAAAACGACAGCGCGAATGCGATTGTAAGCATTCAGCCCGGCGCAGGCGGGACGGAATCGCAGGATTGGGCGAGTATGCTTTATCGAATGTATTTGCGCTGGTGTGAGCGCAAGGGCTACAAAGTCGAGCTTTTGGACTATCAAGATGGCGAAGAGGCGGGGATTAAGGGTGCTAGTTTTCTTATAAAGGGCGAAAATGCCTATGGCTACGCGAAAAGCGAAAATGGGATTCATCGCTTGGTGCGAATCAGCCCCTTTGATGCGAATAAAAAGCGACATACAAGCTTTGCAAGTGTGCAAGTTAGCCCCGAAGTCGATGATGACATTCAAATTGAGATTGAGGAAAAAGACATACGAATCGACACTTATCGCGCAAGTGGCGCAGGTGGGCAGCATATCAATAAAACGGAGAGCGCGATTCGCATTACGCATTTTCCCACAGGGCTAGTCGTGCAGTGCCAAAATGATAGAAGTCAGCACAAAAACAAAGCCACCGCGCTAAAAATGCTAAAATCGCGCCTTTATGATTTGGAGCTAAAAAAGCAAAATAGTGATGTGCCCGAAAAAAGCGAAATCGGCTGGGGGCATCAAATCCGCTCGTATGTGTTTGCGCCTTATCAGCAGGTGAAGGATTTGCGGAGCAATATCGCGTATAGCAATGTGGAGGCGGTGATGGATGGGGATATTGATGAGATTATCGAAGGGGTTTTGGTGGCAGAGCGAAGTTAGATTCTGCGGATTTTGCGAAAAATTAAGCAGATTCTGCGATTTTTTATTTAATTCGCAGAATCTAGTGCGATTTTTGGATTAGATTCTGCGATTCGCACTAAAAACGCAGAATCTAGCGCAGAATCTAAACATTTCGCCAAAAAGCACGAAGTTTTAGAAATTTTTGCTAAAATCGCGCTTTTATTTTTTGCAAAATTTCATAAATTTCAAAGGATTCGCCTATGCTTTTCTCATCATTTGCTTTTATTTTTGCATTTTTGCCGCTCGTGTGGATAGTGTTTCATTTGCTAAAAAATGCAAAGTTTAAAGCACATTTTCTTTGGGCAAAAATATTTTTGATTCTCTCATCGCTATTTTTCTACGCATTTTGGAAAGTGGCGTATTTGCCTATAATGCTTGGCTCAATCGCTGTGAATTACTTTTTAGCAAAATGTATTTTAAGATTTACGCGAATCGCACGACAGGGGGGGGGGGAATTGCTATTTAGATAGATTTACACCCAAATTCTACTTCATTTTAGGCATTATCTTCAATCTCTCACTTCTTTGCTTTTTCAAATACACGGACTTTTTGCTAGAAAATTTCAATTTGTTTAGTCAAATCGCGCATTTGGATTTTGAGATTCCATTGCCACATATTCTCTTGCCCCTTGCGCTTAGTTTTGTAACCTTTCAGCAAATCGCATTTTTGTTTGACTGCTACAAACACGCGACAGGGCAATCAAATAAAAATCTAAACAGCAAAAATATTGATTTTATCGATTACGCGCTCTTTATTAGCTTTTTTCCGCAACTTATAGCAGGTCCCATTGTCCATCACAGAGAAATGATGCCACAATTTGCAAAAATGGGCAATTCGTCTCTTGCGCGACCTTCGCGGGAGCTTGAAAAATTCTCATTCGATAGGCAACCAGCCTTATCTCAATCGAATTTTTCTGCGCAACCCACGAATCTCACGCAAGATACTAGAATTGCGAACGATTTAAAAAAATCAAAGGATTCGTCATTGCGAGTGAGCGAAGCGAACGCGGCAATCCATAATTTAAATAGCACAATAGATTGCCACGATTCTGCAACTTTTAACAAAGTCGCAGAATCTCGCAATGACAGAATCAACTACGAATTTTTAGCCAAAGGCATTTTTATTTTCTCAATCGGGCTTTTCAAAAAAGTCTTTATCGCAGATAGCTTTGCCAAATGGGCAAATGCAGGATTTGGTATTGTCGAAAACGGTGGAGTGCTAAATATCGCCGAATCTTGGGCGACTTCGCTAAGCTACACATTTCAACTCTACTTTGATTTTAGCGGATATTGCGATATGGCGATGGGACTTGCGCTAATGTTTGGCATAATCCTCCCGCTAAACTTCAACTCACCTTACAAATCGCTAAATATCGCAGAATTTTGGCGCAGGTGGCATATCACTTTGGGGCGATTTTTAAAAGAGTGCCTTTATATCCCGCTAGGTGGCAGTCGCGTGAGTAAAATCTTAAATTTACGCAATCTATTTATTGTCGCCTTTTTAAGCGGTATTTGGCACGGCGCAGGGTGGGGATTTGTGATTTGGGGAGTTTTGCACGGAGTGGCAATGGTGATTCATAGAATCTATGCGTGGTGGATTGGCAATTTGTCTTTGGGTATTCATTCCGTAGATTTAGCAAATCGCCACAAGGCACGGACACAAAGTCCGCTATCCTTGTGTCGATTCGCTAAAAACTACGAAAGCAACACCGCAAATACTTCGATTGTTTGTAAAAATGCAGAATTTAAAAATTTCCCCCTCCCTTGCGGAGGGGGATTAAGGGGGTGGGTAAAATTACATTTTATTCACTTTACCCAAAGCAAAATCTATAAAATCCTTGCGTGGTTTATCACATTTAATTTTGTGAATATCGCTTGGGTATTTTTTCGTGCGGAGAATGTCAGCGGAGCGGTGAATCTACTCAAAGGTATGTTTGGGATTGTGTGGGTGGATTTGCCACAAAAATGGCATAGCACTTTTAGCGCACTTAGCGTGAATGCAAATGAAATGGTGGCGTGGATTACCATCGCACTTCTAATTTGCGTGTGGTGCAGAAATAGTGTTGAAAAAATGCAAAATTACGATAGATTCACGCCCCTAAAATCCGCATTCGCGACAATTCTAATCATCGCTAGTTTCGGCGCAATGCTCTTTGCAAATCGCAAAATCGAATTTTTATACTTCAACTTTTAAGGCGACAAAATGCAAAAATATAAATTTTACGCGATTTTTATGATTTTTACCCCGCTTGTTGCAAGTGCGCCACTTGTGGCATTTGTGGCGTTTTTTAAGATGGCGTATATGAATGTCGAATACCCCACTTACAAAGACACGCAGTTAAAAACCGCCCAAAATCACAGCGCACAAATCATCATACTTGGCGATTCGCGTGCAAAGGCGGGATTTATACCGCCAGATTCTGCGTTTTTAAACCTTGCTATCGGCGGAAGCACGGCGATTAGCGGATATTACACATTGAAGCGATATTTGGCACACAACGCTCCGCCAAAAATTTTGATTTTATCCTTTATGGCACACCATTATTTGTTCGATGAGACTTTTTGGGAGCGCGCGATAAAGTTTGAATATTTGGGATTTGATGAATTTAGCGAGATTATGGATAATGCGCAGAATCTAGCGCAATGCAAGGTATTTCATCACAAAGGCAAGTGCTATAAATTTAACTTTTTTAAATACAAATTGCAACTTAAAAACTTTGCACCTGAGATTTATAATGCGTGGCGTGATTTTAAAAATGGGCGCAATCGGTTTGCGATAAATATGCAGATTATGGCGGATTTAGCGCAAAATGGCGGACATTTTTTCTATGGCAGAGCATTAGAATCAAAAGATTTAAATTTTGAAGCAAATCAAAAATCTTTTAGATTAAATCCGCTTTATGACTTGTATTTGCAAAAAATCGCCACTTTGGCGGTGGAACATAATATCAAAATTTTTCATTATCAAATGCCATTTAATGAAGCAAGTTTTGATGCGCTAGATTCTGCGTTTGTGGCGGATTATAACGCATTTTTAGATTCTATGCAAAGTGCGTATGGGATAATTTCGCTAAATAATATTTGGGCGTTGCCAAATAGCGACTTTGGCGACCCAAGCCATCTTTACAAAGGCGCACACAAAACAACAGCGGATATTTTGGAGAAAATAAACACTTGGGAGGCGCAAAAACGCTAGATTCTGCGAAATAAAGTGCGTTTTTAGGATTTTTAGGTAAAATACCGCATTTTTAAATTTCAAAGGACAAAAAATGACTACGATTTTGACACTAGAAAACCCTAGCGATGAGCTTTTGAGGGCGTTTAAAAATATGGCAAAAGCCGCAAATGTCAAATGCAAAATAGGCAAATCAAAAGAGCCAAAATATTACACTCTAGAAGATTCACCCGCGATAAAAAAGATTGACAAATGGGCGCGTGAAAATCCTGATTTAGCCAAACAAGCTAGATTAGAATTAGAAGCTGAAATGAGAAGCTATGCAAGTAATCCTATCAAATAGTGCCGAAAAATTTTTAGACAAGCAAGGCGATGGCGACCCAAAGGGGATATATAAAGTTCGCGTGTTTTTGGCGGATTTAAGCAAAGAGCATAATCCCACTGCCCTGCCAAACTGCAAAAAAATGCAAGGAAGCAAAGATTTATGGAGGTGGCGCGTGAGTAATTATCGAATCATAGGGCGTGTGAAAAATGCCGAATTGCTGATTGAAATCATCAAAATCTCCACGCGTGAGGGCGCGTATTAGAATCATCGCATTTAAATATTTTTGCAAATCCGCACCAAAAAATTATCATATAGTTACCATTTCGCTTAAAATTTGCAAGATTCGCGCTGATTTTCGCAAAATTTTCGCTTTATAAAGCAAAGATTTTATATCATTAGGGCGAATCTAATTTTTAAGGAGAGATAAATGGACTTCAAAGCAAAATATTTAGAAAATGTCGCGTTGCGAGCAAAAGATGGCGTCCCACCACTTCCGCTAAATCCAAGCGAGACAAACGCTGTGATTGACTTGCTAAAAAGTGGCGTAGAAGTAGATTTTGCCAAAGATTTGCTAGTCAATCGAATCGCGCCCGGCGTCGATGAGAGCGCGAAAATAAAGGCTATTTTTTTAGGCGAGATTGTGAGTGGCAAAATCGCGCTCCAAAGCATTGACAAAGTCGAAGCGATTAAGATTTTAGGCACGATGGTAGGTGGCTACAACATTGCGCCTTTGATTAGCGCACTAAGCGATGAATCTATCGCACAACACGCCGCAAACGCGCTAAAAGATTTGATTTTTGTGTATGATAATTTTGAGATTATCGCTGAGATTAGCAAAACAAATAAATTTGCCAAAGAGGTCATCGAATCTTGGGCAAATGCCGAGTGGTTTTCGCACAAACCCGCACTTGATGAAAAAATCGAGCTTATCGCGCTAAAAATTGATGGCGAAACAAATACCGATGATTTGAGCCCCGCAAGCGATGCTTTCACACGAAGCGACATTCCGCTTCACGCACAAGCAATGCTAAAAAATCGCGTAGAAAATTATGAAGCGCGAATCGATTCGGTGAAACAACAAGCGACAAATCAAAACGCCAAAGTCGCTTATGTAGGCGATGTAGTCGGCACTGGCAGTTCGCGAAAAAGCGCGTGTAATTCGATAATGTGGCATTTTGGCGATGAAATCCCATTCATACCAAACAAAAAACGGCGTGGCGTGGTGATTGGCGGTGTGATTGCGCCGATTTTCTTTAATACTTGTCAAGATTCGGGCGCACTGCCCATCATCGCCGATGTGAGCGCAATAAAAGAGGGCGACAAACTTACGATTTATCCATATCAGGGCAAAATTATGCGCGATGGCGAAGAAATCGCGCAATTTAGCCTAACGCCAAATACGATTTTTAATGAAATGCGCGCAGGCGGGCGAATCAATCTCATAATCGGACGCAAACTCACCGCAAAAGCAAGGGCGTTTTTGGGGCTTGATGAGGGCGATTTTTTCACAAAACCCACTGCGCCAAAAGAGAGCAAATGCGGATTTACCCTAGCGCAAAAGATTTTAGGCAGAGCCTGTGGCAAAGATGGCGTCAGAGTGGGCGAATATTGTGAGCCAAAAACTACCACCGTGGGCTCACAAGATACCACAGGCGCGATGACACGCGATGAGATTAAAGAAATGGCGGCGTTAAAATTTAGCACGGATTTTGTTATGCAGAGCTTTTGCCACACGGCTGCTTATCCCAAACCAGCGGACATTTCGCTTCAAGCAACTCTGCCAGAGTTTATCACAAGTCGCGGTGGCGTGGCTTTGCGCCCAAAAGATGGCGTGATTCATTCGTGGCTAAATCGATTCACACTCCCTGATACAATCGGCACGGGGGGCGATTCGCACACGCGATTCCCCATAGGCGTGAGCTTCCCAGCGGGTAGCGGACTAGTGGCGTTTGCGGCGGTAAATGGCATAATGCCACTTGATGTCCCGCCAAGCGTTTTGGTGCGATTCAAGGGCGAGATGAATGATGGCATAACTTTGAGGGATTTGGTAAATGCAATTCCCTACTATGCGATAAAAAAGGGGCTTTTAAGCGTTGAGAAAAAAAACAAAAAAAATATCTTTAATGGCAAGATTTTAGAGATTGAGGGACTGCCAAATCTAAAAGTCGAACAGGCTTTTGAGCTAAGCGATGCGAGTGCGGAGCGAAGCGCGGCAGCGTGTGTCATCAAGCTAAACAAAGAGCCAATTATCGAATATTTGCGCTCAAATATCGCGCTAATTGAAGCGATGATAAAGGACGGCTACGAATCGGCTACGACTTTGCAAAATCGCGCTGAAAAAATGCGTGAGTGGATAGCAAATCCCACGCTTTTGGAGGCGGATAAGGACGCGGAGTATGAGGCGATTATAGAAATTGATTTGAGCGAAATCAAAGAGCCAATCGTAGCTTGTCCAAACGACCCTGATGATGTGGCGACTTTGAGCGAGGTTTTGGGCGATTCGAGCCGAGCGCATAAAATCGATGAAGTTTTTGTGGGGAGCTGTATGACAAATATCGGGCTTTTTCGCGCATTTGGCGAGATTGTGAAGGGCGAGGGGCAGTTAAATAGCCGAATATGGATTGCGCCACCGACAAAAATGGACGAAAAACAGCTCACAAATGAGGGCTATTTATCGATTTTTGGCGCAAGTGGAGCGCGAATCGAAGCCCCCGGATGTAGCCTATGTATGGGCAATCAAGCGCGTGTAAAGGATAATGCCGTAGTTTTCTCCACAAGCACGAGAAATTTTGATAATCGTATGGGCAAAGGCGCGAAAGTCTATTTGGGGAGCGCGGAGCTTGCCGCCGTGTGTGCGATACTAGGCAAAATCCCAAGCGCAGCGGAGTATTTGGGAATCGTGAAGCGAAAAGTGGTGCAAAAAGAGAGGGTGTATAGCTATCTAAACTTTGATAAAATCGAAAATTTCGCGCTGTAATGCGCGTTGTCTCGTGGCGACTTTCGCGGGAGTTTGAAAAATTCTCGCTCGATGGACTCCCAAGTCCTATCTTCGCTCGAATTTTTCGGCACAACCCACGAAATTCACTCACGATACTTCCGCGCAAGACTCTTTTTTTGCTTTTCAAACTACCGCAACCACTTCGATTGTTTGTAACGGCGTGTGAGATTCTGCGATTCGCAGAATCTAAAAGCAATTTGCCACAATAAGATTCTGCGTTTTGCGCCAAATTCGCAGAATCTACAACGAAAAATAAACAGATTCTGCGTTTTTCGCGTCCATTCGCAAAATTTCGCAGAATCCAAAATCTCGCAGAATCTCCAAATTTCGCAGAATCTACGCGCAGATTCTGCGTTCAAATTTCACAAATTCACTTAAATAATCGATATTTTATGCTAAAATTCACGCATTTATTTTTAGGAAACAAAGGACAAATCTTGCTAACTTTCAAGTGGAATAAATCATTTGTGACAAATATCGACACGGTTGATGAGCAGCACAAAATGCTCGTAAATATGATAAACAAGCTAGGGGAGAGCATTTACGCAAAAGAGGAACTTGCGCCGGAGGTTTTGGATAAATATTTTGAAAATCTCGCGCTTTATGCGAAGGTGCATTTTGGCGATGAAGAGGCGTATATGACGGAGTATCAGGTGGATTCACGGCACAAGGACGCCCATAAACACGCCCACGAAATGTTTCTCCAAGAGGCAACCAAGCTCTATGAGGGCGTGAAAAACAAGCTCATCGGACCTGAGTTTTTGTTTCACTTTTTGGCGAATTGGATTTCTATCCACATTTTAGGCACGGATAAGATTATGGCAAAGCAAATCAAAAATATCACTGAGGGCAAAAGCCCAAAAGAGGCATTTGACGCCGTGCAAGATGTGGTAGATGAGACTGTCGCTCCCCTACTCTACGCGGTAAATCAGCTTTTTACCCGCACTACGAATATGAATCACAAGCTTATGAGCCTAAATCGCTCTTTAAATGAGCAAGTTCAGCTCCGCACACAACAGCTCCAACGCGCAAATGATACGCTAAAAGCGATGGCACTCACCGACACACTCACAAATCTCGGCAATCGCCGTGCCGCTGTGGCATATCTCCAAAATGAGTGGAAAAAGCCCTTTGATGAGCGCATTACGCTAACTTGCATAATGATTGATGTGGATAAATTTAAGCACATAAACGACACGCAGGGGCACGAGTGCGGGGACAAAGTGCTAAAAACCGTTGCCACCAAAATCCGCGATTCAGTGCGAAATGATGACTTTGTGTGTCGGCTTGGGGGCGATGAGTTTGTCGTGCTATCAAATAACACGAATCTTGCCTACATTATGCAGCTTGCCGAGCATATCCGCAAGCAAATCGCGCAAATCCACCTAAAATTCACAAGCGATGAGTGGATAGGCAGCATTTCGCTAGGCGTGGCACAGCGCGATGGCGACACCAAAACCTACATCGACTTGCTAAAAAAGGCAGACGAGGGACTTTACATCGCAAAAGAGGGCGGACGCAACCAAATCGGCTGTGCGCAAAGCTTTGGCTTTTGCAGTTTAGAAGAGGGTAAGCGACATTAGAGATTCGCAGAATCTGCTTTGATTTTTGATAGATTCTGCGATTCGCACGAAAAACGCAGAATCTAAATGGCAAAATGTGGCAGATTCTGCGTTTTTACGCGAGATTCTGCGAAAAGTGCTAGTTAGATAAAAATGCCATTGCGACTTCTTTGCGCGGTGTGCGACAAGATAAATGCGTATATAGGCTTAATTCATCACAAATCCCAAAGAGCGATTTTTGCACGGAATCAAAAAAATACTCACACACGGCAATAATCTCGCGCTGATTGTTGCAATGTTCGTAATTCATAATCACATCATAATCTAACCCATATTTTAGGCGAAATTCAAATCCCGTAGTCGCCTTATATCCAAGCGTCCAAAGGAATCGCCCTTGCGATGGAATGGAGGCTGAAAACACGCCATTATTTTCAAGCAATAAGCACGAAATTGCCATCACGCGGGGCAAATCCAAGATATGCTCCAAAACAGCGCAAGAAATTATGCGATTGTAAAGTTTATCTTTTTGCGAATCTAATGTTTGCGGAGAATGTAATGCTAAATCGCCCTTATTTAGCGGATTTGCCCCCCCCCCATAGTTGAATTTACGCTAATATTAAAATCACTTGCAACTTCGCTAATATCAGCGTAAATTTTGCGCACTTTGGGCAGATTTAGCGAATCCTTGTAAAGTGCGGAAAATGGCTCAATAATATCATAGTGGCTAAAATCGCGCTCAAACTCCATCTGATTTAGCGTCCCTGCGCCGATTTCTAGCGTCCTATTGCCCTGTAAATCGCGTGTGTCAAGCGCGACTTTTTTATGAAGCCACCGCTCCATTCTCTGTGCCACGCTACTAGCAGTTGTGTCGCCCTTGCGATTTGATTTGTAAAAACTCTCATAAATTTCGGCATATTGTTTGGGTAACGGAGTGCGAATCTTTGGAAATTGTGGGAAAATCATTTGGCGTCCTTTGTGGTGATTTAGAAGTGCAATTTTAACACAAAATAATAGATTACGCTCCAAATATTTTCCCAAATGAGCCGAAAAATAGCTCTTTTGCTTCATTTTGCGTGATTGCGATAGTGTCAATATTTAGATTCGCGCCCTTGCCCTCCACGCGCCCAATTACGCGATAATTTAACCCAAATTGCCGTGAGAGTGCGTCTAGTGCGTCCATATCGCCCTCTGTGATTTCCACAATCGCGTTGCTTTGGGATTCGCTAAAAATTGCGTCCTTACCTTCATCTAAATCAACAGCAACGCCATATCCGCCAAATAACGCCATTTTTGCCACAGCGATGGCGATTCCGCCTTCTTTCACAGCTTTGGCGGATTTGATGAACCCCGCGCCATTTTGAAGGACATTCCACAAGGCAAGTTCTTTGTAGAGATTGATTTGCGGGGGTGTGCCTACGATTTGGTTGTGTGCGACTTTTAGCCACAAGCTCCCGCCAAAACATTCGCCAAAATCGCCTAGTAGCACGATAAGATTGCCTTTGCTTTTGAGTGCGGAGTCTAAAATTTTTGCGGTGGATTCGCGTGAATCTGCGGTGGATTCGCCTAAATTTGCATTAGATTCGCCACAAATTAGCCCCACCATTCCAATGCTAGGCGTGGGGTAAATATCCACGCCATTTGTTTGGTTGTAAAGTGAGACATTTCCGCTTACCACAGGCGTTTTTAGCACTTCGCAGGCTTCCTTTATGCCCTCGCACACTTCGCCAAACTGCCACATAACGCTAGGATTTTCAGGGCTACCGAAATTTAGACAATCAGTAATCGCTAGTGGCTTCGCGCCCCGCGTTGCGCAGTTGCGCCCTGCGGTAGCTACGGCGATTTTTGCGCCATCTTTTGGGGAGAGATAGCAAAAGCGCGGATTGCAATACACACTCATCGCCAAAAAATTCCCATTCTCACGGACGCGAATCACGCTCCCATCGCCACTGCCACTGCCGACAATGGTGTTACATAAAATAGTGTTATCAAACTGCGTGTAAATGTAGCTTTTATCGGCAATCTCTGGGTGGCTCAAAATCGCACGAAATAGCTCGTTTTGGGATTTTTCGCTCTTTTGAATCGCCACGCTTTGCAAGGATTCGATATACTCTGGCTTATGCACTTCTCTCTTTAAAATCGGCGCATTGTGGCTAATAGGAGCGATAGGGATTTCGCCCACGCGCTCATTTTCCCAAAATAGTTCCATTACACCACTATCGGTTACTTCGCCGATGATTTCGGCATTCACTTCCCATTTTGCAAAAATCTCCATAATCTCGCGCTCCGCGCCTTTTTTAGCACAAAGCAGCATTCTCTCTTGGGATTCGCTAAGCATTAACTCATAAGGTGAAATATTTGGCTCTCTTGTAGGGATTTTGTCTAAATATAGTTTCATTCCGCTTTGATTTGCCGAATCACTCGCACGCGAAGCCATCTCAAAGCTAGAACTCGTAAGCCCCGCTGCGCCCATATCCTGAATCCCAACGATTAAATTTTTCTCAAACACCTCCAAACACGCCTCTAACAGCAACTTTTCGCTAAATGGGTCGCCTACTTGCACCGTGGGGCGCAGAGACTTTGAATCCTCGCTAAAACTATCGCTACTCATAACAGCCCCGCCAAGCCCATCTCTCCCCGTTTTGCTCCCCACATAAATGATAGAATTGCCCACGCCACTTGCCCTACCATAGAAAATGCGCTCTTTTTTTGCAATGCCAAGATTCAGCGCATTTACCAAAATATTGCCGTTGTAGCAGGATTCAAAACTCGTTTCGCCCCCGATTGTCGGCACTCCCATACAATTACCATAATCGCCAATCCCAGCTACCACGCGTGAAAGCAGGTATTTATGCAATTTGCCGACTTCATCATCACGCAAAATCTCGCCAAATCGTATCGAGTCAAGACTAGCCACAGGACGCGCACCCATCGTAAAAATATCACGCATAATGCCACCCACGCCCGTAGCCGCCCCCGCATACGGCTCAATAAAGCTAGGGTGATTGTGCGACTCCATCTTAAAAATCGCCGCATAGCCCCCGCCAATGTCAATCACACCAGCATTTTCACCCGGTCCTTGAATCACCCACTCTGCTTTCGTGGGGAAGCCACTCAAATAAATTTTGCTTGATTTATAGCTGCAATGCTCACTCCACATCGCGCTAAAAATGCCTATTTCAAGTAGATTTGGCGAACGCCCTAAAATCTGTGTGATATTGTTATAATCCGCACGACCTAGCTTGTGATTTTTAAGAATCTCATCTAAATTTTGCATTTGTGCCTCACTTGCATTTAAAATAATCTAATCTTTGTCATTGTCTAAAACCGCTTTTATAGCCATAGCAGGGATAACAAATAGCATTGCAACCATACAAGCAACAATAAAAGTTTTCATTTATAGCCTCCTTAATTTTTTGATTTTTTTATTGATTTTGCTGTAAATCCAAACGATTAGAATAAAACACACAAAAGACAATACAAGAGACAACACTAGCAACCAAGTTTCGACATTTTGGTAATTTGTAGCACACCAGCCAATAAGTGCCAAAAGCGTAGCCACCACAACGCCAAGCCAAAATTTAAAAATACCTATTTGTGCTTTAACTTCATCTTTTTTGCTCATAACAAGCCCTTGCCTTAAAATAAAATCGCATTATATCATAAAAGATTTTTTTGCTACAATCACAAAAAATAATTTAAGGAATTGAAGTGCGGGTATTGTTAAGCTATGTTTTGATTATAATATCATTAGGCTATTTACTACCATCTGCTGTTGCTTGGAGGCGAAACCACAATAACCAAAATGCCATTTTAGTCCTTAATTTGCTATTGGGTTGGACTTTTTTATTTTGGGTAATGGCTTTGGTTTGGGGTCTTACGGACAATATAAGCAAAACATAATAAGGATAAATTTTGAAAAACGATAATATTTCTTTTAGCGAGTGCGTGGATTTGCTAGAAAATCTTGCGGTTGAGTGTGTTGGGATTGAACGAGTGTTTATCGATAAATGCGTGGGGCGTGTGCTTTGTGAGAGTATTTTGGCGCGGGAAAATAATCCCAAATTTCACACTTCAAATATGGACGGCTATGCGTTTAGATTCGCGGATTTGGGGATTTTGAGCGAATCTGGGCTAAAAATCGCAAGTGTAAATAAAGCTGGTAATGCCGATTCGTGTGCGATTCAAAAAGGCGAGTGTATCAAAACTTTTACAGGCGCGAAAATGCCACAAGGTGCGGATTGTTTGGTAATCGTAGAAAATGTAGAAGTGAAAAATGGGCGAATTTTTTTGGTGGGCAATTCGTCTCTTACGCAATCTTCGCGGGAGCTTGAAAAATTCTCATTCGATAGGCAACCAGCCTTATCTCAATCGAATTTTTCTACGCAACCCACGAATCTCACGCAAGATACTAGAATTGCAAACGATTTAAAATCAGATTCTGCGAATCACACAAAAAACGCAGAATCTACACCAAAGCAATGGCAATATATCCGCAAAATGGGCGAAAACTACAAGCAAGGCGATATTTTACTCGCACAAGGCGAGATTTTATCGCCATTTAGCGTAGGGATTTTGGCGCAAAATCACAATATTTTAATTAGCGTTTATCGTAAGATTCGCGTAGGCATTTTAAGCGGGGGCGATGAGCTAATCGAGCTAGGCGAGTTGCCACAAAGCCAAAATTACATTTATAGCTCAAATAATCACGCACTTTGTGCGATTGCAAGGGCTTTGAATGCAGAGTGCAAAATCTACCCGCTTTTGCAAGATAATCCGCAATCTATCCGCGAATCGCTTTCGCGCAGCTTGCGCGACAATGACATTATCATCACCACAGGCGGTATGAGTAGGGGCGACTTTGACTTTACAAAGGACATAATCCGCGAGTTTGGCGAGTGCGTGTTTAGCGGTGTGAAAATTAAGCCCGGCAAAGTGGTTGCGCATATCAAATGCGATGGCGCATTTAGTGGGAAGCACATTTTCGCACTGCCCGGCAATCCGTCTTCTAGCATTGTGAGTTTTTTGCTCTTTGGGCGAATCATAATGCAAAAAATGCTAAATTTGCCCCCGCAAATCCCTATCAAAAAGGGCAAATTGCTTCGCGCTGTGGATAATGTGAAAAATGATAGACTTTGCTTTGAGTTGGCGGATTTGAGTGTCGAATCGGGCTTTTATGCGGTGAATCCGCGCAACAACCGCAATTCATATATGATAAATGATTTTAGTGGCGCATTTTGCATTTTGGCGCAAAAAAGCTACCAAAAAGGCGAATTTGTGGATATAATTTTGCTAAATGATTTATTGCGATTGTAGGGAGGATTTAGATGATAAAGGTGCATTTTTTGGGACCCATTGGGTTAGATTCGATAGAAGTGGATTGTAAAAATTTCGATGAGTTAAAGGCAGAGCTTGGCAAAATCGATGAGCTAAAAGCGTGGATACCGCTATGTGCGGTGGCTTTGAATGATAAGATTATCCAAAATCCTAGCGAGATTGAATTTAAGGATAATGATGAGATTTCGTTGCTACCGCCTGTGTGTGGCGGGTGAATCGCGTTTTTGGATTCGTATGATTTTGCGTGGTAAATCGCGCTAGATTCGCGTGAATCGCACAAAAATTTAATGGGGGCAGGTTATGGAAAATCTAATCATTGCAAATGGTGCGCTAGTGGATTCTACGATTCAAACGAAATTTAAAGGATAAAAATGGAAAATCTAATTATCGTAGATTCTGCGCTTGATACAAATACGATTTTAGCGCAGTGGCAGGAAGTGGCAAAGGCACAGAATTTTGGCGCAGTTGCGGTGTTTATCGGCGTTGTCCGCGCTGAAAATGGCATAAGTGCGCTTAGCTTTGATATTTATATGCCTTTGCTAAAATCGTGGGTTGATTCGTGGCAGATTCGCGCACAAAGTGCTGAAAAAAACTTGCAGATTTTGATGGCGCACTCAAAAGGCGATGTGAGCGTGGGCGAATCGTCCTTTATGTGCGCTATTTTGTCGCGCAATCGCAAAGCGGCACTAGCGATTTATGATGAATTTATCGAGGATTTTAAGGCAAATGCGCCGATATGGAAATATGATATTAAAGATGGAGCGCGAATCTATGCCAAAGATAGAAGCAAAAAACTGCGAGGTGCGGGGATTTTGGAGCTATGAGATTCGCGCGATAAAAGGGCAAAAATGACAAAAATCATTAGTTTTAGCGGTGTCTCAAATAGTGGGAAAACTACGCTGATTACGGGACTTTGCAAGATTTTAATCCCTGAATTTAAAGTAGGCGTGATAAAGCACGACCCCAAAAATAAAGTCGTATTTGATACCATTGGCAAGGACAGCTACAAATTCTTTGAATCTGGCGCAAATGTGGCGGTTGTATCACCTGCGCAAACTACGATTCGCCTGCAAAAAGGGCTACAAAATGACATAATTATGGATTTGCTAAATCGCTGCGAACCGCTTGATTATATCTTTATTGAGGGATTTAAGACTATGCCATATCGGCGAATCTGCGTGGTGCGCGGGGATTTTGTGGATAGCGATGTGGAAAATGCAAATGCGATTGCGGTGATAGATTCTGCAAATATTGCGCAAAATCCCGCATTTAAGGGCAAAACTATACTTGATTTAGATAATCACAGAGAAGTTTTGGAGTGGATAGATTCGCTACAATGGTAAATTTAGCTTTAGATTCGCGCGGATTTGATTCAAATAAATGGGGGACAAAATGCAAGAAAAAATAGTTCAAATAGGCGTTTTGGTGGCGTCAGATAGGGCGTTTAATGGTGTGTATGAGGATATTAGTGGCAAGGCGATTGTTGAGGTTTTGCAAAGCTATCTAACCACCAAATGGGAGGCGAAATACCGCCTTGTGAGCGATGAATTTGAAATCATAAAGGGCGCATTGCTTGACTTATCAAAAGAATGTTCGCTGATTTTAACCACAGGTGGCACGGGACCCGCAAAGCGTGATGTAACCGTGGAAGCCACCGAAGCGGTATGCCAAAAAATGTTGCCCGGCTTTGGCGAACTAATGCGAAGCATAAGTTTGCGATATGTGCCAACGGCGATTTTGTCGCGTCAAAGTGCTGGAATCTGCGATGAGAGCCTCATCATAAATCTGCCCGGCAAACCAAAAAGCATCAAAGAATGTTTGGACGCAGTTTTCCCCGCTGTGCCTTATTGCTTGGACTTAATTGGCGGAGATTATTTAGAGACAGATGAATCAATCATCAAAGCCTTTCGCCCGAAGAGCTAAAAGCGCGAATCTTGCTACAAATTTTGCACTAATTACTTGCCTTTTGATTTGCGTGGCTTTGGTGTGGGGAGAAATGGCAGTGCGGATTGTATGATTTGTGCGATGAGCGTGAGATTTTCAATGTCTATTATATAATGCTCTCTTGCGCCATCAAATGGATAGCCTAGCGTGAAAAATTCGCTATTTTCGCGCACGATTGCGTCCAAAGATTCATACTTTTTGATAAATACGCTCTCATCGCAGAGCAAAAATAGCACTTTTTTTGGCGAATCTAAATGCGAATCTACGCAAGTTTCACTCGAATCCGCATAAACACAATATTCGCCAAACATTTTTTTCGCGCTAAATGCAAATCGATTTTCTAAAAACTTATCATTACACCGCGCTAACTGCTCTAACACAAAGTCCTTGTAACTCGCACTTGTCGCCATTTCTGCCCTTGCTAAATCATATAAAAGCCAAAATTATAGCAAATTTTTACAAATCCGATAAGAATTATGGCGTTTGATTTATTTTTCACGCAAAATCGCTCTAAATTTTTGCTACAATTTCGCTTTTTTTTAAAACACACGATTCGCAAATCATTTTTTACAAATTTTATAAGGGGCAAATTTTGGGATTTAGCATTTTTGGCATTAGATTTTTTGACTTTACGGCAAAGGTGACTTATGCGGACGCATTTCTTACAATCGCGCTAGTGTGCGGGATTTCGCTTATTTTATTTCTCATTCTCCGCGCAAAAGCACAAAAAATAACAAACAACGATTAAGATAAATCGCGCGTGGATTCAAATTTCACATTTGAAGAGTGTGTGATTTGAATGAGGTTAAGGCTTGTTATAATGCTGGTTCGCTAATAAAATCAGAGAAAGGCACACAAAAAAATATCACAAAAGGATATGAATTTCACAAAAAAGCCTGTGAGATTGAGCCAAATCTTAAAGTGTGCGAAAAATATCAGCAAAAATAATGCACGATTTGCGCGAATCTAAAAGGTAAATTTTGATTCAAACTATCGCAAATCGTGCGAATCCGCGCTTTTAGATTCACGAAAATCAAAGCCCCGCGAATCTAAACTTTACCACAAATCTGAAACGCACAAATTTTCGCTACAATCGCGCTTTTAAAATTTAAATTTAAATGGAGTGAGAAAATGCAAGCAAAATTTTAGGATTAGCAATCGTGGTGATTTTGATAACTGCGTGTGAAATGGTTCAAGATTCGACAGATTTGCATTTAGATTCACACTCAAATGCGAATCTAAAAGACATTGATAGGGAACTTATATCTGCAGCTTTATTTGGGGATTTGCAAGAGGCAAGACGCCTCATATCACAAGGCGCAAATGTGAATGTAGATTTATGTGTCGGTTATGATGATTGTATGCAATCTTCTAGCACTCCATTGGAGTTGGCAGTAGTCAATGGAAATTTAGAAATGGTTAAATTTTTAGTAGAAAATGGTGCAGATGTAAATTTTGGGCTTGGAGCACTGAAGTTCGCATTGACAGAATATGGATATGATAGCAAGGAAATAACACGATTTTTAATACAAAATGGTGCGGATATAAGTAGTATTTCGGTGTTTGATATTATTGATGTCCTAGATAGAGTTAATACCCAAATGATAGATGTTTTGGTTGCAAATGGCGTGGATATAGATAAAAAAAACGATGAAGGTAAAAGCATTTTGCTATATCTTGCAAGTTTGCGCTGGTTTGATGCCATAGAGCCTATCATAGAAAATGGCGCAAATGTCAATCTAAAAGACAATAAAGGCAATACGGCTTTGGCGTTAGTGTCGCGGTATTTATACGATAATGAGAAGTATGAAAAGACACAAATTGATGTAATAAAATCTCTTATCAAACACGGCGCAGATATAAATGCAAAAGATGAGTTTGGCAAAAGTGCGCTAGATTATTTAAAGCAATATTTAGACAATGATGAATATCGCGCAATCTTTGGTAAAAATAAATAGGCAAAGGCGATGAATCGCGTTTTTAAAATGTAAATTTTAAACAGAGTGTGAGAAATGCAAAAATTAAGCAAAATCTTATTCGCACTTGCATTTGGCGTGGGTGCTATGATTAGGGCAAATCTAGCGAATCTAAAATGCGAATCTAGTGGCGATTTGTCATAGATTTAGGCGAATCTAAAAGGTAGATTTTGATTTGATTCGCGCAAATCTAACAAACCCTGCGAATCTACAACGCATTTTTGATTCAAACCTTGCGAATCTAAAAGCCTCGCGAATCTAAAAAGTGTGAATTTTTTGCTAAAATTGCGCTTTTAAAATTTTAGATTCAAATGGAGCGAAAAATGAACAAAACCACGCATTTAAAGGCTTTGGAAGCTGAATCGATTTTCATTATCCGCGAGGTTGTCGCGGAGTTTGGCAATCCTGCTATGCTTTATAGCATTGGCAAGGATAGCTCGGTGCTACTGCATTTAATCCAAAAGGCGTTTTATCCCGCGCTCCCGCCATTTCCGCTGGTGCATGTGGATACGAAGTGGAAGTTTCGCGAGATGATTGAGTTTCGCGATAAACGCGCAAAGGAAGTGGGTATGAATCTCATCGTATATAGCAACCCTGAGGGCGAAAAAATCAACATTTCGCCATTCACGCACGGAAGCGCAATGCACACGGACATTATGAAAACGCAGGGGTTAAAGCAAATGTTAGATTTGTATAAGTTTGACGCGGTGTTTGGCGGGGCTAGGCGCGATGAGGAAAAGTCAAGGGCAAAAGAGCGCGTGTATTCATTCCGTGATGAAAATCACCGCTGGGACCCTAAAAATCAACGCCCCGAAGTGTGGAATCTCTACAACGGACGGCACAAAGAGGGCGAATCGATTCGCGTTTTTCCGCTTAGTAATTGGACAGAGTTAGATGTGTGGCAATATATCTTGCTTGAAAAGATTCCCATTCCTAGCCTGTATTTTGCCAAAGAACGCTTGGTAAGCCCATATAAAGGCACAAAGATTCTCATCGATGATGAACGCATCCCTAGCGAGATTGCCAAAAATGCGCGCAAAGAAATGGTGCGCTTTCGCACTTTGGGGTGCTATCCGCTCACAGGCGCGGTAGAATCTACCGCAGATACTTTGGAAAAAATCATCGAGGAATTGCTCCTTGCAAATACGAGTGAGCGACAAGGACGGCTCATAGATAGCGATGAAGAATCAAGTATGGAAAAGAAAAAACAAGAGGGGTATTTCTAATGAAAAAGAACGCGACACACGAGACTTTGCACGAATATTTAGCAAAGCACCAAAACAAAGAGCTATGTAGATTCATAACCTGCGGGAGCGTAGATGACGGCAAATCCACGCTTATAGGGCGATTGCTCTATGATTCAAAGGCGTTGTTTGAAGACCAGCTAAGCGCATTAGAAAAAGAGAGTGCAAAAATC
This sequence comes from Helicobacter sp. 23-1044, assembly GCF_053654695.1. Lineage (NCBI taxonomy): Bacteria > Pseudomonadati > Campylobacterota > Epsilonproteobacteria > Campylobacterales > Helicobacteraceae > Helicobacter > Helicobacter sp. 23-1044. The sequence continues at coordinate 55,858 of NZ_JBSIUQ010000001.1, forward strand.
GGCACACAAGGCGGGAATTTGGACTTTGCGTTGCTTGTCGATGGGCTATCAAGTGAAAGAGAGCAAGGAATCACAATCGATGTGGCATATCGCTTTTTTACCACAGAAAAGCGCAAATATATCATCGCCGATACGCCCGGACACGAGCAATACACGCGTAATATGGCGACAGGTGCGAGCACAGCGGATATTGCCGTGATTTTGCTTGATGCGCGAAAGGGCGTGCTGACACAGAGCAAACGGCATTCATATATCGTAAGTCTGCTTGGCATTAAGCACATTATTGTCGCGGTAAATAAAATGGATTTGATGGATTATTCAAACGAAGTCTTTGAATCTATCGTGCGTGATTATAAAGCAATTATCCCGCAACTTGCCTATCATAGCGACATTGTCTTTGACTTTATCCCCATTTCTGCCCTGCAAGGCGAAAATATTTTGCATAAAAGTGAGAAAATCTCGTGGTATAAAGGCAAATCGCTAATGGAGATTTTAGATAGCGCAAAGATTCACAAGCAACAAAGTCAAAATTTCATTCTCCCCGTGCAGTTTGTCAATCGCCCGAATTTAGATTACCGCGCATTTTGTGGCAATATAGAGAGTGGCGAAATCAAAGTAGGCGATAGTATCGTGGCTTTGCCATCAAAGAAGACAAGCAAAATTAAGGCGATTGTAAGCCAAGATATTGCGAATTTGGATTGCAAAAAGTTTGACAAAAAGGCGTTAGGCGCGGTGAAAGGCGCGAGATTCCCACAGAGTGTCTCACTTGTGCTAGAAGATGAAATCGACATTACGCGGGGTGATATTATCGCCAAAAAAGAGCATAGTTTGAAACTTGGCAAATGCGTGGTGGCGGACATTGTGTGGTTTGATGAAGTCGCGCTTGAATTGCAATCTAGCTATGTCATCAAACGCGCCACCTCCACGCTCAAAGGCAGTGTGGAGCAAATCCTCTACAAAAAGGATATAAACGACTTTACCGAGCACCCCGCGCATAACTTGCACCTAAATGACATAGCGCGGTGCGTGGTGAAGTTTGATAGGGCTTTGGGGCTTGAATCGTATAACAACAACCGCGTGGCAGGGAGTTTCATCATCATCGATAAATACACAAATGCGACTTTGGGCGCGGGAATGATTGTCGAAGTGGTGGAATCCAATGCCGATTCGGCGAATCTTGCGGTGGATTCAAAGCGCAAATATAGCCCACAAGAAAAGGCACTAAATGCCTTTATCCGTGAATTTTACCCAGAATGGGGCTGTAAAGAGATTTAGGGATTGTTGCATTTGCTAATTGCGCGAATCGACTGATTCGCACAATGATTCATAGATTCACGCGAATCTAAAAAATAAATGGAGTAAAAAATGCAAACATTTTTAAGGATTTTAAAAACAAAATAGAGCAAGGTTGAATTATGAAAAAACTTATATTATTTTTGTTAATTAGCGATATTGTGTGCTCTACAGATTTAGGTTCTGCATTTGCTACAATCGCGTCAAAAGAGACACTAGATAAGCAGGTTGAATGGCTCTATGAGCAAGGTTGTCGCCCAGCTATTATCGAAACAAATGAATGTGTAAAGCCTAGCTTTTCGTGTGAAAAAGTGCAAGAAAATACGAGTGAGTGGCTACTTTGCTACAATCACAATGCTTTTTTGGATAATATTTTTACAAGTTACTATAATCTCATTATGCGCCATACCCCCAAAGCCCAAAAGTCAAAAGTTAAAGCCATAGCAAAGGAAGCGATGAAATTGCGCGATAAAAATGTCAAAAAGGACATAGAATCGGTAAATAATTATCTTGCCAAACTTGATAGAGAAGCAGAAAATGGCGATAAGGAAGCAGATGCAAGTCGTAGAGTGTATTGGAGAAATTTAGAAGACCCTTATTTTGAGATAAGAATGCGTATTGATAGCGCGTATCTTATTGGCATAAGCAATCTTACAAATTATCTTTTGGAGCAAAATCCACAACTTTTTGAGGCAATATTTCATAAGCATACACAATCTTATAGAATGATTTTAGGTGAATCTAATGGCAATTTTAACTATGATAGAGTGTGGGCGGCTTTGTATTTAGATGGCTTAATCGATAAAAACGGAGCACTTGTGGGCGATTTGCATAACGATTTGCACGAATCTCACTAAAAATTTTGCTAAAATTATGCTTTTAGATTTTAGATTCAAAACGGAGCGTGAGAAAATGCAAAATTTAAGCAAAATCTTATTAGCACTAGCATTTGCTTTTAGCGCGGTGGCGTTTGGCAATGCAAATGATTCGCAAAGCCAACAAAGTGTTATAGATTCGCTAAATAAACTACCATTACAGCAATATTTTAGGGATTTTGGGCTAAATTATTGCATAGTGGAACATAAAAATAATGGCGATGAGAGGGCAGATGAGATTTTAGCCCTGCTAAATGCGCATCATCAAGTCGCGCTCACTTCGCAAGATAAAGTGAAATCAAATGCCACGATTTACACGCATATAAAAGATTTTCTAAAAAGAGAAAATCTTGATGTTAAGGGCTACAAAAGAGGGGATGCTCTTGGTGCTTTGGGATTTTTTGCAGGGTGTTTGAGGGCTTATGTATCCAAAGAATATAAGGCATTTATCGATGATGAAATCCGCGCCCTTTGCACCAAATGCACACTGCCAAAAGACAAATACGCCACCTTGCCACCAAGCAACACGAATAAATTCCACGACTCAACTGATGGCAAAGTCTATAAATTAAAAGAGTTTGTTTTAAGCGAATGTGTGGGCGATATACAGCTAAAAAGTGGCAAAAAATCATTTGATATACTTAATCCATACATATTGTATTTTTATCCAAAAATCACTGATAAAATGTCAAGTGGTAGCAAGAAGCACTTTGCCACGCTATTTGACAAAGCACAAGGGGAAAACGCCTTTGCCAAATGCCTATCTGTGTATCATAGCGATGAGTTAGATGCGCAGATTCGCGCAGTGGTGCAAAAACATTCGCGTAAATAAAAGCGTAATAGATTCACACGAATCTAAAAAATAAAGGGAATAAAAAATGCAGGCATTTTCAAAGATTTTAGTTAGTTTATTTGTAATGGCAAGTATCGCGCTCACAAGCCTTAATGCCTTAAATTATGATGAGATGATAGCACAAAGATTTATCGTGCCTAGTTTTGATTGTGATAAAGCGAAATATATCGATGAGGGCGCAATTTGTGGCGATTTTAGCCATATAGATTCTAATGCCAATCTTGCCTTGCAAGATAATTTTTACTCAAGCTATTATAGACTTGTGATGAAAAATATCGATTCTAAAGATAAACCCAAAATCAAGCAAGTCTCGCTTGATATGATAAAAAATAGACGAAAATGTATCGATGAGAGTATGGAGCGTATCGCAAAAGCACATACAGAAATGGAGGAAGAGGGAATGAGAGGAAATCCTATTCATTTTGAAATGGCACAAGAAGATTGCATAACAGATGAATATATAAACACCTTTAGGCAAATCACGCAATTTATCTACAATATTCCCGCACATAAGTCCATATTTGAGAAAATCTTTTATCCAAATCCAAAGGAATATTATGAATCTATTATGACAAAAAGAAAAGAAGATGACTACAACGCATTAAGCTATATTATTAAAAAAGCTGCGAAAGATAATCTTATCGACAAAAACGGCGCGATTGTGGGCGATTTACATAACGATTCACGCGAATCTAGCGACAATTTAAAAAGGGAGTAAAACAATGAAAAAATTAAGTTTGGTATTTTTCGTGGCGTTTGTGTCGATTGCGTTTGCAGGAAATGCAAAAGGTGATTGGCAATGGGAGAGCGTGGATTGTGAGTTTGAGAAACTTGATAATAGCAAGATGATGGAGTTGCGGTATAAATATGAGAAATTAAGTAATGGGCAGACTTATGCGTATCAAGTTGTGGTAATACCTAAAAAATATAATATAGAATTTTGCGGTTACCCTCAATTTACCATAATAGAAGCCAAAAGTATGCAAGAGGCACACGATAAACTAAAAGAGGCGCAAGAGGTTTTATATTGGGTAGGAAGTTCTGCGAAATATTGGGTAGAAAGTTCTGATAAAACGAGATATTTAGAATCATACACATTTTATGAGATTGGGTTTTTGGATAAACTACCAAAGCAAAATCATAAATACAAGGGCGAATGTTATCAATATATGTGTGTGCCTCCGTGGGCGCAATATGAGTGGAGCAAGAATAAAAAACAGCTTACAATCACATCATATATTACTGAGTGTGGCACACAAAAACATATATTGTCTGATTTAGGCAATGGCACATTTAAGATTGTAAAAACGATACCACCGTGCTATGTGGAATGGGAGTAAAAAATGCAAACATTAAGTTTATTTTTTATGCTTTATGTGCTAACACTCACAAATGCAAATGCGCTTGATATAGAAAAACTTAAAAAAGAAACTTTAAAGAAAGCCACAGCCAAAGAGTATGTAGAAATTGTAGATTCCCACAATACAAATGTTTATGAAAAAACTTTTCACAATAAACAATATATTTTTATTCGCACAGAGGTTGAAGGGCATAGCGAAGGATACTTACACCACGAAGAAAACCATTGCGTAGCTATTGCAGATGCGGATAAGTTGCTAAATATATTTTGTGCGGATGGGACACACTCTATAGAATCACGCATAGATTTTAAGGGCGATTATTTTACCATTGTCTTTGGTATAAATGATTTTAAATATGAAGCAGTGTGGAAATCCTATTATACATTTAAATTTATCAACGATGGGTTTTATCTCTATCAACGCAGTGTAGAAGATTTCAAACTCAATGGTAAAGACGCCCAATCTAGTGAATATGTTTTTGATAAAATGAAGATTCTCTACCGCCAACCACGCGATGACCCTAAAATGGCGAATCTAATCCCGCTAGATTCTATAACTGATGAGTTAATAATAGAATTGAACGATAAATGCTATAAAAATGGGAAATGTAAATAAAGGCAAATGCGTGAATCCTAAACAATCTAACGAATCTTTTTCTCTGCCTATCGCATTTAGAGCAAAAAAGACTTTGCTTATCGGTGCGGGGGCGGTAGCGTGGCAGAAGTTTGAAGTGCTAATGGGCGCAAAATGGGAAGTATGCGTATGGGCGCGAGAAATCGCCGATAAGCGATTCACGCCGTATTTTGAGACAAAAATCACAGAATCTATATCAGATTCTACACTTTTTCAAATCCGCACCATTGACGCAAATATCGATTTACACGCGCTTAAAGCCTTTGAGATTATCATTGATGCAAGTGGCGATTCACAGCTTGGCGCGTTTTTGCATAGTGTGCGTAAAGAGTGTGGCTTTTTGCTTAATGTCGTGGATACGCCAAATTTGTGTGATTTTTATTTTGGGAGCATTGTGAGGCGTGAAAATGTAAGCGTTATGGTGAGCACAAATGGCGCAAGCCCTATCCTTTCGCAGGTTTTGCGCGATAAGATTAGCGCGATTTTGCCCCGCACACTTGGCGCACTATCTCACCGCCTAAAAAATCTACGACAAATCGCCCCACCCAAAAGCAAAAGCGACAAAGACGCTATCGCCAAAGAGTGTCAAACCGCGCTTGGCAAGGTGCTTATCATTGGTTGCGGACCGAGCGACTTTGGGCTTCTCACGCTAAACGCACTTGAATCCTTTGCCTTGCTTGATGTCGCACTCTTTGATAATCTCATCGGCGCGGAGATTCTCTCTCATATCAAGGGGCTTGGCATTGAGTGCGTAAATGTCGGCAAACGCAAGGGAGCGGCGAATTTCACGCAAGAGCAAATCAACAAGCTAATGTTACAATACGCCAAACAGGGCAAAATCGTAGGGCGTCTCAAAGGTGGCGACCCTGTGATTTTTGGGCGCGTGTGGGAGGAAGCGAGTTTCCTCCACGCGCATAATGTCGAGGTGGAGTATATCAGCGGGATTACTTCAAGCCTTTGTGGTGCGCTGTATAGCGGGGTTGCGCCGACTTTGCGCGGGGTGAGTTCTGGTGCGCTTATCGTTTCGGCGCATTTGCGTGAGAGCGTGTTTCACACGGAGTGGATTGCGTGGCTAAAAGATTCGCCATATACTTTAATCGTGCTTATGGCGCATAGCTTTGCGGAGAGAATCCGCGATGAGGCTTTGGCACAGGGCATAGACGCAAATCTCCCCGCTGCGTTTATATCGCAAGTCTCAACCCCCAACCAAAAGGCAATCATCGGCACTTTAGGCGAACTGCCACAAATGGCGCAAATGTGTGAGAATCCAAGCATTTTGATTTTAGGCAAGGCAGTGAGAGAAAGCCTCAATATGCCATTTATGGGGGAGCGAATCGTGCTAGATTCTGCGAAAATATAAAAATTCGCAGAATCTGCACTATTTTCAAAGCAAATTCGCAGAATCTAAATTTGGATTGCCGTGTGCGTTGCACTACCCCTATCAAAAAAATGCAAAGCAACTATTTTTGCGCCAAATTTATCATAAAATTTTAATAATTTTTAAGCTACAATTTTTGGCATAAGATTCGCAGAATCTAAAATTTTAAATCAAAAGGGGACGAAATGATTGCAGGAATAATCGTTGCGGTGGTTGTGGTGATAGTTGGGCTGTATGTGGTGAGCGTTTATAATCGCCTTGTCGCGCTGTCTAACCGCGCTCAAAATGCGTTCGCACAAATCGATGTGCAACTCAAACGGCGTTATGATTTGATACCAAATCTAATCGAAGTGGCAAAAAAATATATGCAGCACGAAAAAGAGACGCTTTTAAGCGTTACAAATGCGCGAAATACGGCGCGAAACGCGCTTGAATCCGCCACGCAAAACGCAGATATGAAAAATATCGCAAAGCTAAATAGTGCCGAATCTGGCTTGATGGACGCGCTAAAAGGGCTAAATATCCAAATGGAGGCATACCCTGAGCTAAAAGCAAATCAAAATATGATTCAGCTAAATGAAGAGCTAACCGCCACAGAGAATAAAATCGCCTTTGCACGGCAGAGTTATAATGATGGCGCGATGAATTTCAATGTATTCAAACAGACTTTTCCGTGCAATATCATTGCGGGACTTTTCGCGCAATACCGCGATGATATGGGATTGCTAGAATTTAGCGAAAGCCGTGAAGTGCTCGAAATTGCCCCAAAGGTGGAGTTTTAGCAATGCTAGATTCTGCGAATTTTATGCGATTTCGTAGAATCTACTATCAAAATCAAAGGGCGAATTTTGAGTGATGATTTTTGCACCACATTTTTAGCGCGTAGTGGCGAAGTGCGCGGGTTTGTGGATTTGCTTTTTACGATATTTTACACGATTAAATGCAGTTTTTCGCCCATCGTGTTTGTGATTTTTGGTATTATTTGCGCGGTGGGCGTATTTTTCATACTTGCGAATCTAAAATCACGCAATATTTTTTTCACAATCATCAAACTTTTTATCGCGCTAATGCTAACTGCACTTGCGATATTTGCGCTAATTGGGGCATTTGGCAATTTTGAAGCGCGAATCTATGAGAAAGATTCGACACTCTCGCGAATCGTGCTATATTTGGCAATGCAAAATGTCTCATTTCACGCGCGAACGCTAGGGATTGTGATTTATGTAAGCATTGCGCTATTTTTCGCCACGCGCATTATTTTGGGGCGACAAGTGGAGATTCGTGGCGATTTTTGGGAGCACCAAAATTTGGCAAAACGCAAGGTGTGGTGGCTAAATGTGCTATTTTTTATAATGCTTGTGCTAATTTGCGTGTGCGCGTTTAGCCTATTTCAAATGATTTTTTTGGGCTTTGATGCGAAGTTTAATAGTGAATTTGAAATCGCAACAGACAGGTTCATTGCGATGACAAATGCGATAATAACGATGAGAGAAAATTTTGATTATGACAGATTTATCGAGGATTTTAACAATCAAGCTTTTATCGCAAATCGCATTGATACACTTAAAGCGTCATTTGGATTAAGTGCGTTTTTTGCGCTGTCATTGTGGTTTGCCTATCTTTTCAAAAATTTTCAAATGCGAAATGACGGCATTGACAAACTAGCAAAAGCCCTAAAAGCCGATGAAATTTTCGCTCACGGCTATCTAAAAGGCGCAAATAGTGGCGAATCCAAAAAATACAAAATGCTTTTTAGCGTGGTAGAAGAAATGGCGATTGCCTCAAATATGCCTATGCCACGCGTTTTTGTGATGAGTGGCGAATCGGGCGTAAATGCGATGTGTAGCGGAGAGCGATTTGGCAGTGCCGATGAATGCGTGGCGATTTTTGTAACGCAAGGCGCGATAGAAAATTTCACCCGCGATGAATTGCAAGGCGTCATCGCACACGAATTTTCACACGCATTTCACGGCGATGTGGCGTTGAATTTAAAGATTTTTTCGCTGATTTTTGGGCTAACTTTTACGATGATGATAGGCGAATTTCTCTTGCGCTCCGCAGCAAAGTCAAATCGCTCCCGCAGTAGCAAAAACAACGGCAGCGGGGCTATCGCCCTTGTGCTAATTGCGCTAGTATTTTTTGTGCTAGGATTTTTGGGGCAGATTTTTGCCAAAATAATCCAATCCGCCATCTCACGCCAAAAGGAATTTTTGGCAGACGCCTCAAGTGTGCAATACACGCGCAATGTCGCAGGAATCAAATCCGCATTAAAGCGCATAATGGATTTGCAAAATAGTGCGAAAAACGCGCAAGATTTGGGCATAAAAAAGGGCAACGCGGGATTTATGGAAAATGTCAATGCAGAGCCTTGTGCGCATATGTTGTTTCTAAATGTGGGCGGATTTCTTAGCAAAATCTTTGCCACACATCCGAGTTTGGAAGAACGAATAAGGGCGTTAAATAAGATTGGATAGAATTTTAATTTTTGTCATTGCGAGGCGTGACAAAGCAATCCAAAAATCAAGTGCGAAGCCTCACTCCGTCATTGCGAGGCAGTTTTAGCGAAGCGAAAACAACAAAGCAATCCAAATCGAATCGTCGTTGCGAGGCGCAAAAATGCGAATCTAGTGCAAAAATCCCGTCATTGCGAGGCGCGTGAGTGAAACGAACGCAACGAAGCAATCCATAAAGTGGATTCTTGAATCAAGGGCGAATTTCTTACTTTAAAGTGAATCTAAATGCAAATTATTTATTGATTCATTTTTTGTGTCATTGATTTTATTTGTCTTTTAGATTTGCTTGATTTGGATTGCTTCGGGCTTTTTTAAAAGCCCTCGCAATGACGAAGTGAGCGCAGATTCTGCGTTTTTCGCATTTTTTCACACTAGATTCTGCGTTTTTCGTGCGAGATTCTGCGTTTTTTATATTTTTTTCACACTAGATTCTGCGATTTTCGTGCCAAGATTCTGCGTTTTTTTACAAATCGCAGAATCTAATCAATTTCGCAGAATCTAAACTTATGTGATTTTTACGCCTCTATCGCGTTTTTTAGGTCTGCGATTAAGTCATCGACATTTTCTAACCCTATGCTTAGGCGCACACCTGTGGGCGTAATCCCCGCAGATTCAAGCTCTTTGGCTGAAAGTTGTGAGTGCGTAGTGGAAGCGGGGTGAATGACAAGCGATTTGGAATCCCCGATATTTGCCGTAATAGAGTAGAGTTTAAGCGTATCGCAGATTTTTTTCGCCGCATCATAGCTTTGCGCTTCAAAGTTCAAAAGCCCACTAGCGCGTGAATCTACAAAGTATTTTTTCAATCTCGCGTTGTATGGGTTTGATTTTAGTCCGGGATAATCCACTTTGCCAACTTTTGGGTGAGATTCTAAAAATTCCGCGACTTTGAGCGCGCTATCGCTATGGCGTTTGATACGAAGCTCTAGCGTCTCTAATCCTTGCAAGTGAATCCACGCAACTTGCGGTGCAAGTGTCGCACCGATATTGCGTAGCCACTCGGTGATTAGGCGAATGCCAAAGTTTGGCAGTGGCAGTGAGCTATACACAAGCCCGTGATAGCTCTCATCAGGCGTGTTGAACGCTGGATAGCGTGGATTGTCTTTGATAAGCGCATTTAGCCCATCTCGCTCCACTGCTACGCCACCAAGCCCCGCGCCGTGCCCATTGACATATTTGGTAAGACTTGAAACGCTAATATCGATTCCGTGCTCAAATGGGCGAAACAAAAATGGTGTCGCCACTGTGTTATCGCATACGGTGATGATTTTGTGCTTTTTAGCAATCGCGGTAATCGCTTCAATGTCTGGGATTGCGATTTGCGGATTTGAGAGTGATTCAAAGAAAATCACCTTTGTTTTATCATCGATAAGTGGCTCGATAGTGGAAATATCATCGACATCAAAGCATCGCACCTCAATGCCAAATCGCTTCAAAGTATGCACCAAAAGCGTTTGTGTCCCGCCATAAATTTTGTTTGAATACAAAATATTATCGCCATTTTGCGCGAGATTCACAAATGTATAAAACAAAGCCGCGCTCCCGCTAGAAGTCGCCACGCCAAACGCACCGCCTTCAACCGCTGCAAGTCGCTGTGCTAGGACATCAACCGTTGGGTTTGTAAGCCGTGAGTAGATATTGCCTAGCTCTTGCAAGCCAAATCGCGCCGCTGCTTGCCCGATAGATTCAAAGCTGTATGCCGTGCTTTGATAGATAGGCACGCTCAAAGTGCGCTGTGAATCGTAGTTATACGCCGCGTGAAGTGCGAGAGTCTCGCTACTGAAATTGTTGCTTTCTAAATTTGCCATTTTTTGTCCTTTAAATTGAAATTTGAAGTGAAAATATAGCATAAATTTTCAAATTCGTATTGTATTTTGCAAAAAAATATGAAAAATTTTATGTTTCGTGTTACGATTTTATACATTTTTTTAACAAATACGATATGTGTTTGATAAAATAAGCATAGATTCTGCGAAAATATTTGACGCAAAAACGCAGAATCTACCCCAAAAATCGCAGAATCCACGAAAGATTCTGCGAATCATTTGACATATACCGCAGAATCTGCCATAGATTCTGCGAAAATATTTTGATTTTTCGTGTGAGATTTTGGCGGTGTCTAAATCCACTCGCTAATTTCTTTTTTACTTTTCTCCCATTTATTATCCCAGCTTAGGCGATTTAAATCGCAGTAACGACAAAATGGAATGGGTTTTGCGAGGAATTCTAAAATTTCATCCATCGACTTTGCTTTGTAAATATCAATGGAATCCTTTGGCGAGACAAGCAGATTTTGCTTAAAATACATATTAAAATTCTTAATACTGCGCGGATATGGGCAGGTATAAAGTCTGCCGTTATCTAATCCAATACATCCATTTGCCCACGCGCATTTGGCAAACATAAGGTTTGGATTTTGCTCGCCTTTTAAATCAAGCGGTTGATGAAACATCGTCTTTTCAATCTGCCCTGCGTTGTTGTAGAAATACTCAATGCCAAACTTCGCCACCTTTGCCTCAATCGCTTCAAAGTCAATTTTTACGGGATATTTTGTCGGCGTAATGGCGATTTTATAATCCCTGCAAGTCTCAAAAAAACTATCCTTTTGTCGCTCTAAAATTATTGCGTTTGTAACCAAATGAATGCTTGTGTGCGGGAAATTCTGCCGTGCGATTTTTAGAAAATCCTCGCATTTTGGGTGCAAAAGTGGTTCTCCGCCAAGAATGCGGAGTTTGCAAAGAGTTTGATTACTAAGAGTGCTTAATCGCTCCATATCGCGCCGAAAGATTTCAACATCATAAAATGATTTTACCGCAATTGGCGAAAATGGCGCGCAATGCTTGCAGTTTAGATTGCAATGCTCGGTGATATAAACCTCCAAATACTGCAAGCAAGGTTGCGGTTTGAACTTCAAAAGTGCGTCCATTTTTTGATTGAATTTCATCTCAACTTGCTTTAATTTATAACCTGTGGGCGAGAAATTCAGCGCAAATCTTAAAAATGCCTTAATTTGATTTTTAATGCTTTGAATAAAAAATGCAAATTTACTTGAATCTGGCGTGCGGAGTTTTGGAGAATTTGTGGATTTCGCAGAATCTAGATTCTGCGAATTTTTATGCGATGGATTTGGCGTAGATTCTGCGAAATTTGCAGAATCTTGCGTAGATTCTGCGATTTTCACATATTTCGCAGAATCTAAATTTGAAAAACTCGCAGAATCTAATGTGTTTTTCGCAGAATCTAGCGTGTTTTTAGAGGTTTCCCCCCCCCCCGTTGTGTGTCATAAATGCCTCCAAAATTAAATCTTAAATGGATTTTCTACCACATTTTTCGTATCGACAATGTATGGGATTAACGCCATTTGACGCGCCCTTTTGATTGCCACTTCTACGCGCTCTTGCCACTTTTTGGTATTGCCTGTGAGACGGCGTGGCATAATCTTATATCGCTCACTAAGCGAATATTTCAGCATATCAATATCCTTGTAATCGATAAATTCGATTTTCGCCTCTGTGTATTTGCAGTGTCGTTTTGAGTATTTTTTGCGTTCCATTATTTAATCCTTTCTAAAATGGTATTTCATCATCAATGTCAATCTCTGGCACTTTCTCTTGTGCCTTTGGTGCGCTAGATGGCGCACTTGACGCGCTTGGTGTGCTGTAACTTTGCCCTGAATAACTCGCAGAATCTCCGCCATCTTTTTTGCCTAACATTTGCATAGATTCGGCTGTGATGGTGTGTTTGCTTCGCTTTTGTCCGTTTGCGTCATTCCAAGTATCTAACTTCAATCGCCCTTCGATTAGCACCTGTGAGCCTTTTTTCAAATATTGATTCGCCACCTCTGCCGTGCGTCCAAACAAGCTCACATCCACAAAGCAGGTTTCCTCCGCCCAATCGCCATCTTGCTTTTTATACTTGCGATTGCTAGCAAGTCCGATTGTCGCCACAGCTGAGCCACTTTGCAAGTATTTTAGCTCGACATCGCGCGTTAGGTTGCCTACGATAATTATTTTATTAAACATTATCACCCTCGCTTTGCTTCGCAGAATCTACCGCAGAATCTGCGTTTGATTCAGCTGAATCTGCTTTCTTTTTGCGCTTTGGCTCGACATATTTGCCATTTGCCTTATCCACCAAAATGCCCCAATTTTTCTGCTCGGTTTTATTTTTGTAATTTATCACAATAAAGCGAATCACCTCTTCATTTATGCGGTAATTGCGCTCCAACTCCGCGACAAGCGTAGGATTCGCCTTAAAATAAATCACAAAATAATATCCGCGTTTGCATTTTTTGATTTCATACGCCAAATTGCGGATGCCCATATCGATTGTAGCTTCGATACTCGCGCCATTGTTTGTCAAAACGCTTTTGAAAAAATCGATTTTGGCAGTGGTTTCTTCCTGCGTGAGAGTGGGCTTTAAAATAAACATAGTTTCATAAAATCGCATTTTTGCTCCTTTTAGATTCCGCCTTAAATCTTTGCGATTTAGCCCTGCAAATCAAGCGTTTCACTCGATTCAACAGGACTTTTATGATTTAAAGCAAGGATTTTTGAATTAAAAAAGCGGAATTCTATCTTAAAATTGCTTGAAGTTTTATTAAATTTGCAAAAGAATTTTTATCTTTGCCACTAATTGCATTCACGCGCCATTCATTTAAAAGCGCGAAAATCCCCAAATACTGCGGTTCTCGCAAACGCATAGCAAAATTTGTGTATTTTGTCTCAATGTGTTTTGGCAAAGTGTATTTTAAGATTTTGGCGCAATCTACGCGCCCATTTGCCTTGATATAGGCAAAAAATTGAAATAATCGATAAAAATATCCCTGCAATGCGCGAATCAAATCCATATCCTGCAATCCTTCCTCTTGCATTTTTGATAAAATCTCCAAATAATCATTTTTATTTAAAAGTGCCTCGCATAGCTCATCTACGCCCTTTGCGTGAAGTCCGTAGGATAGTTTATCGACTAATTCTTTGGTGATTTCGCCATCAAACACGGCAAATTTTTGCAATTCATTTGCGCAAATTTGGAGATTATAATTTTGCATTTCATATAAATGATTTAGCGTTAAATCGCTGATTTTTAGGGCAGATTCTGCGCTAAAATATCGCAGAATCTCTATTGCTTCTTTTTGCGATGGATTAAAAAAGCGCGCATTTGCGAATTCATTTGAGTTAAAAAGCGCGGAGAGTGCCCTTGCGTTCTTGCCATAATCCATCGAATCATCGCTGTAAAATTCGATTATGAGATAATTATGTGGATTGCGCTTTAAAATTTGCAAGAATTTTGAAATATCTTTTTTGGTGGATTCTTTAATCTTGTTGATTTTCAAATCCACCAAAGATGCGTTTGAAAATAGCGATTGTTGCGATAGAATCTCAATGATTTGATTTGCGTTGTATTCCTCAAAATACAGCGGAAAAATATCCACTGCGCCATTATTTTTTATAAGATTTTTGATTTTTGTGGCATAAAAATTTATAAAAAAATCGCATTCGCCCCAAAGCAAACTTGCCTTTGGCACGGCATTTTTCAAGAATAAATCAAAGTCTTTTTTATACATTTTAATAATTTTTAAATAAATCTTGGTGTCTGCCTATTCTATAAAGCACAAGCGTCTCTTTGTCGCGCTTATAAACAATAACCAAATCGCCATAAATGTGGCATTCACGATAACCGCTGTATGTGCCTAAAAGTGCGTGGTCTTTTAGCTGTGGCTCTAAAATATCGCAAGTTTGCAGTTGAATAACTACGCTTTTGATTTTTTCTAAATTCCAACCTTGCTTTTTAACGAGCTTAAAATCCTTTTCATAAGTATTTTGAAAATGAATTTCGCGCATAAATTACTCATTTTCCATCATTTTTTCAAACTCTGCGTAATCGCTTGTTTTAAGCACCGTGTGTGAATTTTCCAAAGCATCGATGGTCTCTTGCGTGGGATAGTCTATTGATTCAACTTCGGTTCTTAAACTAACATTCATTTTATCTGTAAATTCCCTAAATGCGGGGAGATACTCTTCTTTTACATTTTCTATTATTAGTGTCATTGCTCTGCCTTATGCTCATTCACAAAATCTTCAAATGCCTTGTTATCGATATCTAGCGCATTATCTGCGATAAATTTTCGCGCAGATTCAAGCTGCGTGGGCGCGTATTGCTTATGCAAGCTAATGCAATTTAGCGCAAATCGCAAAGGCGCGGAGGTTTCGCTAAATCCATCGTTACTATTTATCCCGCGAATCGCCTCAATTAGCGCGGATTCAAAGTTCCAATGCTCAAAAAGCAACGCCGTTACATCAATGCAATTCACGCCAAAAAATTCATTTTCGACATCTAAAAAGCAATCCGCTTCTTTGATTTTTGCCTTAAAATCATCGATATTTTCGAGCTTTGCGGCTTCATTTGCAAGTAGCATTACGCCAGAAGTCATCAAAAAAGATGCCGGGAAAATCACTTCTTTTATCGTATTTGGCGCTTTTTTATACGCCTCCATAAGCAAGCGATTATATTCACGGCAGGTATCAAGGTAGCTTGTGGTGCTTGTGGCGTAGGCGTCTAGCTCTATTTTCATATTTTTTCGCACCACAGAGCTTATCACAAAGCCTTTAATCGTCCCCATACCAAAGAGTGAAACGGCTTGATTTATATTTAAAATCTCGCGTGTGAATCCATAAATAGGCGAGTTTGAAATCCGCAAAATATCGATAATTATGCCCGGGTCGCGCTCGATGACTTTGACTAAATCCGCAATGCTTGAATTTGGGTCTTGACAGACGCTACAAACATCGCCTACGATTGATGAAATGGCTGGAAATGATGATATGTTTTTGATTAGCGAGTTATAAATTTCTTTATCTTGCATAAATGCCCCCTTTTTAAAAAATAAAGCGAAATTTTAGCATATTTTTAAACAAAATCTATTATAATTGGCACTTTTTAATTTCAAATAAAAGGGGTGCAAAATGGCATTAAGCATTTATTACGACAAAGATTGCGAGTTAGAGTTGATAAAAAAGAAAAAAGTCGCAATTATAGGATTTGGCTCACAAGGACACGCACACGCGGAAAATTTGCGCGATTCAGGTGTGGAAGTCGTCATCGGTTTGCAAGAAGGCTCAAAGTCTCGGGCAAAAGCGGAGGCGAAAAATTTTAAGGTTTTAAGCGTAGGTGAGGCGACAAAGCAAAGCGATGTGATTATGATTCTAATCCCTGATGAGTTGCAAAGCGATGTGTTTAAGGCTGAAATTTTGCCAAATCTTTCGCCAAGCAAAACGATTGCCTTTGGACACGGATTTAATGTGCATTTTGGGCAAATAAATGCGCCAAAAGATGTAAATGTGATAATGGTAGCTCCAAAAGCTCCCGGGCACACCGTGCGAAGCGAATTTGTCGCAGGTGGGGGAATCCCAGACTTAATCGCAGTGGCAAATGACTTTGATGGCAACTCAAAACAGCTTGCATTAAGCTATGCGTGTGCGATTGGCGGCGGTAGAAGTGGAATCATCGAAACCACATTCAAAGATGAAACCGAAACGGATTTATTTGGCGAACAAGCCGTGCTATGCGGTGGCGTTACAAGCCTAGTCAAAGCGGGATTTGAGACGCTAGTGGAGGCGGGATACCCCGAAGAAATGGCGTATTTTGAGTGCCTACACGAGCTAAAACTAATCGTTGATTTGATTTATCAAGGCGGATTGGCTGATATGCGCTACTCCATCTCAAACACCGCAGAATACGGCGATATGGTAAGCGGACCACGCGTAATAAACGCAGAATCTAAAAAGGCGATGAAAGAGATTCTGCGCGATATTCAAGAGGGACGCTTTGCAAAAGACTTCATTTTAGAGCGCAAGGCAGGGTATGCGCGAATGAATGCAGAGCGCAAAAATTTGGCAAATCATCGAATCGAACAAGTGGGCGCGAAATTACGCGGAATGATGCCGTGGATTGGGAAGGGGAAGCTAATCAATAAAGACAAAAATTAGGGACAATTTGTTCTGGGGTAATCATTTGCGTTGTTTTTATACAAAACTACGCTCAATGAACCCCAAAGTTCTATTTCGCTTGTTTCGCATAAAAACAACGCAAAGCACTACCGCCATTACTTCGATTGTGATTCGTGCTTTGCACGAATCTAAAATTAAAAATCCGTCATTGCGAGGGCTTTTGTAAAAAGCCCGAAGCAATCCAAACAAAAAATATAAAAAACTTTGTCATTCTGAGCGAGTATAACGAGCGAAGAATCTCAATCCGTCATTGCGAGATTCTGCGTTTTACGCAGAATCGTGGCAATCTATATTAGATTCTGCGATTTTTTGTCATATTGAGCGTAGCGAAATATCTCAAATTCTCCCCCTCCCTTGCGGAGGGGGATTAAGGGGGTGGGTAAAATCAAAAATAATCCGTCATTGCGAGGCAGTTTGAGCGATAGCGAAAACAACGAAGCAATCCACTAATGCAAATCTTGCAATGACAAAATAGTCGCAGAATCTAGCGAAAAATCGCAGAATCTAAATATTTTCGCAGAATCTACCGCGAGATTCTGCGTTTTCGCAGAATCTAGTATGGATTGCCACGCTCGCTTTGCTCGCTCGCAATGACGAATTTAGCGTAGATTCTGCGTTTCATTACAAGATTCTGCATTTTTCACACTAGATTCTGCGAATCAAATAAAAAACGCAGAATCTACGCCTCCATCCTCAAACTCTCTTTTACATTTAACTGCTTTGAGTAAATCTCCCTAAATTGCGCGAATTCACCGCTTACATCTTTATTACCATAAAAGCTAATTGTGATGGTATTTTGATTGATAATATCTGGCATCGCAATCTCCACAAGTCCGTAAATATGCGCTTCTTTTGTGATATTTGCAAGTCGCACAAAATCCGCGAAAACCTCCCCAATCAGCGCAATATCGCTCTTTTTTTGCGTGTGAAAATCATCGATTGCAAAGTGCTGAATCTGCGTGCATTTTAGGATATTTAGATAGTTGCAAATCGTTTTTAGTGGCGAACTTTGCAAAAACGCAGAATCGATATTCACCCCAAACATAAGGGATTTATCGCCATTTAGCTTGTAAATATCCTGCGCCCCATCATCGATATAAGTCGCAAACAGCGCGAGAAACTCATCTAATCGATGAGAGAGATTTTCGACATTTTCTTTTAAGCTCTGTTGCGTTTCGCGCTCATCTTGCAGGGCATTTTGCAAGGTTTTTAGGTTTGATTCAAGCTCATCGATGTATTCATTTTTCTCTAAAACTTTGATATGCTCTTTTAATTTGATATTTTCTTCGCGCAGTGCGTCATTTTCGGCGGATAATTTTTTGTTTGTGGATTTAAGATTCTGCGTTAAGTCATTTATGTAGTTTTCCATTATGCTTCCAAATGTGATATTTTTTGCAAATCGGCGCATTTTGGATTTGAATCAAGCAAAATATAGCGCATTTTGTGATATGATTGCCATTTCAAATTTTAATAAAAAGGATTGAATGATGGCGACACGAAAAGAGCACGATTTTATCGGAGAGTTAGAGATTGATAATAGCGTATATTATGGTGTGCAGACTTTTAGGGCGGTTGAGAATTTTAACATTTCGCACGATAAGTTGGGGAATTTCCCCCGCTTCGTGCGCAATCTCGCGCGGGTGAAAAAAGCGGCGGCGTTAGCGAATTTTGAGCTAGGCTTGCTAGATGAGAAAATCAAAAATGCCATTGTGAGTGCGTGTGATAAGATTATCGAAGGCGGATATTACGACCAATTTGTCGTGGATATGTTTCAAGGCGGGGCAGGCACAAGCACCAATATGAACGCAAATGAAGTCATCGCTAATATCGGCTTAGAGATTTTGGGGCATAAAAAGGGCGAGTATCAATATCTCCACCCAAATGACCATGTCAATCTAAGCCAAAGCACCAATGACGCCTATCCTACGGCGTTGCGTATGGCGTTGCACGATTATTTGAGCGATTTGGCAAAGGCTATGGAGCATTTAAAATCTGCCTACGAAAAAAAGGCAAAAGAGTTTGCAAGCGTCCTAAAAATGGGGCGCACACAGCTCCAAGACGCCGTGCCTATGACTTTGGGGAGAGAATTTCAAACCTTTGCGGTGATGATGGGCGAGGATATCGAGCGCGTTTTGGAGGCACGAAAGCTAGTCCTTGAAATCAATATGGGAGGCACGGCAATCGGCACAGGGATAAATTCGCACCCCGATTATCCAAAAGTTATCGAGCGAAAAATCCGCGAGGTAAGTGGCAAAGACTACATCGTAGCAAGTGACTTAATCGAAGCCACGCAAGACACAGGCGCGTATGTCCAAATAAGTGGCGTGCTAAAACGCGTGAGCGCGAAGCTCTCCAAAGTTTGCAATGACTTGCGCCTTTTAAGTAGCGGTCCAAAATGCGGGCTAAATGAAATCAACCTCCCAAAAATGCAGCCCGGAAGCTCGATAATGCCGGGCAAAGTCAATCCCGTAATCCCCGAAGTGGTAAATCAAGTATGCTTTTTTGTCATCGGCTCTGATGTTACGGTGACTTTCGCAAGTGAGGGCGGACAGCTTCAACTCAATGTCTTTGAGCCTGTGATTGCGTATAGTCTTTTTAATAGTATCGTAATGCTTGAAAAAGCGATGAAAACGCTCGCGGATAAGTGCATTGACGGAATCACCGCAAATGAGGCGATTTGCAGTGATTTTGTGTATAATTCTATCGGTATCGTTACCGCGCTAAATCCCTACATCGGCTATGAAAACTCCGCTAGCATCGCCAAAGAAGCACTAAACACAGGCAAACGCGTGTATGATTTGGCGTTAGAAAAGGGACTTTTAAGCAAAGAAGAGTTGGATAATATTTTAACGCCACAAAATATGCTAATTCCAAAGATGGTAAGCAAAAAATAAGGCGTAGATTCTGCGAATTTAAATCATTTCGTCATTGCGAGACTTGCGAAAGCAAGTCGTGGCAATCCAAAATTTAATTTATAGATTTGCAAGTGTGGGTCGGTGCTTCGCACAGACGCTTCGTGGTTTTAGCTTCGCTCAAACTGCCTCGCAATGACGATTTTTTCGCACTAGATTCTGCGATTCGCAGAATCTAAAATATTTTTCGTGCGAGATTCTTGCGATTTTTTGGATTTGATTTTACAAGATTCTGCGATTTTCGCACTAGATTCTGCACTTTTGATTTCATTCGCAGAATCTGCTACAATTCCCACTTTTATTTCACAAAAAAAGGACACTTATGCGGCACTTCATCCACCCTACCCTTGCGATTTTCCTCGCATTATTTGCGTTTTTGCTCTTTATAAACGCTCTTTTGCCACTGCAAAGCGATGATTTTAATCACTATTTCAGCGCGCTAAATGGACTTGCAAGCGCGAAAAGTTCGTATCTGCATTGGAATGGGCGCATTGGCGAGCTGCTTTTCACCGCCTTTATTGCGCGGATAAATCCATATCTTTTTGATTTTTTAAATGCTGCTGTCGGGATGATTTTTATTGGCGCGTTTTTTATTTTGCTATTTTGCCGTGCGCCACGCGATTTTAGAGATATTTCGCTCATCTGCCTAACTATGCTAATTTTACTTCATTTTTCCGCCTTTGGGTCAAACTTTGCGTGGGGGAGTGGCGCACTGAACTACCTTTGGGGACTTTGCTTTATAATGCTATTTTTGCTTCCATATCGATTTATTGTAACAAGTAAAATCGCAATTAGGGGGGGGGCAGAAAGAGTTTTGCGATAAGATTCTGCGATTTTTCTCACAAATTCCATATTTTTTAAAAGTCATTTTTTATCTTGCATTTTTCATATTTAGTTTTTTCGCTGGGATGGCAAGTGAGCAAATCGGCATTTTGGTAATCATCGCCATAATTTGCCTAAATGCGCTTTATGGACGCAGAATCTTGCGCGATTCTGCGAAATCGCTTGTGTTTTTAAATATTGCATTGCTATTTTTTGTGCTTGGGTGGTTAGCACTTTATTTTTCGCCCGGACACGCAAAAAGGGCGTCGCTAGATGTTTTTGATGGGGTTTATATGAGTTTGGGGCAGATTTTGGCACTAGATTTTTTTGCGCTAATTAAGCGCGTGGCGCAAACGGCGGGTGCGTTTAGAAATGATATTTTGCTTTTGTTTAGCATTCCGCTTTTGTGGTTTTTATGCTTTAAAAAGGCGAGTGTGAAAAATATCGCGCTATTTGCGTTGCTCGTGGTGATTTTGGTAGTTTTGAATAATAATTTGAAATTTGGCGGAATGCGCGTGGGATTTATCGCGCATTTAAGTGTGCTGTTTGTCGCACTGACTTTGCTTTGCAAAAGGGATGGGTTTTTTGTCGCGCCACTTGTGCTTTTTGTGGCGTTTTGCCTTTGTATGCTCTCCACGATACAATTCCCCGCACTCCCGCCCCGCGCTCGTTTGGGTGATAGTATGATTGCCATTGCGATGGTTGCGATATTATTTGAGCGATTTGCGGGGCAGAATCTGCAAAAGATTATAGTTGCGCTATGCTTTGGATATGCGGTGTTTGTGAGTTTTGCGTTTATCGAATATCGCATAAAGTGGAACAATATGCTTGATTTTATCGCGCAAAGTAAGCAGCGCGGGGAAATGCAAATAGTTATCGATGACATTTTCCACTCCCGCTACAAAAATTTTATGAATTGGGGCAACGCTGGGAATAATCCAAACGCGTGGCCAAACCCAAGCTATGCGAAATATTTCGGCGTGGAGAGTTTGTGTGTGAGGGCAAAAGAAGGGGATTGCGAATAAAATCGTGTGGAGAATTTGTGGAATTTGAGTTTGGATTCTGCGAAAAATGCGATTTTGGCGTGGCAGATTCTGCGAAAATTTGGCAATTTTTCGCGTGAATCGCAGAATCTAGTTCGTTTGTTTTTATCATTGTTAAAAAATTCGCAGAATCTAGCTAATTTTTGGCGTTTTAAATAGCATAATTTTATTTTCTTAAAAGTCAATAAATTTTCGCCAAATTTCGCAGAATCTACCAAAAATTTTCATAATTTTAAGTTTTAGTTAAGAATTTACACATTTTTTTCAAAAATTTTCAAAAATCTTACATTTTTAAGCATTTTTTAAGCAACATAAAATTTGCAATATTCTATAATTACGATACTTTAACATTAAGGAGTAAAAATGAGCAATGTAGAAAGTAGTAAAATCGCCTTTGGTAGCGAGTTTGAAGATGGATTGTGGAGTGATGAAATCAATGTCCGTGATTTCATCGTGAAAAATTACACGCCTTATGATGGCGATAGTAGCTTTTTGAGTGAGCCTACAAGCGCGACAAAGGCACTTTGGCAAAAGGTGTGCAATTTGATGAAAGTCGAGCGCGAGAGAGGCGGTGTGTATGATGTTAGCACGGATATCATCTCTACGATTACCGCGCACAAGGCAGGTTATATCGATAAGGATTTGGAGGCGATAGTGGGGCTTCAAACTGATGAGCCGCTAAAACGCTCAATTATGCCATTTGGCGGATATCGAATGGTGAAAACTTCGCTAAAAGCCTACAACAAGGCGGAGGACGCAAATGTGGCAAATGTCTTCAAATACCGCAAGACGCATAATGATGGCGTTTTTGACGCATACACTGATGAAATGCTTTTGGCGCGAAAGGTAGGCATTATCACAGGACTGCCTGATGCCTATGGACGAGGGCGAATCATCGGCGATTATCGCCGTGTGGCACTCTATGGCGTGGATAAGCTAATTGAGATGAAAACAAAAGCAAAAAAAGAAATGATACCTGATGTGATGGATTCACACACCATCCGCGCACGAGAAGAGTTAAGCGAACAGATTAAGGCACTAAATGAGCTAAAAACTATGGCACAAAGCTATGGATTTGATATTTCGCGCCCTGCGGTAGATGTCAAAGAAGCGATTCAGTGGCTTTATTTTGCGTATTTGGCGGCGACAAAAGAGCAAAACGGCGCGGCGATGAGCATCGGGCGAATCTCGACATTTTTGGATATTTACGCGGAGCGCGACTTGGAGCGTGGTAAATACAGCGAGGCGCAGATTCAAGAGATGATAGACCATTTTGTGATGAAACTGCGAATGATTCGCTTTCTCCGCACACCTGAATATGATGAGCTTTTCAGCGGAGACCCCACTTGGGTGACTGAGTGCATTGGCGGAATGTGCCTTGATGGACGGCATTTGGTGACTAAAATGAGCTATCGATTTTTGCATACGCTTTATAATCTAGGACCCGCGCCAGAGCCAAATATGACGATTTTGTGGAATACGCGATTGCCTGAAAACTTCAAAAGATTCTGCGCTGAGGTGAGTATCAAAACTTCATCGGTGCAATATGAGAGCGATGAGATTATGCTAGAAGAGTTTGGCGATGACTATGCGATTGCGTGCTGTGTGAGCCCGATGAAAGTCGGCAAACAAATGCAATTTTTTGGTGCGCGGTGCAACTTGGCAAAGGCACTACTTTACGCGATAAATGAGGGCAAAGATGAAAATAGCGGATTGCAAGTGGGACCAAATATCGCCGCAGTGGAGGGCGAATATTTAGACTATGATGAAGTGCGAGAAAAGCTAGATATCGTGCTAGATTGGCTTGCGCGACTTTATATAAATACGCTAAATGTGATTCACTATATGCACGATAAATACTGCTATGAGCGCATTCAAATGGCGTTGCACGATGAAAAAGTAATGCGAACGATGGCAGGTGGTATCGCTGGGCTTAGCGTGATTGCCGATTCGCTATCAGCCATAAAATACGCCAAAGTTAAGCCCATACGCAACGAAGCGGGGCTGATTGTGGATTTTGAAATCAAGGGCGAGTATCCAAAATACGGCAACAACGATGAGCGCGTAGATGAAATCGCCGTAGAGCTCGTCAAAAGCTTCTCACAACGGCTAAACTTGCACGACACCTACCGCGAATCTGTGCCTACGATGAGCGTTTTGACAATCACTTCAAATGTCGTCTATGGCAAGAAAACAGGCACTACGCCCGATGGACGCAAGGCAGGCGAGCCATTTGCACCGGGCGCAAATCCTATGCACGGGCGCGATACAAGCGGGTGCGTGGCGAGCTTCTGCTCTGTGGCAAAAATCCCGTTTCAATACTCAAAAGACGGCATTTCAAATACATTCTCAATCGTGCCTAGTGCGTTAGGTAGCGATGATAGCGCACAAAAGGGCAATTTGGTGCAACTTATGGATGGATATTTCGCTGATAATGGTTATCATTTAAATGTCAATGTGTTGCAACGCGAAATGCTAAAAGACGCGATGGAGAACCCTGAAAAATACCCACAGCTAACCATTCGCGTAAGTGGCTATGCGGTGAATTTCATAAAACTCACAAAAGAACAGCAATTAGATGTGATTTCACGCACATTTCACGAGAAAATGTAAAGTGGCGTTTGTGAGAGTGGGGAGATTTTGTGAGATTTTGTTAGATTCTGCAAATCGCAGAATCTGCCTTTTTTTCACGCACAAGATTCTGCGATTTTGCAGAATCTGCGCTAGATTCGTCATTGCGAGGCGTGGCAAAGCCACAACGAAGCAATCCATAGATTTAAATATAGATTGCCACGAAGTCGCCCTTAAACGCGCAAAATCTCACAATGACGAAGAAAGAGTGGATTGCTTCGTTGCACTCGCTTCGCTTCGTGCATCTTGCAATGACGGATTATTTTTTATTTTACCCACCCCCTGCGCCACCCTAGCGCAAGGGAGGGGGAGAATTCAAAGAAATGCCTTGCAAGGGAGGGGGAGAAGTTTTGAGATTTTTCGCTTCGCTCAATCCGTAGGATTTACTAAAAGAAACTTCGTTTTGCGAGCGTAGCGAAGCAACCAAATGACAAATAAAGCACACTAGATTCTGCGATTTTTATATTTTTTAGATTCTGCGAAAAATGCGTCATTGTGAGACTTTGTGAAGGTAGGGCGGATTTATGGGGTCTACCTTAATAGTTTTGCTAATATTATTCCACTAATGAAAATAAAAAAATAAAGCCAAGTTTTATGTTTTTCTTTAACATTAACAGGTTTTTCTTTGACATTAAATTCTTTACACCACTTTGGTATAGATTTTAGATTCGTATTTTCAAACATACATTCCATATCAGTTACATTGCTCACATTCCACGAATCTAATGGTTGATTAAAGGATTCTGCAAAACCAAACATAAATGACATACTTGTTACATTACTCACATTCCACGAATTTAATGGTTGATTGAAAGATTTTGCACCACTAAACATACTCGACATATCGGTTACATTGCTTACATTCCAATGCTCAATGCCACTAAAATCTTTTCTATTGCTATTCTCAAAAAGATCACTCATATCCGTAATCAAACTCGTATCTATCATAGATAATTTTATGTTTTTGTCTATGAGATTTTTTAGCTCGGATTTTGTTTTGGGCTTGTATTTTTGGGTGTTTTGATTTGTGTTTTTGTGGCTTTGGTTGCTAGAAAATCCGCTATTTGTGTGCCTTGTGTCGCTTTGTGATTTGTAGCGTTTGTCATAAATGCTTCGTTTATAATCATCGCTCAAAGTTTGATAGGCTTCGTTTATGCGCTTGAAGTGCGCCTCTGCGTCCTTTGCCTTGTTTCTATCGGGGTGATATTGAAAGGCTAATTTTCTAAAAGCCTTTTGATGGTTTCTTTGTCGCTGTCCCTAGAAACTCCAAGTATTTCGTAATAGTCAAATTCGCCCAACGCCAACCCCCGCAAAATCCAAAAATCAAAAGCCAAATTTTAGCATAAAAATTTGGATTTTGGATTCGCGTAAAGTAAAAGATTTGATTTTTTTTAGAGTATTGTGCGAATCTAGTGTTTAGATTCGTGTGGTTTGGATTGCTTTGGCGAATCTACGATTCGCCTCGCAATGACGGATTTTTACCCACCCCCTTTGTCCCCCTCCGCAAGGGAGGGGGGAGAAGTTTTGAGATTTTTCGCTTCGCTCAAAATGACAAAAAATAAAATTTGATTCGCGACAGCGAATCACAATCCGCAGGATTTGCGAACGAAGTGAAGCAACCATCGAAATAATGGCGATTTTGCGATAGCAAAATAAAAAAATAAAGCATTCGTGCGGAGGTATCTTTGGGCGATTTTGTGGGTTGTGCCGAAAAATTCGAGCGAAAATAGGACATAAAGTCCATTGAGCGAGAATTTTTCAAACTCCCGCAAAAGCGTCAAAGAGACACCGCACTAATTACAAAAACTCCCGCATACTCAAATAGTTATTTAGCGCACTAATATACGCCTTCGCTGTCGCGCTCATCGTGTCAATATCAAGCCCGTGCCCAATTAGCACGCGTTTGTCAAACTCCACTTTTACGATGACTTTTGCAAGGGCGTCTTTGCCACTCGTTACGCTCTCCACGCGGTATTCTTTGAGATTGCCCTTAATCCCGCTAATCCTATCCACGCTTTTTAGCACACTATCCACCGCGCCATTGCCTAGCGCAGAGTCGCTAATCACCGCGCCATCCTTTGTCATACTCATCGCAGCGCAAAACTGCCCCGCACTACACGCGCTAACTTGAAGCATATTTAGGCTAAAAATCTGCGGAATTCCGCGCCCTTGTTCGCCCAAAATCGCGCGTAAATCATCATCAAAAATCTCTTTTTTGCTATCGCAAAGCACCTTAAACTTCGCAAACGCCGCTTCAATCTCGCTATCTTGCAAGTTAAATCCCAAAGCCTTTGCCTTATTTTTAAAGGCAGCACGCCCAGAGTGTTTGCCTAACACCAAATTTGAATCCAAATCTACGCCTATATCAGCGGGGTTTATGATTTCATAAGTCTCTCTATGCTTCAAAATGCCATCTTGATGGATTCCGCTTTCGTGCGCAAAGGCGTTTTTACCGACAATGGCTTTGTTTGGCTGTGGGCGAATCCCCGTAATATCGGCGATTAGCTTACTTGTGGGGTAAATCTCTTTTGTGTTGATATTGCTTTTTAGCCCCTTAAATAAGTCGCCACGCGTTTTTATAATCATCGCAATTTCTTCTAGCGCGGTGTTTCCTGCGCGTTCGCCCAAACCATTTACCGCGCATTCCACTTGCCTTGCGCCATTTTTGATGGCTTCGATAGAGTTTGCCACTGCAAGTCCCAAATCATTATGACAATGCACCGATAAAATGGCGCGATTCGCGGTGATTTTGTGAATTTCGCTAAAAATCCCCGCGATTTCGCTAGGCAATCGATAGCCCACGGTATCGGGGATATTGATTGTCCCTGCGCCCACTTCTAGCACCGCGCTAATGATTTCTTTTAAAAAGCCAATGTCGCTTCGACAGGCATCTTCACAAGAAAATTCCACATCGCTTACCAAACTTTTGGCGTAGCTCACGGATTCGACAGCGCGTTTTATGACGGCTTCGGGTTTCATTTTTAGCTTGTATTCCATATGAATGGGGCTAGTTGCGATAAAAGTGTGAATGCGCTTGATTTTGGCGGGTTTGATTGCCTCAAAAGCTGCTTTTATATCGCCATCCAATGCCCTTGCAAGCGAACAAACGCAGGATTTTTTGATGCTTTGTGCGATTTTGTGAATCGCCTCAAAATCACCCGGACTACTTGCCGCAAATCCTGCTTCGATAATATCTACGCCTAGTTTTTCAAGTTGCAAGGCAATGCGAATCTTTTCCTCAATATTCATCGATGCGCCCGGGCTTTGCTCCCCGTCCCTCAATGTTGTATCAAAAATTTTTATCGTTTCACTCATTTTGTGCCTCCATTTTTGCGTTTAAAAATTACCCTTACGATGATTAAATAAAAATATCGCAGAATCCCATACAAAATATACGCACTAATCGCGCTAAAAATGCCATCAATGGGGCGAATAAATAGCACGGAGAGTAGCACGATTAAGGTTATCATTTTAAAGAGATTCCACCGAATGTGCTTAAAATTTGGGTAGCGGATATTGCTAACCATTAGGATTCCTACGATAAAAGTAAAGATTAGCAACCAAAAATTGTGCGTGGATAGCACATTGTATCGCTTTTCTAAAATCAGCATAGTTACCACAAATATCGCAGCAGATGGGATTGGCAAACCGATAAAAAAGTGGCTAGTTTCATTGCCTGTGATAATGTTAAACCTTGCCAAGCGAATCGCCCCAAACACCACAAAAAGACAGCTCACCACAAGCCCAAATCGCCCAAAATTATGCCCAAACGCCACATAAATCAAAATCGCAGGGGCGCACCCAAACGCCACCAAATCACATAGCGAATCAAACTCCACGCCAAACTTACTTGCCGTATTTGTGATTCGCGCCACGCGCCCATCTAATCCGTCCAAAATCATTGAGATGATGACAAGCCAGCACGCAAATTCGATGCGCCCATTTATCGCGTAAATAATGCTTGAAACGCCCAAAAACGCACTTGCTGCGGTGAAAAGATTTGGCACGATATAAAGTGGATTTATTTTCATTGTCCGCCTTTTGTTTAAAATTACGGGATTTTAGTATAAATTTGCTTGAAATTTGCCGATTAAACTCTCCCCCGCAAAAAGATTGTCGCCCCTTTGGGCTAATAACTTGCAAGGCGCGTGAATTTCAAGCAATAAATATCCGTATTTCATAAAGCCTAATCTATCGCCGATGAAAATGGTGGAGTGTGCCCTCATATTGTCATTCTGAGCGAGTGCAACGAGCGAAGAATCCAAATCACACGGCGTTAAATTACTTGAATCGCCTTGTTGCAAAGTCGAATCTAGTTTATTGATTCGCTTATCTATCATTGATTCGCTATTTTTATTAGATTTGCGTGTTTTGGATTGCTTCGGCGAATCTTGCGATTCGCCTCGCAATGACGGATTTTTTGCACCTTGATTCGCATTGCGAATCACAATCGAAGTATTTGCGGTGTGGCTTTTGTATTTGTGAAAATTTTGGGGATTGAGACTAGACTTGAAGTCTGCGAAATCCCCAAAATTTTCACAAGTGCGAAATCGCATACCCAAAGACAAATTGTCCAAAGCATAAATATTCGCCTTATTCCACGCTTCTGGTAGTAGCGTGATTGTAAAAACCTGCAAATCCCCCAAAAACCCGCTAACCTTATGCTTTGTGTTTAAAATACTTTGCAAATTTTTATCGCTTTTTATAAAAAGCCCAAATCGAAACGCACTTTTCGTTCGCGTGATATAGGCTGGGACGCGAAAGATTCCGCTATCAAAAATATTTATTTTAAACAAAATCGCAGTAGTTGAACCGCTCAAAGAAATATCTTTGATAATCCCATCGCAAGGGGCGATTATCGCATCACTGCCACGATATTGTGCGATTCGCTCGGTGTTGCGAAAGATAAAGGCGCAAAAAATAGCGCAAATCAGCGCGAAAATCGCCAAAAATTCAAAATGCAAAAATATAAAAAGTAGCATTAGCGCAACGCAAACGCCCACAGGTTTAAAGCCCTCCCGCGCGATGATTTGCGTGGTAGTTTGCAACTCTTTTGGCTTATTCATTTTTGGTGCACCTTATGTTTTTTTTGATATTTGCTTTTACGAATCAATTTTGATTGGTTTATGCACTCTTTTTGCAATATAATCATTTTTATCTTTACTTTTTTTATTTTCTGCTAATACAAAAATCACATCGTCATTTTTTTCTAATGTGCTAAAATTGCAACTGTTATTAGCTTTTTGTGGCGCAAATATAATATTTCCATCAGACATTTCTATTTTAATAAATAATTCGCCATATCTATCTTTGCCCTTAAAAGATACCTTACCTGTCCAGCTTTCATTTGTTGCGGATTCTTTTGCCCTAATCTGTTCTTGTGGCATATTATTGCGTAAATATTCAAAAAGATATTTAGTAAATTTTTCATTATCATAGATAGCATAACGGTAATTTTCGCCATTATCTAATATATAATTTTCACGGGCTTTTTCAAATGTACCGATTGCCTTTTTAATGATACCCTCAAATTCTTTAATGTTATTTATAAGAGATATAATTTTTTTGCCAACCATATCAATTTGTTTTTCGTCCCCCGTTATTCCTATAAAATATTTATTGCAAAATTGTAACCTCATAGTGGCACTTACAATAAAACATATATGAAATTTATCTTTTCTGTGTTTATTGTCAATTATATTATCAAATATGAGTTTTTCATAATTTGCAGATATTAATGTAGCAATATAATAAACATTATACTGATGGGTATCTTGAAATATCTTATTTTTATATTCTGTCAATAGTTTTGTTTCGTGTATTCTTGCTTTATGTGGTTCATCAAACCAAATTGAAACAACGCTAGATATTAAATCGTGGAATTTGATTTTTTGATAATACAATAAGTTTTGGCGATTTTGCAAAGACTTTGACCTGCGTTCATAATAGACTCTATATTTTTCATCAACACTATAACAATCATCAAAAAATTCCTCTAATTTTTTATGATATTCTTTAGAAATTTCATCTACTAAATCATACACAACATTTTGGCTATTATTTGCACTAACAACATTTGTAGTTACTTGATAATCATTCGACTTTATTTTGATAATTTTTGCAAAAATTTCCACTTTTTCTAAAGTGTCGAGTTTATCATTATTGTCTTTATATATCTGATGAATAACATTACAAGTTTGACAACCATTGATAATTTGAGGGTTTTTTAATGTATATTCAGCAAAACCATCTTTATGGGCATCGGAAACCAAAATAGTAATGCCGTTGTTTCTAATAACAAAAGATTCTGGATTCTCTTTAAGTGTTTTTTTCATATTTTCATTAACTTTCGTTTTACCTTGATAATCGCGGACATTTTCATCAAATAAATCTTTACGAAGTAGCTGCGTTTCTTTGTCTATAAGGATATTTAGTAAATCTTTTGCGCTTAATTTGACAGCTATGCCTTCAAAATCCAAATTTGAACTATTTTCAAGACGAATTTCTCCTGTTATGTTGATTTTGGCTTCATAATATTTTGCATTTTCTTTAATATATGAGATAAGTTTATCATCATCCAAAAATATAGTGGGCGTTACAATATATCCTCTTACTTCTTCTCTTTCTTCAATATCTCTTTTTAGCATTTCAAGTTTGCCTAAAATATCAGGATGATTTTTTTCATTCCATTTAGCACAAGCAGCATAAAATATTCTAATGTTAATAATTTTACTTCTTGAAAAGTATTTAATATAATCGCCTGTAATTTTATTTTTTATATCAAACCAATTTTTAACTTTTGGATTTGTTCTCATATAACCTTCATCGCCCAAAAAGTTCCGTATTGCATCAGAAAATACAGACCAATCGGCAGTATTAAACGAACCTTCTTTGCCATTATTGTCGCTTTCACATTTATATTTTGATTGAATAAAAAATATTTCTACATCGTTTATAATATCTCTATCCATTTCAATGACAGAATTTAGATATTTTATACTAGTCACTATCTTGCCATTAACTTTAATGCAAATACCATCAAGCCCTGTATCAAGACTACCATCTACACATACTGCGTCAAGCAGACTTTCATCATTATTAAGACAACCAGGGTCATAATATTCTAAAATAGCCTGATTTACCATTCTACTAAACACAACGCCATATTTTTTCTCATTTGGACAGTGCATCTTTTGATATTCATCAACTTTGTTTTTGATTATAGGGTTTAACCTATTCTTAAAAATTTCGTTATTTTTTTGAGTATGCATAGTGGAATTATTTTTTTGCACATTTACATTGCTTTGAAATTTTGGAGGGTTTTGGCATATACTTAAAATTTCTTGTTCGGTTTTGCTAGAAATTAGTTTCCATTTCTGCACGCCCCTATCGTTTAATTCAAAATAAGCATAAACTAAATCACCAAAACTGTCTTTAATTCCTGTATTTATATATGAAAAATTTTCTTTTTCAATGAAAGCAGTAGGGTTTTCATTGAAAATTTGTGCTAGATGTTTTAATAGCTCTATATTTGTTTTAAAGCCAACATTTTTAAAAGCAGAACTATCAAACCTATTAAAATACGGAATAAACGCTATATCTCCAAATTGTTGCATAATGCCTCCTTTTTTAAGTGCTTATATTTCAAATTTAAACCTACGAATCTTCTTCGCTTTTGCGCTGAACTAGGCGCGAATCTAGCCCATTTTCTTTTTCAAAATTTGTCAAAATCTCTCTTACCCGCGCACCATCAATAACTTCTTTTTCAAACAATTCTTTTACCATAACTTCGATTGCGTCCTTGTAGTCGGTAAGGATTTGTTTCACGGCGTTGTAGCGCGAATCTAGCGTGAATTTGATATGATTATCCATCGCCTCTGCGGTTTTTTCGCTAAACTCACGCGCAGAGCCAAATCCACCGCCCAAAAACGCGTTGCGTGGCTTTTCTAACACCATTAGTCCGCTAACTTCGCTCATTCCATAATAGCTAATCATCGCCTTTAAAATGTCTGTGGCGCGCTCCAAATCGTTGCTAGCACCTGTGGAGATTTCGCCCAAAAAGACTTCCTCTGCCGCTCTACCGCCTAGCAAGGTATCGACTTCCGCCATAAGCTCGTGTTTTTGCATAAGGTAGCGGTTTTCTTCGGGCGTATGTAGCGTGTAGCCAAGTGCCGCCATTCCGCGCGGGATAATGGAGACTTTGCTTACAGGGTGCGAACCCTCTGTCATTTCGGCGATTACGGCGTGTCCGCTCTCGTGGTAGGCTACGATTTTTTTCTCTTTGGGTGAGATTCGGCGCGATTTTTTCTCTAATCCTGCAATGCTTCGCTCCACAGCCTCTCTAAAATGGCTTTGCGCCACTTCTTGCTTGTTTGCGCGTCCTGCCAAAAGGGCGGCTTCGTTTATGATATTTGCCAAATCCGCTCCAGCAAGCCCCGCAGTTAGCTTTGCAATCTCTTGCAAATCCACATCACGCGCTAATTTTACGCTTTTGATATGCACTTTTAAAATCTCAACGCGCCCATTGAAGTCTGGTTTATCCACCAAAACCTGCCTATCAAATCGCCCGGGTCGCAAAAGCGCAGGGTCAAGCACTTCGGGGCGGTTTGTCGCTGCTAGGACAATCACAGGCGAAGCATCGGAGCTAAATCCGTCCATTTCGGCTAGTAGCTGATTTAGCGTTTGCTCTCTCTCATCATTGCCACCTACCATACTTCCTGCGGCGCGGGATTTGCCTATCGCATCGATTTCATCGATAAATATTATGCTAGGTGCGTCCTTTTTTGCCATCTCAAACAAATCCCTAACACGACTTGCCCCAAGCCCCACAAACATTTCAATAAAGCTACTTCCGCTCATCGAAAAAAACGGCACATTTGCTTCACCTGCCACCGCCTTTGCAAGTAGCGTTTTTCCCGTGCCGGGCGGTCCTACCAAAAGCACACCTTTTGGGATTTTCGCGCCCACCGCAGAATATCTATCGGGGTATTTCAAAAAATCCACGATTTCGACAACTTCCTCTTTTGCCTCTTTGTTTCCTGCCATATCATCGAATCGCACTTTTGGTTTTTCGGCATTGACAAGGCGTTTGGAGCTTCCCATTCCAAAGATTCCATTGCCCATATTGCGCTGCATTCGCCCAGCGATAAACATCCAAAGCCCCAAAATGATAAATACGGGGAGTAGCCACCCTAGCAAGTCGGTGAACCAATTTGATTCGCTAAAACCAGAATACGGGATTTTGTTTGCGTCTAGTAGCGGGACAAGTGAGTTGTCGGCGACTTTGCGGACATTATAAGTTACGCGCTGTCCGTTTTGCTCGGCTATGGCGCGAATCATCGTCTGCCCTATGCTAACTTGGCTAATTTCCTTTGCTTCGATTTTTTGTTTTAGCTCATAATAGCTAATTGACTGAATGCTACTATTGCCAAAAACGCCCTCGCTACCGCCATTTGAGAGTGCTTTAAAAAGCAAAATCGCAGCGATTGTAAAAATCGCAAAGATTAGCAGTGGATTGCCACCCATCGGGCTATTTGGCTTTGGTTGATTGGGGTTGTTTTGATTCATCATTTTTCCTTTTTTTAAATGAAAATTTTTGCTTTTAGATTCGCGCCAAAATAAACTCGCAAATTTACTATAATTTTGTTAAAATTTCCGCAACATTATGCAAATCCACTCATCTTTTTGGGCGATATTTAGCACTTCAAAGTCGCTAAATCGCGCCAAAACTTCATCTTTGTAAATATCTAAAATGCCAGAGAGAATGGCAACTCCCCCGCATTTTAGGGCAGAAGCGATATTTTCTTTTTGCTCTATTAAAACAGAAGCGATAATATTTGCGGTGATAATGTCGTATTTCACGCTCTTTTGCGCTATGTCGCCTTTGGATTTTTGGTGGATTTCGCCCTGCCAAATGTGCGAAATGGTGGCGTTATTGTTGCAAAAATTTTTCTTTGATTCAGCTATGGCAAGCTCGTCAATGTCGCACAAATCGACTTTTGCGCCTAATTTGTAGGCACAAAGTGCAAGGATTCCACTTCCACAGCCAAAATCTAAAAGCGTTTTGTTTTTTAAACCGCCATTTTCGCCAAGCGATTCGATAGCTTGAATACACATAAAAGTGGAGGCGTGGTGACCAGTGCCGAAAGCCAAAGACGGCTCTAAAATGATATTTATCAATTTTGCGTCATCTTGCGCACAATTTGCCTTTGGGTATGCAATTTGCGCCGTTTTCGCATCAAACTGCGCTCGATGAACCCCAAGTTCTATCTCGCTTGTTTCACGCGAAAACGGCGCAAAGCCACACCGCAAATCCTTCGATTGTTTATCTTGCGTGGCAGATTTTACATTTATTCCGTCATTGCGAGGCGATTTATCGCCGAAGCAATCCAAACCACGCGAATCTAAATTATATGAATCGCAATGAGCTAAAGCCGAATCTGTGGTTTGATTTGATTTATTGATTCGTTTTTCTGTCCTTGATTCGTTTTGCCTTTTTAAATCGTGTGATTTGGATTGCTTCGTTGTGGCTTCGCCACTGCCTAGCAATGACGGATTTTTTGCATTTTGATTCGCATCGCGAATCACAATCGAAGTATTTGCGGTGTGGCTTTTGTATTTGTGAAAATTTTGGGGATTGAGACTAGACTTTGTGTCTGCGAAATCCCCAAAATTTTCACAAGTGCGAAATCGCATACCCAAAGACGAATTGCTCCACGGTGGGCAAATATAAAACCTCCCGCACCGAATCGGCTTTATCCCCTTTTTATATTCCTCTATCCAATCCCTATTTTGCTTTTTTTCTATGCTGTGAGAAAATGTAACGCTTTTTTGCCAAATTGCTTTAAGATTCGCGCCAAAATCACTCAAATGCCCCAAAAGCGCGCTTATAAAATCCCTATCCTTGCTTGTGCGAACGATGATTTTATTGTCCGCTATCTCCACCGCCTCGCCACAAAAATCCATAATTTCGCTTGTAAAAATCTCGCTAAATTCAGCCGAATCTAACGCAATGCAAACTTCAAAGTAATGTCCCTTACGCTCCGTCATTTACGCCTAAAACCACTTCTAATTTCTCTTTTAGCACCTGTGGCGTGAAAGGTTTTACGATATAGTTATTCACACCAGCCTTTAACGCGGTTATAACCTCTGCTTTTCCGCCCTCTGTGGTTACCATAATGATAGGAATATCTACGAATCTCCCATCAGCGCGGACTTTTTTCACCAAATCCAATCCATTCATTTCAGGCATATTCCAATCCGTGATAAGCACTTTTATCCCCTCAACTGAATCCATAATTTCCCACGCTTGAAGCCCGTGTTCAGCCTCTAAAATGTCCTCATAACCGAGCCGTTGGAGTGTATTTTTGATGATTCGGCGCATAGTGGAGCTATCATCAACGACAAGCAATTTCAAACTATTCTCCTTTTACAAGCAAATAAAATATGAAATAATATCATAATTTTTTCCTGTATTTTTTAAAAGTTTGCTCTAAATCGATTTTTCCTTCATAAAATGCCTTGCCAACGATAACTCCGCTGATGCCTTTTTGTGATAGGATTTCGATTTCGCTACTAGATTCAAACCCGCCACTTGCAATGGTTGGGATTCCGCAAATATCGGCAATTTCTGCGCTAAAATTTATATTTACGCCTTGCAATGTCCCATCGCGCGAAATATCCGTGCATATTATTGCTTGAATCGCGCTACCTTTGAATCGCACAGCAAAATCAACCGCATTTACCGAACTATCCTCCGCCCAGCCATTTACGCTAATTTTGCCATTTTTTGCGTCAATGCCGATTGCGATAGGATAAATTTGTGCCATTTCAAGCGCAAATGTTGGATTTTTCAGCGCGATTGAGCCTAAAATCACACGCGAAATGCCCAAATCCACATATTTTTTGATAGTAACTTCATCGCGAATCCCACCGCCTAGCTGGATTTTTAAGCCACAAGATTCGCGGATTTGCTTTATTTGCGCCAAATTTTTTGGACTTCCAGCAAATGCGCCATCCAAATCCACGATATGAAGCCACTCCGCGCCCATTTTTTCAAACTTACGCGCAAAATCAACCGATTCGCCATAAATCTTGCATTTTTGCATATCGCCTTTGGTTAAGCGCACCGCCTTGCCATCCTTTAAATCAATCGCGGGGATTATTTGAATCGCATTCATTTTAAAACTCCGTTATTTTAAATTTATGAAATTTTCTAATATTTTTAAGCCCATCTCTGCGCTTTTTTCGGGGTGTGGTTGAATGCCAAAAATATTGTCTTTTTGCAAAATCGCACTAAAATTTATGCCATAATCGCAACTTGCCACAATGTCGGTAGATTCGCGGTTTTTCACATAAAAACTATGCACAAAATACAAATACGCGCCATTTTGGACGCCAAAAATCAAAGGCGATTCGCGTGAAATATGAATCTGATTCCACCCAATTTGCGGGATTTTTAGGGATTCGCACTCAAATTTTACCACTTCGCCTTTGATTAGCCCAAGTCCGCCAAACTCGCCAAATTCGTAGCTTTTATCCATCAAAAGTTGCATTCCTAGACAGATGCCAAGCAAATATTTGCCTTTTTTTGCGAAATCTTTTATCGCTTCGCTCATACCGCTTTGATTTAGGTGCGCTATCGCATCGCCAAATGCGCCCACACCGGGCAAAATGAGCTTGTCAAATTTCGCCACTTCATCGGCATTGCAAATAACTTTGCAATCCGCACCAAGCGCATTTAGCGCGTTTTGAATGCTTGATAGATTGCCAATATTGTAATTCAAAATTGCGATTTTCAAATTTTGCCCCATTTCGCCCTCCAAAGCGCAGAATCTAGCGTAGATTCTGCGTTATTTTCTCCATCTCCGCCCTTAATGCACTCTCAAAAATCTCGCTATAATCCCTATCCTTTGGCATTTTTTCCAAAAATACATTTAGCAAGTCCGCATATTCAAAAAGTGCGATTTTACCCTGCAACAGCTGATATTTCAAGTATAGCCAATAAGTATTTAGCACATCGCTTTGGCAGTAATGCGCGATTTTTTGGTATTCGCCATCAAAATAAAGTCGCCACACATCATCGCCACTCATATCAAACTTCCCCACAATCCCCGCCATTTTACAGACAACATCAAGTTTCAATCCCCGCACCGCGCCGTGCGAACTCAGCGCATCCATCAAATCGATATGAAAATTTTCGCTAAATTTCGAGCGATAATTCTCCCATTTGTTTTTATTATGCGCCGCATTGTCCGTCTCAAAGTAAGATTCTGCGCTTAGATGATACTTCATCGCACGAAGCATAATCGCGGGTAAATCGAAATTTCGCCCATTGAAACTCACTAATTTTGGTTGCTGTTTGTTTAAATAATACAAAAATCGCTCCAAAATCTTGCCCTCATTTGGCATCGCAGAATCTGCCTCATCATATCCAAAATTGCCAATCCGCTTGAAATATCCGCCATCATCGCACTCCAAAACCGAAATCATTATGATTTTATGAAACGGCAGGGGCAAAAACTCGCTCCCGCTGAACTCTTTTTGCTTTGCAAATGCCATTTTACACACCGACAAATCATCGCCACTATATCCATAAACTTCCCGCAACAACGCAGAATCTGGCACACTCTCGCAGTCAAATACGCACAGCATTTCGCCCCCTAAAAATTTTGTGATTTTTGTGATTTGCGATTGTAGTGAAAAAATGCTAAATTCGCAGAATCTGCTAAAAATTTCACGCAAAATGCGGATTTTAAGAAAAATTAAGTTTTTTTAATTAAAATTAAGATTTATTTTTAATTATGAAAGGATGGTAGTATGAAAAAAATATTTGTAAGCGGGATTATTGGGATTTTGGCGGTGAGTGCGCCACTTTTGGCACATTGTGATGGTAAAAGCGCGGGGCATACGCATACGCACGAGCATAAAAATATCGCGGATAAAAGCACGGGCGATTCTGCGCTAGATGCGATAAAAAGCGAGATTACAAAAGCGCAAAAAAGTAGCGTGGCAAAGATTTTTAGCGAAAATATTGCGATAAGCGACACGCCCAAAAATCACAAAAATTGGGGCGAGTGGATTATCGCTGAAAATGCGATGGATAGGGCAAAATGGCGCGCCGTGAAAATCAAAGGCACGAGTATGTGGGGCATTTCGCCAATCATCGATGGCAAAAATGACTGCGGTGCGGTGCTTTGGATTTGTCAGCATAGCAAAAAGATATTTTTCAACGCTGAAAAGTTCTCCAAAAACGGCAAATGCGGCGACTTGCGCGAATCCTATAAAGATAACGAAGGCAATTACAAAAAAGTCGTAATGCCTTTGGAGTTTTAAAAATATTGGCGTTTTGCGGTAGATTCTGCGAATTTTAAGTGATTTTCGCAGAATCTTGGCGCAGAATCTAGTGAATTTTTGGCAGATTCTGTGATTTGCGCGAAATAAATTTTGTCATATTGAGACTTTGAAAAAGTCGAAATAACTCACAGCAAAAGAAATTCTTCGCTCATTTCATTCGCGCGAGAATGACAAATTTGGGGCAGATTCTGCGATTTGTGTGAATCGCAGAATCTTGGATTGCTTCGATTTGCCTTTGGCAAGGACTCGCAATGACGAAAAAATTTGCCCTTTGATTTGTTTCAAAACAACAAGCATTTTTATCCAAGCGATTCAAACCGCACTTTTACTCAAACTTAAAAAACTCCGCCATATCCACATCTAGCGCACTTGCAATGCGATAAAGTTGCTCCAAATTAAAATGTATATTTTTATACCCAGCCTCCGCACCAGCCACAAGCGAGACGGACTTATAGCCTATCGCAAGGCTCAAATCCAACTGCGAGAGCCCCCGCTCTTTTCGCAAAATAGCCACGCGATTTGCCACAGCGCGATGAAACTCCGCAATCGCCTTATCACTCAAAGGCTCTTTGGTGTCATCTAAATTTTGCGTATTTTTCCGTGCCATTTTGCTCTATTATGTTAGATTTTTTTAAAGATTTTTTAAGTTTAGTTTGATTACAATTCTATTTCACTCTATTATAATGGATTGTATTTGTTAATAATCCGTGTGATAGGGCTTAAATTTAGGCTCATAAGGAATAAAAAATGAAACATTCATTTTTAAAAATGGTAGCCCTAGCGTTTATAGCGTTAGGATTCGTAGCGTGTGGTGGAGGCAAATCGCCTATTGAGGTAAAAACTTTTACGAAAGATCACCCGTTTGGAACGATGATATATGAAAAACATTATGCGCAAATAAGGGCTATGGTAGATTCTGTTATCATCAAAAAAATTATCGTAAATAGGGGTAATTGTGGTGAATATGCGGTGGATAAAACTATCAAATTTGGAGAAGTAACTAATATAGAAATCGGCAGCAACTTCGAAGGTTATAGTGGCAGTGGTTGTTCATCGCGCGATATCAAAGAAGCGCAGGTTGTTACCGACAAAGGCACTTGGACTTTTAATTTTTAAATATGTGGAAGGAGGAAAATATGGCAAAAGAAAGCATTGATATTGTATGTCCCTATGGACACTACTTGCTAACTAGGCCTGTCAGTAAAACTACTTATGGCAAACCTAGTGGCACACAAGAATGCAGGAATTGCAAAAACGAAAAAGGCAAAAATCGCCGTTATAGATGGGAAATAGTCGGCGATAAAGCGTATGTGTATGAAATCAAATAAATATTCTTAAATCGTCATTGCGAGGCAGTTTGAGCGAAGCGAAAACAACGAAGCAATCCATTTAGTGGACTTGTGAATCTAGCGTGAATCGCGGACTTTTGGCGAATCTAAATGCAATTTATTGATTCAATTTTAAGTCATTGATTTTTATTTTCTTTTAGATTCGTATGTTTTGGATTGCCACGAAAATGCTACGCATTTTCTCGCAATGACGAAATAAATTTTGTCATATTGAGACTTTGAAAAAGTAGAAATATCTCAAAAATTTAAAAAAGAGAGATTCTTCGCTTCGTGCTTCGCACTTCGCTCAGAATGACAAAATAATTGCGAATTCTGCGTTTTTAACGCAGAATCTTAACAAAATCCCCGCATTAGATTCTGCGATTCACAAAACACGCAAAATCGCAGAATCTTGCATTCTTTATTTCGCGCCTAGCGGGTGAATCATATCCTTTGGCACGACAAATTTATCATAATCGCTTTCGCTAACCAATCCAAGCTCCATCGCAGAATCTTTTAGCGAAATGCCTTTTTTATGCGCGTTTTTGGCGATTTTGGCGGCGTTTTCATAGCCGATGTGCGGATTTAGCGCGGTTACAAGCATTAGCGAGTTATGCAAATAATACTCGATTTTCTCCCTATTCGCGCTAATGCCAACCGCGCAGTGCGCGTTAAATGAGTGCATAGAGTCCGCTAGTAAATCCAAACTTTGCAAGAAGTTATAAATAATCACAGGTTTAAAGACATTCAGCTCAAAATTGCCCTGCGATGCGCCGATACCGATTGCCGCATCATTACCCATCACCTGCACGGCGACCATTGTGATTGCCTCGCACTGCGTGGGATTGACTTTGCCGGGCATTATGGAGCTACCGGGCTCATTTTCAGGGATATTTAGCTCGCCAAGCCCGCATCTAGGACCGCTTGCAAGCCACCTGATATCATTTGCGATTTTCATCAAATTTGCCGCTAGTCCCTTCATCGCGCCGTGCGTGAATACAATCGCATCGTGGGAAGTTAGCGCGTGAAATTTATTTGGACTTGCGATGAATTTCACGCCGACAAGTTTGCTTAACTCATCGCTTACCTCATCGCTAAAATTTGCAGGGGCGTTTAGTCCCGTGCCTACCGCTGTCCCGCCGATTGCAAGTTCGCGTAAAGTCGGTAGGGACGCGATTATTTGCTCTTTGCTGTGTTTTAGCATTGAGAGATATCCGCTAAATTCTTGCCCCAAAGTGAGCGGTGTGGCGTCTTGTAGGTGTGTGCGCCCACTTTTTATAATGCCATCAAATTCGCGCGTTTTTGTCTCAAAAGTCGCTATTAGCTCATCTAGCGCGGGGAGTAGTTTTTTCTCAACTTGCGCCACCGCAACCACGCTCATCGCCGTAGGGAAGGTGTCATTTGAGCTTTGTCCGCGATTCACGTGGTCGTTTGGATGGACGAATTTCTCAACGCGAAAGTCCTTACCCAAAATCTCAGTTGCGCGATTTGCCACCACTTCATTTACATTCATATTGCTTTGCGTCCCGCTGCCCGTTTGCCAAATCGCAAGGGGGAAGTTATCATCAAACTTACCGCTTAAAATC
This sequence comes from Helicobacter sp. 23-1044, assembly GCF_053654695.1. Classification (NCBI taxonomy): domain Bacteria; kingdom Pseudomonadati; phylum Campylobacterota; class Epsilonproteobacteria; order Campylobacterales; family Helicobacteraceae; genus Helicobacter; species Helicobacter sp. 23-1044. Next base: position 97,447 of record NZ_JBSIUQ010000001.1, read on the forward strand.
TCATCACACGCCTTGATAATGCCATCTCTTCGCACTTCATCAAGTCCGTTGTTTAGGCGATGATTCACAATCGCACACGCCTTTTTAAGATTTGCAAACGCATAAATCAGCTCTCGTGGCATTTTCTCAACGCCGATTTTGAAATTCTCAAAACTCCGCTCCGTCTGCGCTCCCCAATACTTATCATCGGGCACTTTTACCTCACCCATCGTGTCTTTTTCGATTCGAAATGCCATTTTTGCTCCTTTAAAAATAAAATGTAGGTAATTTTTACATAATTTTCATTGCATTTTGATTAAAATCGCAGAATCTAGTGCAGATTCTGCGCTAAAACACATATCCGCTCACAATCCGCAAAGAAAAAAATACACTTTTTGTAGAAATGTCAGTGGAGGTTTATAGCAAAAAGGAAAGCGGACAAGAGGATATAAAGTAAGTTTGGGGAAAGAATCGAATGCCAAAAATGCTAAATCCCAAAATTTGCCCCTTGTAAAATTTGTAGCGTTGTAAAAAAGCGAAATTATAGCGAAAATTATTTAGATTTGCGAGTGATTTTTGAATTTGCTTTGAAATGCTAAAATGATTTTTGCAATGACGATAATTAAGCTAATCGCAAATCTCTCCGTCATTGCAAGGAATTATTTAATAAACTTATGCACAACAAACAACATAAATCTATAAATTAACTATTCATCATCGCCCAATAGTTCAAAAGTAAAATTTCTTTCTTTTCCACTAGCATTAAAACCATCCGGAAAATACACTTCAACTTCAAGCTTATATGTGCCATCTCTCCTTGGAGGGCAACCTTTGGATTTAAAATATAGAAAGCGAGGGTAACCTAGCTCGCTATTATTTTTACCAAAAATAGATTCATATTCACTTGCTTGTTTTGTGGTAAGTTTATCATACTCACTTTGTGTAATGAGTTTTGGAGCCCAAGTATCTTCTGACGCGAAACTCCATTCTCCTCTAGCAGGCGTCAAATTATTAACTGTATCATTTGCATATTTGCTAGTGCCTCTTTTGAAATAATGATAAGTTTGGCACTTACCATTGCCACCATAAAGTGTAGCATTCGCCAAAGGAACTACCCCTCCACCCTCACCTTCTACCTCACCCATCTGTATTTCCAATACACCTTCTTTTTTTATGTGAAGCATGGTGTTTTTACCTAACTCCGGCTCATATTTAGGCTTTTTTTGAGATTTATCTTTACCGCCAAATACTTCATTAGCATTTAGATTGAATTTGTATCCATCGTTAAAAACACTAAAACAACCGCTAAATCCAAATACTACCGCTACGCAAACCGCCAATGCTGTCCAATTTTTTATTTTAATTGCTTTCATTGTTTTACCTCTCTTAATATTTAAAATAAAAATATATTTTACCCCCCCCCCCCAAACTTAAATTTTACTTAATTTATTTAAATTGCAATAAAAATTTTATGAAATTTTTATGTGGTGGCATAAAACACATTTTCGCTATAATCGCACGATAAATTTTTAATGGAGCGATAAAATGACTTTGATTGTGGAAAATGCGAATGTGGAGACTTTGCGAGTGATTGAGAGCTTGAAGGGGTTGAATAAAGATTTAGTCATCACAAAAAATGACAGCGAATGCCCCATTTGCAAGGCGCATAATTACACGCCAAAAATGACAAAATAGATGAGAAGGGCACTAAAAGAGAGCGAGGATATCGCCAAAAATCCGCATAAATATCCTAGCTACAAAAATGCCAAAGAATTATTGGCGGATTGCCTAAAATGACTTACATAATCAAGCGAAGTGAAATATCTTAAAATGATAGAGATTCTTTGCTACGCTCAGAATGACAAAAAAATCGCAGAATCTAATGAATTTTAGGGTAGATTCTGCGTTTTTTGTTAGATTCTGCGATTCGCCTCGCAATAACGAAAAACGCACGAGATTCTGCGAATTGCAGAATCTAATAGATTGCCACGACTTGCTTTCGCAAGTCTCGCAATGATGAGTTTTTTTTAATTTGATTCGTGCAACAAATCACAATTCGCAGAACTCGCAATGACGAATTATTTTTGAGATTCTTTGCTCGTTTCACTTGCCAAGAATGACAAAAATTTTTCAATTTGATTCGCGTTAGCGCAATCACAATCGAAGTAATGGCGGTGTGGCTTCTTGCGTTAGTTGCGCTTATCAAGCGAGATGGGACTTATGCGTCCATCGAGCGCGGTTTTATGCAAAAATAATCCAAATGATTACCAAAGACACAAATTGCCCCAAAGTTACTGACAATTAAAGCACTCCACGCTTCTATCCATCACGCCTTGCGTTTGTTTCTCTGCATCGGGGCTTTGAGAGCGCAGATAATATGTGCTTTTTAGCCCTAGTCTCCACGCAAGCGTGTAAATGTCATTTAGATATTTGCCACTTGCCTTTGATAAATCCATAAAGATATTTACGCTTTGCCCTTGGTCTATCCACTTTTGGCGAATCGCAGCGGCTTTGATGATATTCATTTGGTCGATTTCATAGGCGTTTTTGTAGAAGTTAAACGAATCAAGCGTAAGATTTGGCACGACATTTGGTATCATTCCGCTTAAATTTTCCTCAAACCACTTTTTGCGATAAATCGGCTCAATAGTCTGCGTAGTGCCTACCAAAATGCTTATAGAGCTTGTCGGCGCAATCGCCATAAGGTAGCCGTTGCGAATGCCCTGCTCTTTGACTTTTGCGCGAAGAGATTCCCAATCGCACATATCTAGCAAAGTGCGCTCTGTCAGCTTCAACGCCTCCACATTTGCCAAATCAATGGGGAAAACGCCCTTGCTCCAATTACTGCCACTAAACTCCGCGTATTTGCCCTTCTCCACTGCCAAATCCGCACTCGCACTTATCGCATTAAAGCTAATTAGCTCCATAATCTTATCGATTTTTGCGAAATGCTCATCACTGCCCCACTCGATTTGATTTGTGGCTAGCATTTCTGCCTCGCCCATTACGCCAAGCCCGATTGCGCGGTTTTTTAGATTCGTAACGCGGACTTTTCGCGTGGGGTAGAAGTTTAAATCAATGACATTATCTAACATTCGCACGGCTATGGGGACTACGCGCTCGATATTTTCTTTGGTGTTAATCTTGCTAAGATTCACACTTGCCAAATTGCAAACCGCCGTATCACCGCCAAATCCCACGCGCTCTGTCATAAAAACCGCTTTGCCATTCACGCTATCAAGCGAAGTGATTTTGTTTGCCTTTTTTACCACACCCGAATCTAACTTCACCTCATCGCTTTCCTCAAATAGCTCAAAGCTCCCGTCCTCAAACTCCACACGCGCTTTGTAATGCGTGGGATTTGTGTTTTGAAAAATCTCTGTGCAGAGATTTGAGCTACGAATGATTCCAGCGTGGATATTTGGATTCACACGATTTGCGTTATCTTTAAAGCACAAAAAGGGCATTCCCGCCTCAAAATAATTTGTCAAAATCTTTTTCCACAATTCTTTTGCGTTTATGACTTCTTTGATAATGTCCTCACGCGCTTCTAATTCCAAATATTTGCGCTCAAATTCCTCGCCATAGCATTCGCTTAACTCGCCACATTCATAGGGGTCAAAAAGCGTCCAAAGCGCGTTTGCCTCCACGCGTTTCATAAACAAATCGCAAATCCAAAGCGCGGGGAACAAATCGTGCGCCCTGCGCCTTTCCTCACCACTATTTTTTCGCAAGTCGATAAAATCAATCACATCAATGTGCCACACTTCCAAATATGTCGCAATCGCGCCTTTTCGCGTCCCTAGCTGGTCAACTGCCACTGCAACATCGTTTGTGATTTTTAAAAACGGCACAACGCCACCAGCGGCATTTTTATGCGCATCGATAAAACTGCCAAGCGCACGAATCTTGCTAAAATCCCAGCCGATTCCACCGCCATATTTGCTAAGTAACGCCATTTCTTTATACGAATCAAAAATGCCCTCAATATTATCAGGCATACTTCCCACATAGCACGAACTTAATTGATGGCGGGTGCTTCTAGCGTTTGCCAAAGTCGGCGTAGCGCACATTACTTCAAATTTGGAGATGACATCATAAAATTTCGCCGCCCATTCGTTTGGCTCTTTTTCTCTATGCGCTAAAAACATTGCGATTGCCATAAACATATGCTGTGGCAACTCGATTGGCTTATTGTCCCTATCCTTTATCAAATACCTATCATAAAGCGTTTTTATACCCAAATAATTAAACTGCAAGTCGCGATTCGGCATAATTTTGCTATTTAGAAAATCCAAGTCAAATTTATCGGTGAATCCCTTTAAAATCTTGCCCTCATCTTGCCCTTTTTTAAGGTAATCGCGCAAATGTTTATAGCCCGTAAATGCGCTAACTTTATGATATAAATCATACAAAAACAACCTTGCTGCCACAAAGCTCCAATTTGGCGTATCCAAATCGATTTTATCAACTGCCGTTTTTATCAGCGTGATTTGGATTTCTTCGGTTGTGATTCTATCGCGGAAGTGGATTTTGGCATCGACTTCTAACTCGCTTTGACTAACCCCGCTCAAACCATTCACAGCGGAGCTTGTGTATTTTTGGATTTTGGTAATGTCTAGTGGCTCGATTCGCCCGTTTCGTTTGATTACATTTAAACCGCTCATTTTTCCACGCCTCACTTATATTCTACAATTTCATCTAAACTTAATCGATAACGCTTTTGCTGCTCTTTTATGCGATAGCCAAAAGTCAAAATCATACTCACACATTCCTTAAATGTGTCGATTCCTAGCGCGTCATTTAGCGCATCTATCTCAAATCCCTCAATCGCACACGAATCAATGCCTAAATACGCCGCATAATTCATCATCGTGCTACCAGCGATATAGCTTTGCTTCTCTACCCAATGGCGAATCGAAATGCCTTTTGCTTCTTTGCTATCAAGCATATTTTTGTAAATCTCAATCCACTTTTTGCGCTGCTCATCGGTTTTGCCACGCCGAAATGACATAAAATTTATGTAATTTGACGGCGGGACAATGGGTTGAAGTAGGCATTTTAGCACCACAACTTCACTTGCACTAGTTAGCTGAATCTGCCCCCAACACGCCTCTTTTAGTCTTTGGCGTAGATTTTTATCGCGCACCACAAGAAACCTAGTCGGCTCAACGCCCATAGAACTAGGACTCATTCGCCCAGCATCAAGTATTTCGCTAAATTGCTCACTTGGAATCGCCTTTGTCTCATCAAAAATTTTACACGCGTGGCGGAATTGCAAAGCCTTTTGAAAGTCATTCATATTTTGTCCTTTGAGTGTTTTAAATGATTGTTTTAAAAAAGTCGAAATTTTATAAATTTCTTGCTTAAATTTCTACAAATCGCAGAATCTAATTTAAAATCTACCCACCCCCTTTGTCCCCCTCCGCAAGGGAGGGGGAGAAAATGCAAAATCTCCGCACGGGAGGGGGAAAGAAAGCCCATCCCCTTGCGGGAGGGGTTTGGGGTGGGGTATTTGTCGCAAGGGTAGGGGAGAATTTTTAAGATTCTTCGCTCGTTTCACTCGCGCGAGAATGACAATTTATGTGGATGGTTGCTTTGCGCGAATCTACGATTACGCCAAAGCAATAACAAAAAAACACGCTAGATTCTGCGATTCACGCAAAATTTCGCAGAATCTAGGCGCAGAATCTATAACTGCGGTTTTGGAGTTTTTTCCGTAGAAATCGGCAGTTGCGGATACTCAATCTTTGGCTTTTCGCCACTTAAAGCGTGCAAAAATATCTCAATGCTTTTTGCTTCCGCATCGCTAATGTCAATGCCTAGCTGAATGCTCCCCATTTCCTTAATCGCATCGCGCAAACTCCAAATCGCGCCGTTGTGAAAATATGGCGCAGTTTCGGCGACATTGCGTAATGTGGGCGTTTTTACCATACCATTTTTATCGCCCTTAAAGTCGCCTAAATTGGCAAATTTATATTTACCAGCCACTTCAAATGCCTGCATAGTTCCGCCCAAATTCACGCCATTGTGGCAAGATGCACAGCCTTTGTCTAAAAAGGTTTTTAATCCTGCTTGTTCGTCTTTGCTTAATGCGCGCTCATCGCCATTTAGAAACTTATCAAAGCGCGATGGCGTGATAAGTGTGCGCTCAAAGTTTGCAATCGCATCGGCGATATTGTCAAAATTTACCTTGCCATAGAGCTTTTTAAACTCTGCGACATATTCAGGCAAAGATGAGATTTTCTCTACCGCAAGTTTTGCGGGAGTTGCCATCTCAGGCTCTGCTTCAATCGGTCCTTTGGCTTGGTCGGCTAAATGCCCCGCTCTCCCATCCCAAAACTGCGAAGTGTTAAAGACAGAGTTAAACACGGTGGGCGAGTTTAGGTGGTGCGGATTTGCACTCCATCTATGCCCCACAGCCGCGCTTATGCCATCCGTCCCACCAAGCCCCAAATTGTGGCAGGTGTTGCACGAAATAATCCCACTTTTGCTAAGGCGTGGCTCAAAATATAGCTTTTTGCCTAGCTCCGCTTTTGCCGTGCTAAATTTACTTGCCTTAATGCCATTTGCCTTCAAATAAGCATCGATTTCGCTCTGTGTGCTTGGCAGTGGCAAAAGCCCAAAATCTTTTGCCTCTTGGGCGAGATTCGCCGCATTTAAACTGATTGCAACGCTAACCATTGATGATAAAAGTAGCTTTTTCATCGAAATTTCCTTTATGTTGAATTTTGCAAAAAATGCAAGGTGCAATGTTAGCATAGTTTTTGATAAAAATTATTATCTTAATATCTTAAAGTCAATATTTTTTGCCATAAATCGCAGAATCTCCCCGCAGATTCTGCGATTTTCGTGCGAATCGCAGAATCTAAATGAGTTTCTTCGCTTCACACTTCGTGCTTCGCGCGAGAATGACAATTTTTTTGGATTGCCACGAAGTCGCCCAAAGTGCGACTTCTCGCAATGACGATTAGAGATTTTTCGCTACGCTCAAAATGACAAAATGGCGCAAATCAAATTATAAACAATCAAAGTAATGGCGGTGGTTTTAAAAAACAAAAAACATTCGCGCGGAAGTATCGTGAGTGGAGTTCGTGGGTTTTCAAGCGCGAAAACGCGAGATAGAACTAGCGGTTCATCGAGCGTTTGAGAGCGCAGAATCCCGCGAAATCCGCCACGAGACAACGCGCTTCAAGTCGTAAGGCGTTCATCACCACACTTATCGATGACAACCCCATCGCCACCCCCGCAACCATCGGATTTAGCGCGATATTAAATCCCAAAATCTGCGGTATCCCCACAGCCAGCGGTATCGCGCACACATTATACACAAACGCAAAGCCCAAATTTTCCTTTATGTTGCGAATCGTCCGCCGACTTAGCGCAATCGCCTCCGCAATGCTCCCCAAGTCGCCATTTAGCAAAATTATGTCGCTTTGTTTGATTGCAATATCACTAGCCGAATTTAGCGCAACGCCGATATTTGCGCGTGTAATGGCAAGTGCATCATTTATGCCATCGCCCACAAAGCCTACGATTTCGCCACGCTCTTGCGCCCTTGTGATGAAGTCTAGCTTATCTTGTGGCAGTTGCGAGTGATAAAACTCATCGATTGCGCACAGATTCGCCACTGATTGCACACTTTTTGCGTTATCGCCACTTAAAATTATGCTTTTTATGCCTTGTGCGCGGAGATTTGCCACCAAATTTTTGGCATTTGGGCGCAAATCATCAGCGATGACAAAAAAGCCCACGCACTGCGAATCCACACTCACAAAGCAAATCGTGTGCGGTATTTGCGCGGATTTTTCTAAAAGACGCGAATCTATCGCACACGATTTACCATTGTGTGTTTCGCCCACAAAATCCGCTGTGCCGATTTTTACGCACTTATCATTCACACTTGCGCTAATGCCCTGCCCTGCCATTGTTTGCACTTCGGTGATTTTTGCACTTAAATCCACGCCCAAATTCGCACTAGATTCGCGGATATAGCGCAAAATTGCCTTTGCGATTAAATGTTCGCTTTGGGATTCAAGCGCGTAGATTAGCGCAAAAATATCGCTTTGATTCACATTTGAATCGCCACAAATCCACTCCACCACGCGCAAATCCCCGCTTGTGAGCGTCCCTGTCTTATCAAAAATCATCGTGGTGATTTTGGCGCACACCTCCAAACTCTCCGCATTTTTGAAGTAAAATGCGCGTTTTGCGGCGATACTTGTGGCAACCATTATGCTTAAAGGCGTGGCAAGTCCCAGCGCACAGGGGCAAGAGATTAGCAATGTCGAGCTAAAAATGATAAATGCCTTGTGAAAATCGCCACTAGCCACGCCCCACGCTATCCCAGCGCACAAAGCCACTGCGATTACGCAAGGCACGAAATACGCGGATATTGTGTCTGCGATTCGCGCAATGGGGGCTTTTTTGACATTTTGCGCTAATGCGATGATTTTGCTTATCATCGAATCAGAAGCCACATTTTTCACGCGCACACGCACCATTTCAGCACAATTCACACTCCCGCTGTAAATCAAATCGCCTTGTGTTTTGCGTTTGTGCTTGGATTCGCCACTGAGGACGCTTTCATCAACTTCGCAAGATTCGCCCAAAAGCTCACAATCCACGCCAAACGCCGCACCTTTTGGGACTGCGAGTATGTCGCCGATTTGCAAGGATTCTACGCGCACTTCAAGATTAGATTCGCCTTGCACTTTTAGCGCGGTTTTGGGGGCTAGATTTATAAGCGATTCAATCCCGCTTTTTGCGTTGCTAGTGGCGATATTTTCTAACTTTTTGCCTAGCATAATCACAGCGATAATCACCCCAGCACTCTCAAAGTAGAGATTGTGAAGCAGGTGCGGAGATTCAAAGCCTAGTCGCGCCACCATATATGCACTAAACGCAATCGCACTCCCACTCCCCAAAAACACAAGCGAATCCATATTTGGCACGAGTTTAATAAGCGCGTTGAAGCCCTTTGCGTAGATTTTGCGCCCAGCGTATAGGATTGGCAGTAGCAAGGCGATTTCGATAGCGCAAATTAGGGCTTGACTTGTAGTAAGCGAATCGCCCCAAATCATCGCCCCCATACTCACGCAAAATAGCGGGATTACAAAGATTATTGCGATGAGATAGTCGCGGTTTTGTGGTTTTTGCGTGGCTTTTTGGCTAAAAATCTCCGCACCATAGCCTAGCTTTTCAATAAGCGCGATTATGGTTTTTGTGTCGGTGCGCGATTCATCAAAGGCGACATTTGCGCACTCGCTGATTAAATCAACTTCGATGCTTTTAATAAAATCCTTGCGCTTCAAACTTCGCTCAATAGACGCAGAGCACGCCGCACAGCTCATTCCGCTAATCTTTAATTTGATATTTTTCAATTATGATTCGCCTTTAAAATCGATAATTCCATCCAAGTAAAATATCGATATTGTGGCGTAAAATCGCAGAATCTGGCAAAAAATAAAACGGCACGCGGACGCCAAGCTCGATTTGATGATTGCCTATGCGCCTTGAAATGCCCGTGTTTAGCAAAGTGCCGTGCTTTAAAAGTCCGCTTGTGAAATACTCGCCGCCATATCCCACCCCCAAAAATAAGTCAAAATAAAATACATTGATTAAAAAATCGATATTTCCGCCAAATGCGACATTCCAAGCAAGTGCCTTGTTTGTGGGGATGGCAGTGCCAAAGTGCGCGTAAATCCGCAAGGCGTGTGAGTTTGCATCGCGTGTGAAAAAATATAAATATCCAAATTTCCCCATAATCTCAACGCCGATGAGTTTTTTCGCAGAATCTGCGCTAGATTCTGCGCTGAAAATATCCGCTCCGCCATTTAGTCCAATCATCAAAAAGTGCTGTGGCGGGTAGGGCGGAAATCCGTAGCGGATTCTTGCGGGTTCATTTTCTAAAATGCTCAAACGAGAGCCATCAAAATCCCTCGCATTTACCGCGCGAGTTGAAGATTTGGGAGGCTCTATGCGCTTATTGCTTTGCTTTTTTGGTGGGCGGGGAGTGCGATTTTGCGCGTTGTGCGATTTTAGTGCCTTGCCCTTTTGAATTATCGGGGCGTCATTTAGCAAATTATATTCGGCGTCAAATCCCTGCAATCGATACGCAGAATCTGCCACCACACACGAAAAAACGCACGATAAGATTAAAAAATATCGCATAAATCGCTAAATATCTTTGCACGCATCATTTTCCACAGGAATGCCGCGATTTCTGCCGTCCTTGTCTTTTGCGGGGGTGCCGTTTTTATCCACAGGTATGCCAATGTCGATAATTCCGCCCTTTGTGACGCAAATATAGGCAGTCTCTTTTTTACGCTTTAATTTAATCGTGACGGATTTTGTAAGGCGTGTGGGGAGATTCTGCGTTCTAGTGCATTGATTTTGCCCGACTTTGCAATATGGCATTCCCTCGCCATCAAATACTATGCTAAAAGTTGAGTTTTTCTTATACGCACAGGCATTTTCAGCAGTTACGATAGTATCTAACTCCACGCCATAGGTATCGCCAAAGCGCACTTCGGGGGAGAAGTTATTTTCACATTCTTTCAAATTATTTTCATTATATCCGCTCATACACGCCTTTGTCATCGGGTCGCGCGCGATTATATCGCCATCCATCGGCTTTCCATCAAAGCTTTTTGCTCCGGAGCCGGCACTATCGGCAAAAATGCTGTAAGTATTTGTCGTGGTGGCGTCCTGCTTCCCTGCTGATTGATGAAACTGAAACTGCCACATTCCGCATTGATAGTTTTCAATCTGCTTCAACGCCGCCTCATTTTTATCTGCGATGCCATTTATTTTATTAAAATAACTCACATCCTTTGTCGCAAAAAACCTATCATCTAACTGCGCTAGTGATTTTGTGTATTTTAGGTTGTTTATCATAGATTCGGCGGCTTGTTTTAGCTCCGTGCGGGGCATACTCCAAATCGCCACCACTGATAAAATGCTTAATATCACGATAATAAATACAATCTCAACCATTGTAAATGCTTTTCTCATCTCGTGCCTCCATAATTCTCTAATATCGCACAATTTTAGCAGAATCTTTATTTATTCAAACAATCATTATGGTAAAATTCGCACAAAATTTCACTTTAAAAGGCACAATTTTGCAAAATCTCTATCCATATTTAGCCCAAAAATACGGCACTCCCGCATATATCTATGACTTTGATAAAATCACTCAAAATGTAAATGCGCTCAAATGCGCATTTAACGCAAGAAAATCGCTTCTTTGCTACGCGCTTAAAGCAAATGCAAATCTTTCGCTTTTAAAGCATTTGGCACATTTAGACTGCGGGGCGGATTGCGTATCGATAAACGAAGTCAAACGCGCACTACTTGCTGGAATCCCAAAGTATAAAATCATTTATAGTGGCGTGGGAAAAAGCGATGATGATTTGCGCAAAGCGTTGCAAAATGACATTTTGTTTATCAATGTAGAGAGCACAGAAGAGCTTTTGCGTGTGGAGCAAATCGCAAGCGATTCAAAACAAGTGGCGCGAATTAGCATTCGCGTAAATCCAAACATTGACGCAAAAACGCACCCTTACATTTCAACGGGACTGCGGGAAAATAAATTTGGCGTGGATATTGAATGCGCAAAAAAAATGTTTATCTACGCAAAAAAATCTACGCACTTACAACCAATCGCGGCGCATTTTCATATCGGCTCTCAACTTTTGGATTTAGAGCCAATCACACAAAGCGCGGAAAAAATCGTGGCTTTGATTCGCGCTTTACTTGCGCTAAAAATTGATTTAAAATTCATCGATGTGGGCGGTGGGCTAGGAATCGCGTATAATGATGAAAAAATCATTGATTTAAACGACTATGCGCAAGGGATTTTAGGCGCGTTAAAGGGAGTGGATTTGACGATTATCTGTGAGTTAGGTAGGCGAATCGTGGGGGATTGTGGCGTTTTATTGGCGCGAATCTTATATGAAAAGCAAAATGAATTTAAGCGATTTTGCATTGTTGATGCGGCGATGAATGATTTGATTCGCCCTGCGCTTTATGGCGCAAAGCATAGGGTTTGCTATATCCCAATCCGTCATTGCGAGGAAGTGCGTAGCACTGACGAAGCAATCCACAAATCAAACGCCGAATCTATTGTAGATTGCCACGATTCGGCGTTCGCCGAATCTCGCAATGATGATTCGCTAGAAATCCCCGAACTTTTGCGCGAAAATGCGCCTTTATTAGAAAAAGCTGATATTGTGGGACCGATTTGCGAATCAAGCGATTATTTGGCAAAGGATATTGCGCTCCCACGCACGAATCGTGGCGATATTATTGCGATTTTGGATTGCGGGGCGTATGGTTTTAGTATGGCAAGTAGTTACAATTCACGCCTAAAATGCGCCGAAGTAGCGATTGAAAACGGCGATGATTTTTTGATTCGCGCACGGGAAACATTCGCAGAATCTACCGAAAACGAGCTAAAATGCCTAAAATCGCAGAATCTAAAAAGGACAATCGATGAAAAAACCAAATGACACAGCCAAAAAACTAGCACCACTGCGCCAAAAAATCGATAAAATCGACAATGAAATTTTGGAGCTTTTGGATAAGCGAATGCAAATCGTGCGCGAAATAGGCGCAGTGAAGCTAAAAGAAAAAGCATTTATTTATCACCCAAAAAGGGAGCGCGAGATTGTAGAGCGACTTAACGCTCTAAATCCGCGATTCATCACGCCAAGCGCAATCGATGCCATTTATAGTGAGATTTTTGCGACAAGTAGGCATTTGGAGTTGCCAGAGCGCGTGGCGTATTTAGGACCTATGGGGAGTTTCACGCACCAAGTGGCACTTAGTCGCTTTGGAAAAATCAGCGAATATGTCTCTGCGACAAACATTGAGGGCATTTTTAAGCTAGTGGAAAATAAAAGCGTGAAATACGGCGTCCTCCCCATCGAAAACAATAGCAACGGCATTGTGGGCGAGAGTTTGGACTTTTTATCAAAATACAATGTCAAAATCATCGCGGAGGCGAGTTTGGCGATTCACCATAGCCTTGCTTCAAATGAAAAATTGCTTAAAAATATCAAAAAAATCTATTCAAAAGATGTCGCATTTGGGCAATGCAGGGAGTTTTTGAAAAATTATTCGCTTCAAAATGCCGAGCTAATCCCGCTTGATTCAACCGCAAAAGCCGCCCAAATCGCTAGTGGCGAGAAAAATAGCGCGGCGATTTGCTCCAAAGTCGCGGCAGATTGCTTTAATCTCCCTATAATGTTTGAAAATATCCAAGATAGCGTTGAAAATATCACGCGATTTTTTATCATCAGCGACTTCAAACTGCCAAAAAGTGGCGCGGATAAGACTTCATTTTGCGCGTTTATAAATGACTCAAATAAGCCCGGCACTTTGGCAAAATTACTAAATGAGTTTAATAGCGCAAAGATAAATTTGGTAAAGTTAGAATCCCGCCCCGTGCGGAAGTCAAAGGATTTTAGCTTTTGGTTTTATATGGAGTTAGAAGGGCATATCGATGATTTGCATATAAATGCGATTTTCAAGCAAAAAGGGGATATTTTAAAGTGGCTAGGGAGTTATCCAAAGTAGATTCTGCGATTTATTAAAAAGTCCGCGAGATTCTGCGAAATTTGGCGGTAGATTCTGCGAATCGCACAAAAACGCAGAATCTAGCACAAAATTCATTAGATTCTGCGAAAATAAACGCAAAAATTAAACTTTTGGATTGCCACGACTTGTAAGCAAGTCTCGCAATGACGAAAATCCGCGCGAGATTCTGCGTTTTAAAAAATCCACAAGATTCTGCGAAAATCTAATGCAAAATCCCACAAAAACGCAGAATCTAGATTCTGCGAAATCTCACTTTATCCCAAGCGATACGAGTTTTTTAAATCCATTTGCCACGCTTAAATCGCTTTTTTCAACCTCGTCTTTTTTGACTTTTAAAAGGAAGCCAGAAGTCGGATTTGGCGTGGTGGGGATGAATACGAAATATTCGTCCTCCATCTCTTTTGTGATAAATCCCATCACTTTGTAATCGCCGATTTTCACCCACACCACGCCTAAATAGTTGTCCGTGCCCTTTGCGCTAAATAAATTTACGATTTCCTTAATCGTGGCGTAAATGGTGGAGATTAGCGGGATTTTGCCGATGATTAAATCCGCTGCTTTTAGGAAAATCGCCTCTTTGTTTCGCTCCACCACAAATCCCAAAATTAGGAAAAATAACAGCATAAGCACGCAAATAGCGATGGTTGAGATGAGACTTCTTTGCGTTAGGAAAAAAATGGAATCCACAATATTTGCGAAAAATCCGTAAATGATTTTTAAAATCCAAAGCAAAATAATGATAGGCAAAACCGCCACAATCCCCTTAAACACGAGATGAAAAACCTTCATAAAAATCCTTTTTTGATTTTTTAAAACGATAATTTTAACATAAATTTAAGATTTGCAATTTCGCAGAATCTAGCGCACCGCAGAATTTACGATAAATCTTCGCATAGCCGTAACTTCGCAGAATCTACCAAAAATTTTCGTAGAATCTACCAAAAAACCGAGCCAGATTCTGCAATTATTTGACTTTTTTAATCCAAATGCTCCCGCCTGTATTTTTTTGACTTAATGGCAGAGTTTTTGCAAATAAATCTTTGTAAAAATAATTTAGATAAGTGTTGAAAAACGCAATCTCAAAATTCTCATTATATTGCAAAAATGCCCTCAGGATGTAAGTTTCATTCCACGAAATCTTATTTTCTAACCAATCTTTTGGATAAGTAAATGGATAAAAAATATCGTGAAAATGCACAAAAACACCCTTTTTTAGGCAGAGCAGAATCTCAAAAAAGATTTTATTCACATCGGAGTTAATCTTACTAATATGCGTAGAATCGATAAATAAAATATCATTTGCCTCTAAACTTTCAAACATTGAAAGCGGGATTTCTTGGAGGCGTTTTTGGTGGAGATTTAGCGTTTGAAAATCGTGTGTGGAGAAAAGCTGCGATAAGACTTTTGGATATGGCTCAATATGCGTTATGCAAATCGATTCTGCCCCCCCCCTTATCGCCAAAAAACTTATCATTTACATCGTGCATCAACGCGGAGCTAAATCCGCTTCCAACCTCAATAATCCGCTTTGGACGCAAATATCTAATCATCGCATAAAGGCAAATCCCATCGCTGTGGCAATATGCGCCATTTTCAAAGTAGTAGCGGAGATTTGCTTTCTTTGTCTCACCAAAAGGCATCGTTTCGTAGAATCTGCCAAAAATTTCAAGCATTTTTAATTGCTCTTTTAGTCGCAAATTCACTCCCGCCACGCTTTTATAATCCAAATTTGCAATGCCCTCTTTTATCTCAAAATCATTTGCGATGGGCGAGTAAAAATGCCCACTTGGCACGAAATCCACTTGCGAAAAAATCTGCCGAAGTTTGCGATATGGTTTTCTTAAAATGTCTTTGATTTGCTTTTTCATTATGGCGTCCTTTTTGTGAAAAAATTTTGTTAGCGTAGCATAATTTTTCTAATTTAATGATAGAATTTTGAAAATTTTTTAAAGGATGCAAATGCTTCAAAAACTGCTTCAAAAGCTAAAAAATTTCGGCGAATTAGTCGTTTTTAAGCACACGATTTTTTCATCGACATTTTTGCTAGTGGCGGTAATCGTGGCATTTTGGCAGATTCGCACCACGATAAATGCGTCATTTGTGGCAAAAACGCTCATTTTATGCGCCCTAGCACTCATATTTGCGCGAAATTTTGCGATGGCATTCAATCGCTTTTGCGACACCAAATTTGACGCGCTAAATCCCCGCACAAGCTCCCGCCCTAGCGTTGATGGGCGCATATCGCCCCGTGCGGTTTTGTTTTTTACTATCGCAAACGCGCTTGGATTTATCATCACTTCATTTTGCATAAATGCCCTTGCGTTCGCGCTCTCCGTGCCATTTTTGCTAATCATCGGCGCGTATTCGTATTTCAAGCGATTTAGCGCACTCGCGCATTTTGTGCTTGGCATTTGCCTTGCACTTGCGCCCATTGCGGGAGTTGTGGCGGTTTTGGGTGCGATTCCTTTGTGGAGCGTGTTTTTGTCGCTTGGCGTGGCGTTTTGGGTGGCGGGATTTGATTTGCTCTACTCATTGCAAGACATTGAGTTTGATAAGGCAAATGGATTGTTTTCAATCCCCTCGCGCTACGGGCTAAAAGCTACGATTTTTATCTCGCGATTCGCACATATAATGGCAGTGATTTTTTGGGTGCTTTTTGTGGTAGATTCGCAAGGCGGAGTCTTCGCGTATTTGGGCGTTTTAAGCGCGTTTGCAATGCTAATCTATGAGCATTATTTAGTCGCCAAAGATTTGCTAAATATCCCCAAAGCGTTTTTTCAAACAAACGGCTATTTGGGCGTGATATTTTTGGCATTTATCGCGGTGGATTGCATAGCGGGGGGATTTTTGTGAGAATTATTAGTGCGCCTTTGAAAATTGACTTTGGCAAGGTGAGCGCGGAAAATGAGGCGATTTTTAGGGCGGAGTTTGATAGGTTGAGTGAAAATAACGATGACCCGATTTCGGCGTGGATTCGCGCTACACGGGCGCGTGGGCGTGTGGTGGATGAAAATGAGCCGATTTTGCAACTCTTAATCGAACTGCACCGCAAGATTGACGCGCTATGTGCGCAAATAAACAACGAATCCAAAAATTACATATCGCTTGAATCTAACGCGGTGCTTGAAGCAATCGGGCATAATCTTTTAATTTTTGGCGAGGATTTGGCAGACGAACTTGAAGTGGGCGCGAAATACTACGGACGGCTTGATATTGCCGTGTTTCCACCGCGCAAAATCCCGCTTTTTTTTATCGCAAAGGACACCAAAAATGCCGAAATTTGCCTAATGCACGGCAGAGACGAAGTGGATTTTGATAGCTATATCGCCGCAAGAGAACGAAGCATCATAAGGGAGAGCAAAAAGCAATGAAAAATTCGTCAAATTCGCAGAATCTAGCGCACGATTCGCCATATTCGCAGAATCTACGAAATTTTACCCACCCCCTTGCCCCCTCCGCAAGGGAGGGGGAATTTCCTAAATTTACTCCGCAGAATCTAAATGCTTTTTATGTCATTAGCGAATATCCGCTGAAAACACCCAAAAGATTTAGCCAAAGTGCGTTGCACACGCAATCTTATGGATATTTTTATTTGTTTGAGAGTAAAAAAATCATAAATCCGCAAACACTAAAAAATAATGCGAATTTTTTGCTAAAATTACAATTTTAAACTGCAATCAAAGGGAAATTATGGATGAAATGCTTCTCATAAATGTCGGCATTATCGTGCTTTTCGTGCTGATATTTGCATATTTTTATATCAAAGATAGCGACACGCAAAAGCGATTATTGCGAGTGGAAAGGGCACTTGATGAGCTAAACAAAGATATTTTTAAACTGCAAAAGACGCTAAAAAATGGTCCAAAAATCGACACCGCCGAGATAAAGTTAGACTTCCGCAAGTCGCTTGATGACATTTATGCCATCATCGAAAAGGACAGAGAATATGTCGATAGCAAATTTAGCATTTTTGAGGATAGATTGAAAGAAAATAGTTTTTACCCAAATGCGAGTGCGGGAAATGTCGATGAGCGGCGGATAATCGCGCTTTTTAAGGATGGATGGAGTATCGAAAATATCGCGCGGGAACTGATGGTTACCAAAAGTGAAGTGGAATTCACGCTAAAACTCGCGGATATAAAGTAGATTCTGCGAAAAATGGGCGAGATTCTGCGAATTTTTAGATTTTCGTAGAATCTGCTACCAAAATCCCCCCTCCCTTGCGGAGGGGGTTTGGGGGTGGGTAAAATTTCGCAGAATCTGTTGTCATATTGAGCGAAGCGAAATATCTCCGTCATTGCGAGATTTTGCGATTTGGCGAGAATTAGAGTCGTCATTGCGAGATTTTGCGTAGCAAAATCGTGGCAATCCAAAATGACAATTAAAAGGCGTGGATTGCCACGAAGTCGCCCAAGTGCGACTTCTCGCAATGACGGCGTGGAAATTTTCGCACTAGATTCTGCGTTTTAGATTCTGCGCCAAATTCGCAGAATCTCGCTTGATTTTAACGATTTTCGCATAATCTCGCGCATTTTTCGCAGAAACTCGTAGCAGAATCTATCTCATTTTTAAGGACTTCACTTTGCAGATTTTGATTTTTTCTGCCATTTTTGCCTTGCTAGTCATCCTCTCAAACTTCGCCGTGCAGTTTCAAATCGGCGCAAGTTACCTAACTTACGGCGCACTTATTTATCCGCTGTCATTTTTACTGCTTGATATTTTAAGCGAGAAAAACTCCAAAAAAGAAGTCCTAAAAATCCTGCGCTACGGGCTAATCCTCGCCTTCATCCCATCGCTTTTTATAAGCGAACCACGCATCGCAATCGCCTCAATTTGCGCATTTGTAATCGCGCAACCGCTCGATGTGCATTTATTTTTCTTTTTTAAAAAAACCTTCCCCCGCCTTTGGTGGTTACGAAACAACGCATCCACCATCATCGCGCAGTTTTTTGATACGATGATATTTTTTCACATTGCATTTTTGGGCGAAAAAAGTTTTGCGGTTTGCACTTTGATGGCACTTTTTGATTTTTTTATAAAAGTGCTTTTAAGTGCGCTAAACACGCCGTTTTTCTACATTTTGGCAATCAAAATGCGCACTTTTATTTTTAAACTCAAATAATCTGCTAACATTTTGCCTTTAAATTTCAAAAGGCAAAATATGGTTGAGCTAAAAAATATTCAAAAAATCTATCCAAACGGATTTCACGCACTAAAAAATATCAATTTAAAGGTAAATGAAGGCGAGATTTACGGCATTATCGGGTTTAGTGGCGCGGGGAAAAGCACACTTATTCGCATCATAAATTTGCTTGAAACCCCAAGCAGTGGCGAAGTTATCGTAAATGGCAAGGATTTGCGGAGGTTATCGCCCAAAGATTTGCGCATAGAGCGACAAAAAATCGGTATGATTTTTCAGCACTTTCATTTGCTAACCTCAAAAAGCGTGTTTGAAAATGTCGCCTTTGCATTAGAGATTGCAAAGTGGGAGAAAAGCGCGATAAAGTCCCGCGTGGATGAGCTTTTGGCACTTGTGGGGTTGAGCGATAAGGCGCACTCTTACCCAAGTCAGCTTAGTGGCGGGCAAAAACAGCGCGTGGCAATCGCCCGTGCCCTCGCAAATCACCCGCATTTACTGCTTTGCGATGAGGCGACAAGTGCGCTTGATACGAAAACGACAGCATCGATTTTAACGCTGCTTAGGGACATTCAAACACGCCTAAATCTCACAATCATCCTAATCACACATCAAATCGATGTCGTCCGCTCCATTTGCGATAAAATGTGCGTGTTAAGCAACGGACAAATCGTAGAATCTGGGCGCGTGGGCGAGATTTTCATAAATCCGCAAAATGAAATCACAAGGGAGCTCATCGCATTTCTCCCGCCCACGAAGGACGAAAATTTGGTGGAGTTGCTTGATGATAGAAGCGATGTGTATCGCGTCATTTTCACGGGCACAAAGGCGCATAATCCGCTCATTAGTCAGATGATTAGGGAGTTTGGCGTGGATGTGAATATTTTAAGCGGAAATATCGATGAGGTGCAAAGCACGGAGTTTGGGCACTTGGTGGTGAAAATTTTGGGTAATGTGGCGCAAAAAGAAAGGGCGATAGTTTGGCTAAAATCACAAGGGGTTGAAGTGCAGAATTTGGGGTAGGATTTGGGGCGGAGTTTGGGGGCAGATTCTGCGATTTTGGGGCAGAATTTGGGATAGAATTTATGGCAGATTCTGCGAATCGCAGAATCTCGCACGAAAAATCCACGAATCTCGCAGAATCTATTCGTGCCGTAATGCGTCTATTGGATTTAGCTTTGAAGCACGCCTTGCGGGGAGGTATCCAAACAGCACTCCCAAAAAGCACGAAAATAAAAACGCCAAAATCGCAATGCCCGTGCTAAAAACAAAGGGTATATTCATCACTATTGACAATCCTAGCGCGATAAAAAATGCCAAAATTATGCCAATAATCCCGCCTAGCGCGGATAGGACAACAGATTCGATTAAAAATTGTAGCAAAACTTCGCCTTCCAACGCACCGATTGCAAGGCGTGTGCCGATTTCTTTTGTGCGCTCGGTGACTGATACTAGCATAATATTCATAATGCCAATGCCCCCGACAATAAGACTTACCCCCGCAATAGAGCCAATAAATAGCGTTAGCATCGCCATCGTGCTAGTCATCGCCTCTTCAAACTGCTTTGTGTCGCGAATCTCAAAATTATCCACCTTCCCACTTTTATCAATGCCACGAATCTCGCGCAATAGCGACTTTATCTCGCTTGTCTTTTGCTTTGAATCTACGCCATCTTTTAGCGAAATCAGCACTTGATTGATATTATTTATCGAGCTTTTTTCACGCCCCAAAGTCCGCAAATACGATTTTAGCGGAAAAAGCACGATTTCATCTTGGTTTGAGTGCCCCACCTGCCCCTTGCCTTTTAGCGTGGCGATGACTTCGCAAATCAGTGCGCCGTGCCGATTGCCAATTTTTAGCTTCGCGCCTAGCGGAGATTCTGCGCCAAAAAGCTCATTTTGCACGGTAGCACCGATGATACAGACATTTGCGCCACTTTTATATTCATTTTCGCTAAACTCCCGTCCACTCTCAATCTCCCAATTTGCCACGATAAAATATTCACTCTCCACGCCCAAAGTCTCGCTCTCACGGGCATTTTGATTATACTGCACGAGCGAGTTGCCCTGCCCTACGCTACTTAACGCATTTATGCCTACAATACGATTGCGAATCATCTCCACTTCTTGCTCATTAAAATACCGCCTAAGGCTCTGCCCTGCGGTGTCAAGCCCGTGCGCGGGGGTTAGCATAATGAGATTATTGCCAAGCTGCGAAATATTTTCTTTTACCTGCGCACTCATTCCATTGCCTAGCGTAATCATCACAATGACGCTCCCCGTGCCGATGATAATGCCTAGCATTGTGAGAAATGCCCGAAGTGCGTTTCTTTGAATCTGCCGAAATGCCAACATAAATGCGTTTAAAATCATTGGGAGTCCTTTTTGTGAAGCGCAGAATCTGCGGGAGATTCTGCGATTTTTGTGCGATTCGCAGAATCTGCGCTTTGTTCCCCCTCCCTTGCGGAGGGGGCTAGGGGGTGGGTAATTTTTATTTTAGATTCTGCGTTTTCGTGCGAGATTCTGCGATTCACAGAATCTGCGTCATTTTCCGTCATTGCGAGATTCTGCGAAGCAGAATCGTGGCAATCCATTGTTAGATTCTGCGTTTTTTATTTGATTAGCAGAATCTGCGTCATTTTCGCCGTTTTTTTGTTTAGATTCGCTTGAATCTTTTCGCAAAAAGGGCTGCACCCCCCGCCCCGCTCCCCCTACGCGCCAAAAAGCAGCCGCTTTTTCGCTTTTAGGGGGAGTGCCTCGCTTTTCCGCTTCTAGCAAAAAATCGGCGGTTGCACTACTGCAACCTTGAATCCGATTTTTTGCACCACGAAGCGGACGAGTTTTGGGTGCTTCGCACGATTGATTTTTACTAGATTTTGCATTCGCAGAATCTAATGGATTGCCACGATTTGCCTTTGGCAAATCTCGCAATGACGAAGCGGGGGTAGATTCTGCGAATTTATTTGCGATTTTTGTGCTAGATTCTGCGTTTTTCTCTAAATCTACGCAATGATTACCCAAAGGCGAATTGCCTAAATTGCTTTTTGATTCATCAATATTGCCATCCAAAAAATGCACTTCTCTATTTGCAAAAGAAGCCATTTCAGGCTCGTGCGTTACCATCAAAATGGTAATCCCCAAATCCTTATTTAGCCACTGCAAAATCTTCATAATTTCCACACTGCGCTTCGTATCCAAATTACCTGTGGGCTCATCAGCTAGTAAAAACAAAGGCTTACTTGCAATCGCCCGTGCAATCGCCACGCGCTGTTGCTGTCCGCCACTAAGTTTATTTGAAGTGTGATTTACAAAAGCCTCTAACCCTACCATTTTCAACGCTTCAAATGCGATTTTTTGTCGCTGCGCCTTTGGCGTCCCACGATATAAAAGTGGCAATTCGACATTTTCTAGCGCAGTTGTGCGGGGCAGTAGATTAAATCCCTGAAATATAAAGCCGATAAAATGTCGCCGTAAAAGTGCGCGTTCATTGCGGACAAGCGAAAAAACGCTCACATTTTCAAAGAGATATTCCCCGCTTGTGGCGACATCAAGGCAACCCAAAATATTTGCCATCGTGCTTTTGCCAGAGCCGCTAGGTCCCATAAGCGCGACAAAATCGCCCTTTTCAATCTCCAAATTCACGCCTTTAAGCGCACGAAACGCGCTTTGCCCCTCGCCATAAGTTTTTGTGATATTGCTTAATTTTATAAACATTTTTGTGCCTTTTTTATTGTGAATCTTTGCCTAAATCCCACGCGAATCGCTACTTTTTGCTATCATCTTTTTGGATAATGACTTGCGAATCTGTGGTTAGATTGTCGCTTAAAATCTGCGCACTTTTGCCATTTGTAATGCCAATCTCAATTTCGATTTCTTTTGGTGCGCCGTTTTCTAAAATCCAAATCGTGCCTTTGTTGCCGATGTTTGAATACGAGCGTTTATTGCGCTTGGGCGGTCCCATCATAGACATTGCGTTGCCCTTTTTTTCTACCTCGTTTGGATTGAAAAGCAATGCTTGATATGGGATAATTAGCGCGTTTTTCACAGCGGCGGTTTTGATTGTCGCTGTGGCACTCATTCCGGGTCGAAGTAGAAGTTTTGAATTATCCACATAAGTTGTAACTTCGTAGCTTATGATATTTGAGCTTGTTGTGCTTGAGCTTGATGAGCTACTAGTGGTAGAGCTTGAATCGGCGAAATTTACCTTTGCAACTTTGGCGATGAATTTTTCGTTTGGATAGGCATCGACATTAAATTCGACTTCTTGGTTTATTTTGACTTTGCCGACATCTGCCTCTAGGACGCTAGAAATTAGCTTCATTTTGGTTAAATCCTGTGCGATTGTAAAAAGTGTCGGCGTTGAAAAACTAGCCGCAACGGTTTGCCCTGGGTCGATTGAACGGACAAGCACGATTCCATTTGTAGGGCTTGTGATTATGGCGTTTTTTACATCGATTTTGGCGGATTTTAGCGAAGTTTCAAGTTGGCGAATCGAAGCCTTTCGTATGTCGATATTTGCAAGCGCACTTTTATACTCTAACTCAGCGGTTTTTAACTGCAACTGCGAAGGCGATTTGCCGTCCGTTTTTTCAAACAAATCCTTATAATTTTCATAAGTCCATTTTTTGTTTTCAAGCGTAACTTGTGCGCTTGTAAGCTCCGCCTTTGCGCTTTGCAACTGCGCTTCAAAGTTATCGACTGCTTGGTCTAATTTCTCTGGGTCGATTTTTGCCAAAATCTGCCCTTTTTTCACCTCGTCATTCACATCGACAAGCACTTCATAAATCGTCCCTGATATTTGTGAGCCGACTTCAACCGTGTCTGTGGGCGAAAGTGTCCCTGTCGCGCTTACATCTTGGCTAATATCGCCACGCGTAGGATTTTGCGTGATATAGCGCACATTGCCTTTGCCAAATCCGTTTATAAAAAGCGCCACCATAATCGCTACCACTGCGATGATTGCTACCACCACAATGATTTTTTTTGTGTTTGTTTTTTTGTTTGGTTTGATTGTATTGTAAATGTTTGTCATTTTATTTTCCTTGTAATTTTAATGTGTTATTTTGCTCGTTCGTGGATTGCTTCGTTGCACTCGCTTCGCTTCGTGCGCCTCGCAATGACAAATCGGGCGAATCTTTTGCTATTATATCATCATCGTTGCCTCCAACGGCGCGATATAGATAAATTATCGCGCTTATCGCATTAAAATGCGCTGTATTGCTTGATTTTATCATCGCCAAATTGTTGTTTGTGGCAAGTAAATATTCTGCCTTGTCAATTAGCCCAGCATAATAGCTCTGCTCCAAAAGCTCCAAAACCTCGTCATTTTGGGAGAGAATCTCTAAACTCGTTTTAAGATTCGCCCTATTTGTTTCAAGCGAATAAATGGCATTTTCAATCTCGCTAAACGCCGTATTCACGCCCTTTTGCAACGAATAATATGCCTCTAGGCGCGTGTAATCGCTGATTTTGATATTTTCATAAATCTCAAAGCGCGAAAATAACGGCATTGCAAGGGACGCCAAAATATTATACACAAAATCCGCAGGTTGCAAAAACGCCTTGCCAAGCGAACCGCTCACATTTAGCGTGGGATACATTTGCGCTTTGGCGGAGTTGAGATTATGCACAGCGGCATTTAAAGACGCGATTTGCGCTGAAATATCAGGGCGATTTAGGATAATATTTGCGCTAGAATTTAGATTCACGCTAAAATTTGGAATATCAAAGGATTGTGGCATTATCACAAAATAGCTACTTTTTTGCGCGTCCTGCGAAACTTCATCTGTGATATACGAATCTTCAAAAACAAAATTGCGATTGTTTATCAAAGTGCGAATCTCATTTTTTTTGGCTTCATAGTCGTTTAGTAGCGTGTTTAAGCTTTGCTCTTCGCTTTGCATATCTGCTTTTTTCTCCAAAAAATCACTAAAAGAAACCAACCCATTTTTATACATAAAATCCATAATTTCAAGCATTTCGCGGTAGTTTATAACGCGCTCTTTTGTCAAAACGATATTATTTTGCAAATATTTGAGATTAAAATACGCTAGTGCAATGTCGCTAATTAGGGAGATTTGAAAATATTTTAGATTGCTTTTTGCGACATCTAATTGCTGATATTGTGCGTCCGTTACGGAGGCATATTTGCCAAAAATATCCAACTCCCAAGATGCCATAAGATTCGTATTGATAGTCGAATCGCCGTTGTAGCTATAACTCGCACTTGCGCTAATATCTGGAATCTGCTTTGAAATGGCTAATCGCACTTGCGATTCGGCAGATTTTATTCTCGTCTCATAGATGAAAATATCGCTATTTTGCGACAATGCGCTATGAATTAGATTTTTTAAATTATCATCATTAAAAACTTTAAACAGCGAATCCGTGCGCTCCGCATTTTGCGAATAAATATTGCGAAAATCGCCCATTTCAAAGTCGCTTTTTAAAGATTCTGCGGTATAAGTCGCGCTACACGCATTAAAAAGAAGGTTTGTCAAAGCAAAAATGGCGCAAAAGATGACTTTTTTCATAAAATGCCTTTAATTTTGTAAATCTCAAAGCGAAATTTTAATAAAATAATTGTGAAATATTTGTGAAATAAAGGCGAAGTTATGAAAGATTCTGCGAAAAATGCGAAAAAATCGGCGTTAGATTCTGCGAAAATTTTAAAAGATTCTACGAAAAAAACCGCATTAGATTCTGCGAAAAATCCCGTGCTATTTTTGATTATCCCTTGCTATAACGAGCAAGAAGTCATTAAATTAAGCATTGAGACTATTGATAAAAAAATGCGCGATTTAATCGAATCTAACGCGATTAGCAAAAAAAGCAAAATTGTTTTTGTGAATGACGGAAGCAAAGATTTAACGCTATCTTTGCTAAAAAAGCACAAAACAAAGCAAATGCAAATTGTCTCTTTAAGCACAAACAAAGGACACCAAAACGCGCTGTTAGCGGGACTTTCTTATGCAAAAGACAAATGCGATTGCGTAGTGAGTTTGGATTGCGATTTGCAAGATGATATAAATTTAATCGATAGATTCGTGGAGAGTTACAAACAAGGCTATGAGGTGATTTATGGCGTGAGAAGCGACAGAAAAGAGGATAGCTTTTTTAAGCGAAGCACGGCAAATGCGTTTTATGGACTTATGAAAATTTTGGGCGCGGACATCGTGCATAATCACGCGGATTATCGGCTTCTCTCAAATCGCGCGTTGGGGCATTTGCTAGAATTTAGCGAGGTTAATCTATTTTTGCGAGGCATCGTGCCACTGATAGGATTTAAATCCACAAAACTATATTACAAGCGAATCGCGCGTGTGGCAGGCGTTTCCAAATATCCATTTTTCAAAATGCTAAGTTTTGCAATCGATGGAATCACAAGTTTTAGCATAAAACCACTGCGAATCCTAACGCTTTTGGGTGCGTTAATCGCATTTTTTAGCTTGTGCGTGGGCGTGTGGGCGTTCATCACAAAAATATCAGGCGAAGCGGTAAGCGGGTGGACATCAATGGTAATTTCGATGTATTTTTTAGGCGGGATTCAACTGCTTGGGCTTGGGATTATCGGCGAATACATAGGCAAAATCTACCGCGAAACCAAACGAAGACCGCTATATTTTGTAGAAGAAATCGTGGAATAGATGGCAATTTGTTCTGGGGTATGCAATTTGCGCCGTTTTCACGCAAAACTGCGCTCAATGAACCACCAAGTTCTATTTCGCTTGTTTCGCATAAAAACGGCGCAAAGCACCACCGCCATTACTTCGATTGTTTGTTTAGATTCTACGATTATTTTGTCATTCTGAGCGAAGCGAAAAATCTCAAATTCTCCCCCTCCCTTGCGGAGGGGGACAAAGGGGGTGGGTAAAAAACAACCAAAATCACAGATTCTCCGATTTTCGTGCGATTCGCAGAATCTATCGCAATTTTGTCATTCTGAGCGAAGCGAAGAATCTCTAAAAAAAATCCGTCATTGCGAGAAAATGAGCGTAGCGAATTTTCGTGGCAATCTATGGCGCAATTAAAAGATTTGGATTGCCACGATTTTGCTACGCAAAATCTCGCAATGACGAAGAGTAATGCAGATTCTGCGATTCGCACAAAAATCGCAGAATCTACCACAAAATCCACGCATATCCCGCCCAATCTATCGCCGTTTTTTCGCCCCAAGTCCTTGCCAAAAGCGCAAAAATATCGCCCTTCGGTAGCAATCGATGATTTTATTCACCACTTCGCGCGCCCTTTGAAATCGCACATATCGCTTTTCTAAATTCATCCGCCACTGCCCAAAACCGCGCGCGTAGGGATTATCCGCGCTAAAAATCTCTCGCAAAAACTCCGCCAATCTCTTTTCGCCCTTCTCCACAACATTTGAGTCCAAAATCAAAGGTTCATTTAACATCGCAAGATAGGCACTCTCATCGCTATCCAAATATTTGATAAACTCCACAAACTCGCCCACACTCGCAAAATCCGCAAAATTCACAAATGCCTTTTTGTTAAAAATCGCGCCATCATCGATAAAACGCCCAAGATTCTGCGAATCTACACTATGAAATCCCCCCCCCCAATAGATAGGCACAGAATCTGCCTTTTTGGCATCGATGATTTTTTCTGTCACATATCCCGCTGTGTCGGAGTTTTCAAAGCAAATGTTGAATTTATATTTGCGTAAAAATGCGATTTTATCATCCGCCAAAAATCCCACATTGTTTTTGAAACGCCCCGCAGAATCGACTTTTTTATACACGCTTAACGCCTCAAATACCGCGCTTCGCAACTCATCTGCCTTGCCATTGCTAACTACAAAACTGCAAAATTTGCGCTTGGCAAACTCCGCGTCAAAGGCACTTTTTTGATAAATCGCGCTATTTTTATCCACGCCAACTAAATTTCGCAGGTAATACGGATAGCGCAAATGCCGCGCACCAAAGTCCAAATAATCGTAAGTTATCGCATAGTCGCAGAAATTAAAGTCGGCGCGACAATTTTCCGCCGTGTGAAAAATGCGAACGCAATCATAGTGAATGTGGCGCGTGCCAAACACGCTATACACGATAAATTGCGGGTTTTTCTCATCGATGATAAACTCAAACTCATCGCCACAATTTTCGCTATTTTCTTTCAGCACTCGCGAAAATAACGCCAAGTCATCGCCCCCGCATCCATCTATAAATGCGATTTTGATTTGTTTCATTTTTTGTCCTTTTAGTTTTTTAGATTCTGCGATTTTCGTGCTAGATTCTAGCGTAGATTCTGCGATTTTGCGTTAGATTCGCAGAATCTCATATTTCGCCAAATCTCACGATTCGCAAAATCGCTCATCAATCTCACACGCCCTTTGCGCGAAATCCTCCGCCTTTTGCAAGTCCGCCTCCACCGCCTCGCCAGAGGCATAAATCCCCGCCACGCTTTGACAAGCATTCGCATCGCCCCTAGCACACGCCTCTTCGTAGAGTTCGATAGCGTCATTAAAGCGCATTTTGGCGAGAAACGCACTCTCCCTAACGCCCTGCCCGTAAAGATACGAAATGCCTAAATTAAAGCACCCATCGGCGTTTCGCAACTCACACGCACGAGAAAAGTAAGTATTTGCCACTTCAAAATTTTTGATTTTCGCATAGATTGCCCCCGCATTCACGCACCCAAGCGCACTTCGCAAATCACACCCGCGCTTATAATACGCAATCGCAGAATCCACTCGCACCTCCACGCCCACGCCATTTTCATAAATGTATCCAAGCGTAAAGCAGGACTGCGCGCCCTTTTTGTCGCAGGATTTTTTAAGAAAATCGATGGTTTGCTCGCACTGCGCGACATCGCCACCCTTGCACGCTTCAAGCGTTAGCGCGTCATCGCTTGCTTGCATCGCCAAAATCATCGCACCTTGCGCAAGTGCCAAGCCAAAAAGCATAAATTCTCCATAAATCACATATTTTGCAATATCGCTAATCGCGCTTCTAAATCGGCGTTATGCTGTATTTTGCGAAATTTAGCGATTTTGATAAGCACCGCAACGCCATAAATTTGCGACAAAATATGAAAAAATAAGGCGACTTTATTAACTTGCGTTTTTTTTGTATTATGCGCGGAAATTTTAAATAAAAGGATAATGGATGAAAAAGTTAATTTACGCCCTTGTGGCAATAATGTGTGGCGTGTGTGCTGTAAATGCTGGTGAATTGCAAGATTTGTGGTGCGAAGATGAGAGTTTATCATATTGTATAAAGCACTTTGATAGGCAATGCGATTCTAAAAATTATCTTGCTTGTGGTATTGTGGGAGCTTTGCACGATGAATTAGAGCAATATAGCGAATCAAAAAAATACTTTGAATTAGTTTGTGATAAAGCAAATAGTAAATCTACCTTTCAAGCAGAGCTAATAGATGGTAGTTTGGGTCCAAAACTCCCCGCTATTAAAACAATGCAACTTGTTTGCGGTGATTTAGCAAAGCATTATTTGAACGGCTGGGGTGTTAGGCAAGATTTTGCCAAAGCATTGCAATATAATAAAAAGGCTTGTGGTTTGGGCGAAGCAGAATCTTGTGCTTGGGCTGGTAGAGAGTATTTTTTTGGTAAAAATGTAAAACAGGATTTAAAATTAGCAAAAAGCTATTTTGAAAAGTCCTGTGAAATGCAAAATGGTTTGGGTTGCTGGGGGGCTAGGTGTAATGTATGGTAATGGCGAAGGTGTCCCAAAAAATCTCTCCAAAGCAAAAGAATATTTTGGCAAAGCCTGTGATTTTGGCGAACAAGTTGGCTGTGATTATTATAAAAAGCTAAATGAAAGGGGTGTGAGATGAATAGAGAAGATATGAATGGCGACTTATTAAATGTATTGGTAGAATGTGAAAGTTTTTCGCCAAACAAAGACAAAAAGATAATTTTATATAAATCGCTTAACAATTTATTGCATAGCGAACTTGATGGGCGATACAAAATTAGCAAGGGTTATGTAATATATAACGATAAAATCAGCCCTTTGATGGATTTGATAGTTTATAGTGGCAATGAGATTTATAAAAATGATGAGTTTGCTATCATAGAATCGCACCAAATTAAGGCAATTTTTACGCTTATTGATAAGTTTAAAATCGATAAATTTTACAGCATAATTGCGAATCTTTGCAAAATCAAAGCGCAGATAAATCACAATATCTTTGCTGGAATCGTTTGCTATCCGTGCGAAAATTTAAGCGTTGATGATTTTGTAGGCTTTAAAGATAGATTTGAGCAAAAATTGCAACGCATATTTACCAAATACAAATCATTTGTAGATTGCGCTAGTTTTAGCAAAGTTTGGTTTATGCGAAAGGAACACAGCGATGAGCCAAGTGCAGAATGCTCTGATGTGCATTTTATAGAGTTTTATAATCTAAATTTGCCTTATATCCCAAGCGTATCTAGCTATAAATATTTGCTTGGGAATCTTAAAAAACATTTAGAGTTAAGTGCAGATGATTGTTTCTCGCACCCTGATGGCAAGGGTGAATCCGAAGCAGTGCGAATCATATTGGCAAAAACGCTAAAAGATAAAATTTAACATTGAAAGGGGAAATAATGATGAAAAAGATAATATTCGCCCTTGTGGCGATAATGTGTGGCGTGTGTGCTGTAAATGCTGGTGAGATGCAAGATTTTTGGTGCGAAGATGAGAGTTTATCGTATTGCATAAAGCACTATGATAAACAATGCGATGCTAAAAATTATGGTGCTTGTGTTACGGTGGGAATTTTGCACTATGAATTAGAGCAATATAGCGAATCTAAAAAATACTTTGAATTAGTTTGCGATAAAGCAAATAGCAAAGATAGTTTTCAATTTGAGCTAATCGATGGTAGTTTAACTCCAAAACACCCCGCTATTAAAGCAATGCAACTTACTTGTGGTGTGTTAGCAAAGTATTATTCTAACGGCTTTGGCGTTAGGCAAGATAAAAGCAAAGCATTGCAATATAATAAAAAGGCTTGTGGTTTGGGCGAAGCAGAATCTTGTGCTTGGGCTGGTAGAGAGTATTTTTTTGGTAAAAATGTAAAACAGGATTTAAAATTAGCAAAAAGCTATTTTGAAAAGTCCTGTGAAATGCAAAATGGTTTGGGTTGCTGGGGGCTAGGTGTAATGTATGGTAATGGCGAAGGTGTCCCAAAAAATCTCTCCAAAGCAAAAGAATATTTTGGCAAAGCCTGTGATTTTGGCGAACAAGTTGGCTGTGATTATTATAAAAAGCTAAATGAAAGGGGTGTGAGATAAGCTGGCGTTTATCATTGCGAGGCGTGAAAATTTTTGTAGATTCGCGTGAAAAATCCCGTCATTGTGAGGCGAATCGCAGATTCGCCGAAGCAATCCACTAATGAGACTTGTGAATCAAAGGTGAATCGCGGACTTTGTGCGAATCTAAATGTAAAATTTATCGATTCGCTTTTGGGATATTGATTCGTTTTGCCTTTTAGATTCGCGTGTTTTGGATTGCCACGCTCGTTTCACTCGCTCGCAATGACGACATAATCACGCCAAATTCTACGATTCACAGAATCTCGCAATACCACAATCACATTTCTCCTTTGATTCACACAAATCTAACGCACTTTTTTTAATGCAACGCCGTATTTAGCTCGATTTGGACTTTGCTACGAAATGCCGTCATCGCCCCACTCTTTGAATCCTGCCTAAAATGCACGCCGTTTTTGCCAGATAGCTCACGCCCCTTGTAAAGGCAACTTTCCTTTATCTCAAAGTCATCGTTAATCTCGAGGATTTTTTGCGCTTCTTCTTGCGAAATATAAAAAATCGTTCCAGCAAGGACGGCGATTCCGCCATCTACCACGCACCCATCGCCTAACGAAATCCCTGTGGAGCTATTCACACCAAGCAGACAATTTTTGCCGATGCTGATAGGATTTGCGTTGCCACCGCTTAGCACGCCCAAAATACTCGCGCCACCACCCACATCTGTGCCTTCGCCCACAATCACGCTTGAACTTATGCGCCCTTCATTCATACATTTGCCGACAACACCAGCATTGAAATTCACATAGCTAGCACCGGGCATTTGCGTATAGCCACCGCTACCCAAATACGCACCAAAGCGGGTTTTCGCCGAATCAAGCAGGCGGATATTGTCATATTGCGGGATTACCTGCATTAAATAGCGTGGGAATTTATCTACAAAGTCGATTCGCGGGAACTTACCAGCGATTTTGAGTGCGATTTCATTTTGGCGCAAATATTCTAACTGATATGGCGTATTGCCACTCCACGCGATATTTTCTAGCAATCCAAAAATGCCATCCAAATTCAAAGAGCGCAATTTCGCCTTGCCTAGCGACAGCGCAAGTAGCTTCATATAGCTAGATTCGACACTCTCGCACTGCGCGTCATTATAAAGCACCACAAATCGAAACGGCGACTTGCAACAATCCAAATTCGCCTGTTTTTGCAACTCTAATAGCACTTGAATATTTTTGTGCGCGGATTTATCGGCTAGTGATTCGGCTAAAAATGGCGTAAAAAGCTCTAACGCATTTTTTACCACAGCCGAATCCACGCGGTAAATCGCTTCATTTTCGCTTTTTGCGATTAGATTTTGTGGTGCTTTTTCAAGCGCGTGGCATAGCACAGCATAAGAGCCCAAATTCTCGCACTTTTCGCCCACGCGCCAATTTAGCACGGGATAAGTCGCCTGTAAAACCTTTGAATCGCCCTTTGATTCGCAACCGCAAGATTTGCCATTTGATTCGCGCAAATCGCCATACGATTCGCCTAAATCCACCCGCGCAATCCCAAACCCAAGCGGCTCTCTAAACTTCGCGCCCTCGCTTTTCACAAACTTCTTAAACTCTTCTTTTGTCATTTTTTACTCCTTAAATTTAATTTTTCAAAATCGCGGTAGATTTTTCTACGAATTGAGCTGGTTTATAGCTCATTTTTGCCTTGCGTAGCCCCTCAATCCCCAAATCCTCCTCGCGATTTACGAAACGCAAATGCGCCCATTCATTTTTCAAAAACTGCTGATTTATTGCCTGATAAATCCCCGCATAAAAGGTGTTGCCCTTTTCGATGTGAATGACAACCGAATCCGCGTTGATTTGCTCTCCAAGCGAAAATGCCGCGATTTTGCCATCAATGCGAATTGCCCCGCCCTTCATATCAAGCTGCGTAAAATTCTCCAAACTCGCCTTAATGCCAAGCATTTCATTTTGCAAACCCTCGCTTTTATCGCTATTTTCAAACCACTTTTGATACGCGCCAAGCACTTCTAGCGCATTCGCAGAATCTATGCGCTCGTAACTAAAATTTGGATAGAGATTAAAAAAGCGATTTAGATGATTTTTTTTCTTGTGTAACGCCCGTCCGCTTAATAAAATCAAATCTTCCACATTATAAATATAGTCGAATCTATCGCGGTTTGGGGTGATTTCAAAGGCATTTGGAAAGAGATTTTCTAACTCCGTGCTTTGATTTTGCTCTAAACTGCGAAGCGAAAAGGGCATTTGATTATCCAAAAAATACTCTTTCATTTTTAAAATTGCGTTTTTGTGATTGCCCCGCCCAAGCGGATAAAAGATAAATGGATAGGATTCGTTAGGGAATTTTGTCAGCACCACAAGGCAATCATCGATTATCGCGTATTTTATGCTCCGCGAAAAGTGCCAAATGTAGAGATTGCCAAAGAGCATATCACTCGCCTCCACGCGCTGTGCGTGGAAAAAATCCGCGATAATGCCCTTTTTATCGATGCTAATGTCAAAAAATTGCACCCCTACGCCCCCATACGCCTTTGGATTTCAAGCACGATATCAAAGCCGTTATTTAGCGCACTTGCGATTGAACCGCCACTTTTGAAAAGCAAATCCCCTGCCACAAAGATATTTTTCACGCTTGATTCACACGAATCGCTTACAATAGGCACTCCCGCTTCATCTAACTCCAAATTGCATTTTTTTAAGAAATCAATCGGCGCGACACCGCCGATTGCATAGACTATTTTGTCATAAACTTCGCTTGTGCCGTCTGTGAAATTGACTTTGGGCTTTTTAGCTCCGTTAATGTCGCAAGATTCAAGGCTCTCAATGTCAATGCCTAATTTTGTCTTTAATTTGCCCGAATCTATGCTTTTAAAAAGCATTTCGCGGTTTGTGTCGTTGATTCGGCTAAATTCTGTGCGCCGATAATTCAAAGTCGCGTCATTTTTTTCTGCCAAAAAGTAGGCATATTCTACCGCAGAGTTGCCACCACCGACAATTAGGACTTTTTCGCCTTGATTTATGGAGTTTGCGTTAAAAAAGACTTTATCGCGAATTTCAAGCGGGATAGGGTAGCTTGGCTTATTTGGCACACCCATTTTGCCTATCGAAATCACCACAAATCGCGCTTTTAGCTCATCGCCACTTGTGCAATGAAGCGTGAAAATCCCATTTTCGCTACTCACACTCTCAATCTCGCTCTTAAAGCGGACATCAATATTATTTGTCGCCAAAATCTTATCAAACAAATCAAGCGTGGATTCTTTTGTGCCATCCATAAAATAAATATTACCATTCAAATCCACCTTTTTGCCCTTGTAGTCCTTATCTACGCGCTTGTTGTCCTTGTAAAATTTGCGAATGGTAGTTGAGTGATTTTCGCCCTTTTCGCACAAAATCACATCATCGATTTTGCAAATCACGCTCTCAACCGCTGCTGCGATTCCGCCCGGTCCTCCGCCGATAATGGCGATATTGTGAATTTTCATTTGTTATCCTTTCAAATTTAAATTTAATATTTTCGCAGAATCTAATGCGATTTTGGCGAAAAATTCGCAGAATCTGCGCTAGATTCTGCGTTTTTGGTATATTTCGCCGAATTTCGCTTTAATTCATTACGATATGCGTCATTTAGCTCATCTACGCTATCCATCAAAAGTCCTTGTGTGAATTTTTTTTCATCATCAAATTGCCCACTGCGTAGCCCCCAAATAAATGCAATCAGCCCCAAAAGCCCAATTAGCAAGGACACGCCAAGCATTACGGCAATCATTCCGCTATTCATTTTTGCCACCTTTTAGGATTCGCTACGAATCTTATCTAGCGCAAAATCTCGCGCAATTTGCAGGGCTTCTTTAATCTTGTGCGGATTTTTCCCGCCAGCAGTGGCAAAGTCATCTCTGCCGCCACCGCCACCGCCCAAAATCGCACAAACGCCCTTAATCCACTCTTTTGCCGATAGATTTGCCACGCCATTTACGCCACAGCTAATGCTAATCTTGCCATTGTCGTTTGCAATAAGCATAATGGCGACTTTTGGATTTTCCTTTTTTGCTTCATCGATGATTGCCTTAATGTTTAGATTTGCCGCTACTTCCACAATCATCAGTTTCACTTCATCAATCATCTCAAAATTTAGGCTTTTTACGCTTGAATCTGTCTTGCTTTTGGCATCTTTGTATTTTTGGATATTTTCTTTTAATTTGGCAATTCCGCCCATAATATCGCTATTTTTTAGCACTTCACGGGCATTTGTCAAAATCGCCAAATTTTCTTTGGTGTAGTTATATCCTGCTTTTCCGCACACAGCTTCGATTCGGCGCACTCCGCTTGAAATGCCACTCTCTTTTGTAATGTAAAAATTGCCGATTTGCGCGGTATTTTTGATATGAATCCCACCGCAAAGCTCACAACTTGCAAGGTTTTCATCATCACCAAAGCTCACCACGCGCACAACTTCGCCATATTTTTCGCCAAAAAGTGCGATTGCGCCGCCCTTTTTAGCGTCATTTAGCGACATAAAATCCACCTTTGAATCAAGCGCGGAGAAAATCATATTATTCACTTCCGCTTCGATAGCATTTAGCTCATTTTTGCTTAACGCCTTTGGGTGCGTGATGTCAAAGCGCAAACGATTCGCCTCTACCAAACTCCCAGCTTGTGTGATATGAGAACCCAAAATCTTTCGCAAGGCAGAATGAAGCAAATGTGTTGCGCTGTGGTGTTTGGCGATTTCTATGCGATTCGCGCTAACTCTCACCTCCACCAAATCGCCCACTTTTAGTTCGCTACTCGTGCTAATCTCGCTGATATTTAGCCCAAAATATTTTTTGGTATAAATGACATTTGCGACTTTTTTGCCACGCATAAAAATCTCGCCACTATCGCCAACAGGTCCCCCACCCTCCGCATAAAGCGGGGTTGAATCTAAGAAAATATATCCATCGCCATCCAAACACTCCACGCGCCGATAATTTATATCAAGCAATCCCAAAATCTTGCTATGTGCGCTATCTGATTCGTAGCCGATGAATTTATTTTCTCCAAATTCTTCTAGCAACGCGCCAAAATCGCCATTTTTGACTTCATCGCCAGAGCCCTTCCAGCTTTTTTTGGAGCGCGATTTTTGCGCCTCCATACATTCATTAAATGCGTCCATATCCACTGCAATGTCGCACTCACGCAACATATCCTGCGTCAAATCTAATGGGAAGCCGTAAGTGTCGTAAAGTTTAAATGCACTAGCTCCGCTAAATACGCTCACACCGCGCTTTTTTGCCGAATCTAACTCGGCAGAAAATAGCTCCATTCCTGATTCGATTGTGGCTAAAAATCGCTCTTCCTCTAACTTGCACTGCTCCATAATGTGCGCTTTTTTGTCCTCCAAATACGCATAATGCGCCATAGATTCGCAAAGCGCGGGGATTAGCTTGTATAAAAATGCCTCTTTTAGCCCTAGCAAATATCCGTGTCGCAATGCCCTGCGCAAGATTCGGCGCAAGACATATCCGCGCCCATCTTTGTCAAAATTCACGCCTTGCGCTAATAAAAACGCAATGCTTCTTATATGGTCGGCTATCACGCGAAAAGACGCCTTAAACTCATTGCTGTAAGGCTTACCCGTGAGATTTTCGCACTCACTCATCAAAGGCGCAAAAAGCGAAGTATCAAAATTATTTAGTTTGCCTTCAATTAGCGCAATCACGCGCTCTAACCCCATTCCCGTATCAATGCTAGGGCGTGGGAGTGGGCGTAAGTTGCCATTTTTGTCTCTCTCATATTGCATAAAAACCAAATTCCAAATCTCTAAAAATCTATCGCCATCACCGCCAAAATAATCCTCCGCACCCCCAAAATGCGCCTCCCCTTGGTCGATATAAATCTCACTGCAAGGTCCGCAAGGTCCTACTTCGCCCATTTGCCAGAAATTGTCCTTATCGCCAAAGCGTTTGATTTTGTCCTTTTCCACGAACTTTTTCCACAAGCCAAACGCTTCATCATCGCTGTGGTGGATACTAATATAAATCTTATCTTTTGAAAATCCTAGCTCACGCGTGATAAACTGCCACGCAAACTCTATCACTTCCTCTTTGAAATAATCTCCAAAGCTAAAATTCCCAAGCATTTCAAAAAGCGTGTGATGACGCGCCGTGTAGCCGACATTTTCTAAGTCATTGTGTTTGCCACCAGCGCGAATGCAGAGTTGCGAACTCGTGGCGCGGGGGATTTTTGGCGCAGGGATTTTGCCTGTGAAAATATCCTTAAACTGCACCATTCCCGCATTTGTGAAAAGCAAACTCGCATCATTTGGCACTAACGGCATCGAATCATAGACTTGATGCCCGTGCGCCTTGAAATAATCCAAAAATTTCTCTCTAATATCCAAACGATAATCCTTCTTTAAAAAAGCACGGATTGTATAAAAAAAGTGTTAAGATTCTGCTTAAAAAAGGCGAATTTTTTTATGTATAATTGCGCTTTTAAATTTCAAAATTTAAAGGATTTCATAATGTATAATCCCCCCCCCCCGTAGCGAATATGGCGAATTAGATTCAGCGAAAAATGCGATAGATTCTGCGAAATTAGCCTTAAATCTCACTTATCTCATCACAAACGAGAACGAAAACACTCTCATAAATCGCCTATCAAATCTCATAGCTCCATATGCTAAAAAACGACCCAAGAGAGAATATTGCTCATCAATCCCCACACATATAGATTTTAGCATAGATTCATTGCTAGAAATTTTGGGCGTAAATCCAAGCAAAAATAGCCTAACATTTTGCATTTATGACCCTTATAGTGAGCGGTATTTGCCCCGCGAAATTATCGAATTGCTAAAAAGCGACAATCTTTCAAATTTAGGCGATTACTCCACGCCACGAGGATTTTTATGTATGTCGCTTATCAAAGCATTAGAATCTAGTGTCGATGCGTTTAGTAGCATTTTAGATAAAATCATTGATTACCACACGAGCTTTTTGGATGGCAATTTTAGCGAATCTAGCGATGATTTAGACGAATCTAGCGCATTCCCACAGCGATTGCAAAGCATTATAGATTCAAACTACACTAGCGATTTAAGTGATGAATTTTATAGCGACGTTCAAAGCGATTTGGATAAATTACAACGCATAAAATCAAAGTTAGCTTCATACAATTCAAAGCGCGATTTCCAAAAAAGCAAAAAATTCAAAGCCCTAAAAAAACTCATAAATTCTTGCAACGACATAAAGAGTGAAAAGCTCATCATTTTTACAGAGAGCATAGTTACCGCAGATGCGCTCACAGACGCACTAAAAGCGACTTTTTCGCATTTAAGTATCGAATCTATCACAGGCAACACAAGCTCAAAGGATTTTAGCAATTTTAAAAAGCGATTTTCGCCAAAATCCTTGCATTATGAGCTAAAAGATGGCGAGTGTGAAATCGACATTTTAGTCGCCACAGATTGTCTAAGCGAGGGGCAAAACTTGCAAGATTGCGCAAACTTGCTAAATTGGGACATTGCGTTTAATCCTGTTCGTGCGATTCAGCGAATCGGACGGATTTGGCGCATTGGCTCAAAGCACGAGCTAAACAATATCACGCATTTTTTCCCCGATATGAAGTTAGAAGAATATATCGATTTAGAAGCAAAGCTCCGCTACAAATTAGAAGCGGCAAACTCCGCAACCGCGCTAGAAAATCCATTTTCGATAAATGAGAAAAAATACAGCGCGCACAAAGATTTACGCGCAAAACAGCTAAAAGCAATGGAGAGCGAATTTATCGCATTAGAGCCAGAATCTAACGCCTTTGCCAATCTCTCAAATCTCTTTGATTTTACCACTCCACCGCCTAGCCATTTGCAAAATGGCATTTTTTCGATTGCGCTCAATTCGTCATTGCGAGATTTGCCAACGGCAAATCGTGGCAATCTAGATTCCCAAAACCTACTTTTCGCACTTTTAGAAAATATAGATTCACACACAAAATCTATCGAGCAACTATATCCGTGCATTTATGATATTTCAAGCGAGATTTTGCACCCAAGCGTGAGCCAAACTGACAAATACGCAAATCTTTTCCAAATCCTCCCACTAAAAAAACTCACGCAAAAGCCACCACAAGAAGCAATCACTTCTCTTGAAACGCTTACCAACGATTACAGAGATATTGGCGTGTTAAAGCGTATTTTTGCAGATTTGACAAAGCAGTTAAACGAGCAGATTCAAAGCTATGATTCGCTCATAGAGGGGAGCAAGCAAAGCGATGGCGGATTATTTTTTGTCGAATCCAAAAGATTTCGCCTAATCGCGTGGCTTTTAATCAACCCAGATTTTAGCGCACCGCAATTTCAAAATCCACAATTCCAAAATCCACAAAAACAAAACGGAGGCACAAAATGAGCATACAAAACCTTTTAGCAAATCTCTATCCTGTGAATCAAGCGCATTTTAAAGCATTTTTGGATAGCAACTTTGCCCTGCAAAATCTAGGACTTGCTTCAAACGCACCACTATCAAAAGACGAAAATCTAATCAAAAATCTAAGCGATTTTGATTTTGCAAACGCCATTATTTACGCTACAAACGCCGATAGAGAGGGCGCACTAAAACCTAGCGAAAAAACTAACCATAAAAATCTAGCCTTTACGCTTATAGAGCTACAACCTAATTCGTCATTGCGAGATTTGCCAACGGCAAATCGTGGCAATCCAAAATCCATTTCACACAAAAAAGCCGATTTGATACGCGCCACCCGTGCGATAAACTCCGCTATCCCAAGCTATAACATTATCTTTTTTGTAAGCCCTACGCATTTATCCATAGCCTTTGCCACACGCCGATTTCACGCCAAGCGCATTATCCATACAGACATTATCCAAAAAATCACACTCATAAAAGACATAGATTTAGCCCACCCAAGCCACGCTCACTGCAAAAATTTAGTGCAAATCGCCCAAATCAAACCAAAAGAAGTAGATATTTATTACAGCGAGATTTTAGAAACTTTAAGCATTTCAAGCCTAAACAAAGCATTTTACAAAGAAATTTTCGCGCATTTTGCGGATTTTGTAGAAAATCTCACATTGCCAAACACAAGCGATGAGCAAACCAAGCGTGATTTTGTCCTGCGCCTATTTTCACGCATTTTGTTTTGTAAATTTTTGGAGAAAAAGAGCATTATAGATTCTGCGATTTGGGATAGTGCTTTGAGTGCAAATTATTATCACGAAGTGTTAGAGCCACTCTTTTTTACCACGCTAAACACGCCAAAAGATTCACGCGATTATGGATTTTTGCCCACGCAAATCACTAGCCTTTTAAGCGCGATTCCCTACCTAAATGGCGGATTATTTAGCCCACAGGACAATGACTTTTATGATTCACAAAATCCAAATGTAAATATCAATTCGCTACACATTTCAAACGCCCTATTTAGCGAACTTTTTGCCACGCTTAATCGCTATCATTTCACTATCGATGAGGCAGATGAGAGTGCGGAGGAAGTGGCATTAGACCCCGAGCTTTTGGGGCAGATTTTTGAGAGTCTTTTATCCCAGCTTTTTACGGATAATAAGCTAGAAAAGCTAGATAAAAACACACTTCGCAAAGCCACAGGGAGCTACTACACGCCCCGCGAAATCGTGCGCTATATGGTGCGTAGCGCGATTTTATCGCATTTGCAAACCACACTAAAAGACAAAGTAGATTCACAATTTTTAGAAAATCTTGTATTTGATAAAACACCCACCCCTAAATCCCCTCCGCAAGGGAGGGGACTTGAATTTGTTTCCCCCTCCCTTGCGGAGGTTGAATCAACTTGTCCCCCCTCCCTTGCGGAGGGGGCTAGGGGGTGGGTAAATCCCAAAGATTCCGCGCTAATCCTACAAGAGCTAAGCACCCTAAAAATCCTAGACCCCGCTTGTGGCAGTGGCGCATTTCCTATGGGGATTTTGAGTGAGATTATCCGCCTCCAAAGCGATTTAGGCGACACACGCCCACCTTATACGCGCAAATTAGAGATTTTGCAAAATTGCATTTATGGCGTGGATATTCAGCCTATGGCTACCGAAATCGTGCGACTTCGGTGCTTTCTCTCCCTTATCATCGATGAGGATTTTAGCCATAGCAAAGAGCCAAATCCACTCCCAAATTTAGAATTTAAATTCATCTCTGCAAATTCGCTTTTGCCTTTGCAGACTTCATTGCAAGATTCGCGTGGCAGACAGCTTGGCAGCGATATTTACGAAAAAGGCTTGATAGAATTGCAACAAATCCGCGCTGAAACATTTACTAGCCACGACAAAATCGCCCTCCAATCAAAATACAAAGCCACGATAGACAAAATCGCAAAGGATTTATTTTTTGAAGCGCAGGGCGAGATGCCACTCACCAAATGGAATCCCTTTAATCCCAACGATATAGCGCAATTTTTCGATAGTGCGTATATGTTTGGCGTAGAATCTTTTGACATTGTCATCGGCAATCCGCCCTATATCCGCCAAGAATCTATCCCCAACAAACAAGCGATTTTATCCGCATTTGCAGATTTTGCGTGTAGCACCGCAGATATTTACACCTACTTTTTTGCCAAAGCCATAGATTTGCTCGCACCACAAGGCATTCTCACTTACATCGTTAGCAACAAATTCGCCCGCGCAGGCTATGGCAAAAACTTGCGCTCATTATTATTGCGCCACACCATTGAATCCTACACAGATTTTAATGGTATAAAAATCTTTGAAAACGCTATCGTAGATTCGTGCATACTCCAAGTATCAAAGTCCGCACCACAAGGCAACCAAATCCGCTATGCCAAAGATTTATCATCTAAAAATTGCGATTGTATCCCCCAAGATTGCTTAAACGCCGAAGCCTTTATCTTTGTAGATTCGCACACCCTAGCTTTAAAACAAAAGATTGAAAAAATCGGCACACCGCTTAAAGAATGGGATATTGAAATCTATCGTGGCGTTTTAACGGGCTACAATGAAGCCTTTATCATCGATAGCGCGACAAAAGAAGCGATTTTAGATTCGTGCGATAATAGCATAAAAAGCCCCCTCCCCTGCGGAGGGGGTTTGGGGGTGGGTTTGACAGAGCGAGAGCGCACAGAGCAAATCATAAAGCCCATTTTGCGCGGACGCGACATTAAAAGATATAGCTATGAATGGGCGAATCTGTGGTTGATAAATACGCACAACGGCTACACTTCGCAAAATGGCAAACAAATCCAAGCCATTGACATAAACGATTATTTAACACTCAAAAAATATTTAGATAACTTTTATCCAAAATTAGAAAAACGCACCGACAAAGGCGCAACGCCGTATAATTTGCGAAATTGCGCATATTTGGAGGATTTTGAGAAAGAAAAGATTGTGTGGGCTGAAATGACAAAAGAATCGTGTTTTATTTATGATACAAGCGGATTTTTCATAAATCAAACTTGCTATTTTATCCCCAATGCAAATAAATATCTTTTGGCTTTACTAAATTCAAAATTGATTTATTTTTATATGCAACAAATCGCTAGTGGATTAGGCGATGGCGCATTTAGATGGATAAAACAATATATCGAAAAACTCCCTATCCCGAATCTAGATTCAAAAGAAAAGCAAAAAATCGCCGATGAGATTGTGAATCTAGTCGATAAAATTTTAGAATCCAAATCACAAGGCAAAGACACAACCCAACTACAATCCCAAATCAACTCACTAATCTATGCCCTCTACGCGCTAGATTCTAATGAAATCCAAATCGCAGAATCTTGCAATAACAAATGCAATTTCACGCATTTTGGCTCTTATGTGAATCAAATGTGAATCACCCCACCAACGCATTTGCATTTTTAGCTATAATTCGCTACAATCCGCGCTTTTTAATCCACGATTTTAAAGGACAAATTCACAATGCAAAATACCCAAAATATCCGCAATATCGCCGTTATCGCACACGTAGACCACGGCAAGACGACATTAGTAGATGGGCTTTTAAGCCAATCAGGCACATTTAGCGAGCGCGAAAAAGTCGATGAGCGCGTAATGGATAGCAACGACTTAGAAAAAGAGCGCGGTATCACAATCCTCTCCAAAAACACCGCCATAAACTACAAAGGCACAAAAATCAACATTATCGACACGCCCGGACACGCGGACTTTGGCGGCGAAGTCGAGCGCGTGCTAAAAATGGTCGATGGCGTGCTACTGCTTGTCGATGCGCAAGAGGGCGTGATGCCACAAACCAAATTTGTCGTAAAAAAGGCACTAGGCTTTGGAATCCGCCCCATTGTCGTGGTAAATAAAATCGACAAACCCGCCGCCGAGCCCGATAGAGTGGTAGATGAAGTGTTTGATTTATTTGTAGCGATGGGGGCTTCGGATTTGCAATTAGATTTCCCCGTGATTTATGCAGCGGCGCGGGACGGATACGCGGTTGTGAATCTAGAGGACGAAAAAAAGAATTTAGAGCCACTCTTTGAAGCGATTTTACAATCTGTCGCCGCACCTAGTGGCAGTAGCGAAAATCCGCTCCAAATGCAGGTTTTCACGCTAGATTATGACAACTATGTCGGCAAAATCGGCATCGCGCGGGTGTTTAATGGCGTTGTCAAAAAGGGCGAATCCGTAATGCTCGCAAAAGGCGATGGCACAA
This sequence comes from Helicobacter sp. 23-1044, assembly GCF_053654695.1. NCBI lineage: Bacteria > Pseudomonadati > Campylobacterota > Epsilonproteobacteria > Campylobacterales > Helicobacteraceae > Helicobacter > Helicobacter sp. 23-1044. The sequence goes on from NZ_JBSIUQ010000001.1 coordinate 141,058, forward strand.
AAGAAGTAGGCAAAATCACTAAGCTGATAGGCTTTATGGGACTTGCCCGCACCGAGATTGAGAGCGCGGGAGCGGGGGACATTGTCGCTATTGCGGGTTTTAACGCCGTAGATGTGGGCGACTCCATAGTGGATAAAGACAATCCTATGCCCCTAGACCCTATGCACTTAGAAGAGCCCACGATGAGCGTGTATTTCGCGGTGAATGATAGCCCGCTAGCTGGCACGGAGGGCAAACATATCACCGCAAACAAAATCAAAGATAGATTGCTTAAAGAAATGCAGACAAATATCGCAATGCGGTGCGAGGAAATGGGCGAGGGTAAATTCCGCGTGAGCGGGAGAGGTGAGCTCCAAATCACAATCCTAGCAGAGAATCTGCGGCGCGAGGGCTTTGAGTTTAGCATTTCACGCCCCGAAGTCATTATCAAAGAGGAAGACGGCGTGAAAAAAGAGCCATTTGAGCATTTGGTAATCGACACGCCACAGGACTTTAGCGGGACGATTATCGAGCGACTTGGGCGCAGAAAGGCAGAGATGAAAGCGATGAATCCTATGAATGACGGATTTACGCGATTGGAGTTTGAGATTCCCGCGCGAGGGCTTATCGGCTATCGAAGTGAGTTTTTGACCGATACAAAGGGCGAGGGGGTGATGAATCACAGCTTTTTAGAGTTTCGCGCATTTAGCGGGAGCGTGGAGTCGCGCAAAAATGGCGCGCTCATCTCTATGGAGGCAGGTGAGGCGACAGGATTTTCGCTTTTTAACATTCAAGAGCGAGGGGTGCTATTTATCGCGCCACAGGCAAAAGTCTATGTGGGAATGGTGATAGGCGAGCACAGCAGGGACAATGACTTAGATGTCAATCCCATCAAAGCAAAGCACCTCACTAATATGCGCTCTAGCGGGGCAGATGAGGCGATAAAACTTGTGCCACCGCGAGATTTAACGCTGGAGAGGGCATTAGAGTGGATAGAAGAAGATGAGATTTTAGAAATTACGCCTTTGAACTTGCGAATCCGAAAAAAGATTTTAGAACCAAACTTGCGCAAAAGGGCAAATAGCAAAAAATGAAAAACGCCACAGATTCTGCGATTGTCTCAATCATCATCCCAATCTACAATGTCGCGCCGTATTTGCGTGAATGCGTAGATTCTGCGCTAAATCAAAGTTACGCAAATTTAGACATAATTTTGGTAGATGATGGGAGTAGTGATGAGAGTTTGCAAATCGCGCTAGATTCTGCGAAAAAAGATGAGCGCATTTTTGTGGTGTCAAAACCAAATGGCGGACTTTCTTCTGCGCGGAATTTTGGATTAGAGTTCATCAAAGGAAGCGCGTTGCGTGAGTTTTTCAAATCGCAGAATATAAGCGATAAAATACCATCATTTACCCAAACCCACACTAAAAACGCGCCCACAAAAGAGATTTCGCCAAGCGAGATAAACGCCCATTTCACGCAAATATCGCCAAATTTTATCAAAAGCGATTTAGTGCAAATAAATTCTTTCATCACGCAAAAACTGCCAGATTCTGCGATTATTCACTTTTTGGATAGCGATGATTTTTTGGCGCACGATTGCATTGAGATTTGTATGCAGAATCTAATTGCAAAAAATTTGGAGATTTTCGCGCATAATTGGAGTGATTTAAGCGAGTGCGGGGAGCGCAAAAATGGATGGTATTTGAGCGATATCAAAAAGCAAAATTATGAAAGCGGATTAGAAATGCTTGTGGCAAATAAGTATTATGCCTTTTTCTTTGCGTGGCAGGGGGCGTTTCGCGCGAGGATTTTGAACCGCTATGCTTTGCGATTTAGCGAGAATATTTATCACGAGGACCACGACTTTGGGACGCTACTTTTTTGCTTGGCGCACAAGGTGGCATATCAAAACGCGCCACTTTATATCTATCGCCAAAGAGCAGAATCTATAATGAATACGCAAAACGCAAACGGGGGGGGGGGATTTGCTTACAAAACTGCCTAATTTCTTGCGACCTTTGAGGGCGGACTTTGATGATTATAAAGATTTGCGGGGGTATTTTAAAAGTTATTGTTTAGTGGCGATGGGACGCAGAATCTATGATTTTTGGAGGGCATTTGGAGGCGATGAAACATATTTCAAAAAATCCACTCTTTGGTATGCCAAAAATTACATAGATAATTTTTATAACGCAAAAAATTTCTACGCACCCAAAGCAAGGGAAAATCTCTCTGCGATGGGATATAAAAATCTCACATTTTGGCATTATTATTTTGCGATAAAGTCGCGCGTGCGGGATTTAGAGAAACATTTACGGCGATTTGCATTAAAGGGTAAAAATGCAAAATCCTAGATTTTCTATCATCATCCCCATTTTTCGCGTGGAAAATTTTATCGCCCAAACCCTGCAAAGTGCGGTAAATCAAAGTTACGAAAATATTGAAATTATTTGCGTGGATGATTGCGGAGGCGATAGAAGTGTGGAGATTGCAAAAGAGTTTGCGCTAAGTGACTCGCGTGTGAAGATTCTGCAAAATTCGCGCAATCTCGGCACTTTTGCCACGCGAAATATTGGCGTACTAAATGCAAAAGGCGAGTATTTGCTATTTTTAGATGGCGATGATAAATTAGCATTGAATGCGTGTGAAAGGGTAGATTCTGCGATTATAAACGGGGGGGGGGGGATTTAGATATTGTGGCGTTTAACTACACGCATAAGATTTTGCATCCGCAAAACGCGCTATTTTCTATCAAAGATTTCGCGCTGTATGCTGCAAAAAACGGCATTGGCAGATATTGGGCGCTGTCAAATAAGGCGATTTTACGAAAAACCTACGCAAAATCACTGCAAAATTTAGATTTAAATCAACGGATTTTGGTATCAGAGGATGTCTTAAACTTCGCAAACCTGCTATTCCACGCTAAAAATTATGCTTGCATAAATGATAAATTATACTTTTACCGCCAAAATCAAAACTCTATAATGCAAAGGACGGACGCTAAAAAACTCCACTTAACCGCGCAAAATCATAATTTGGTGATAAAAACGCTACTGCATTTAAGTGCGAACTTATCGCCCCTATCGCAGAATCTAGCGCGAATTATCTGCATTGAGTTAGAAATCTCAAATATCAACTTTGCAAAACGGGCATTAAACAAATCCACGCTAAACTACCTAAAAACGAGTTTTTATAAGAAATTTTTGCGATTAAAACAAAGGCATTTCGTGGCAAAGATTCGCAGAATCTAGTGCGGGAAAAATATTAAAATCACAGAATCTAATGCGGGAAAATATTAAAATCGCAGAATCTATCGCAGATTCTACGATTTCGTGCGATTCGCAGAATCTGCATTACTCTCCGTCATTGCGAGATTTTGCGAAGCAAAATCGTGGCAATCTCTTTTTAGATTCTGCGTTTTTATGTGAGATTCAGTGTTTTTCTGCATTTTTTGTCATTGCAAGGGAGCGAAGCGAGCGTGGCGTCTGTGCGAAGCACCGACCCACACTTGCAAATCCAAGATTCTGCGAACGCAGAATCCGCCTCCAAATTGTCATTATGAGCGGAGTTAAACGAGTGAAGCGAAGTATCTCAAAAATCCCCCCTCCCTTGCGGAGGGGGTTAGGGGGTGGGTATTTTTCGCATTAGATTCTGCGAATTTTTGATTTTTTTACTAGATTCAGCGATTTTTTGCATTTTTTTCGTCATTGCGAGATTTTGCGTAGCAAAATCGTGGCAATCCATTATTTTGTCATTCTCGCGCGAAGTCGAAGCACGAAGCGAAGAATCTCTTTTGTGTGAAGCATTTTGAGATATTTCGCTTCGCTCAATATGACAATTTGAAGTGCGATTCGCAGAATCTAGCGCATAAAATCACTATTTCATCGCCACTAGCAAGTCCAACACCAAATTTGCCTGATGCGCAGCGCAGATATTCACACGGGGCGACATTAGCCCATTGCCCACCTTTGCTTCGCTCACCAAATCCCCGCACACATAGAAATTTTGCGCGATTTTTTGCGTTTTAATCGCATTTGATTGCCCATATCCTGCAAGTCCCGATGCGCAAATAAGTGGCGTTTGCGGAAAATGCGCGTGAAAATTCTGCGCTATCATCGCCTTTGCCACCGCGCTATCAAACGCCTCGCACACTATATCGCAATCCTTAAAAAGTGTGGGCAGGTTTTCGGGCGTAATGCGAAGATTGTGCGCATTCGTGGTGATAAATGGATTTATTTGCGCGATTTGCGCACTTAATGCCTCCGTCTTTAACCTCCCCAAATCGCTTATAAAATAGCTTTGGCGATTGAGATTGCTAGGCTCAACCACATCAAAATCAATCAGCACAAGCCGTCCTACGCCTATTCTCGCAAGCATTACAGCGATATTTGAGCCAAGCCCACCAAGCCCACAAATCGCAACGCAGGACTTTTTTAGCTTGTTATGCACCTTTGGCGTGTGGCGCGAACTCATCATCGCCTCCAAAGCCGCCCTAGGTGGCATAATCCCGCGCGGTATGCAAAATAGCTCATCGCCATCTTTTAGCGCAATCGCTTCGCGGGTGCAAAAGCCATTGACAATCCACACATCGCTTTCACTCTCACTTTTTGCGCTCAAAAACTCTGCGCTAGTCTTTGCGTCCGTCTCGCAAAGCTCGTTGTTAAATCTTATTTGCATAGTTGTCCTTTGTGGTAAGATTTTGGCGTGAATTATACTAAATTTTATCGCTGTGAATCTCCACGCCCTCGCATTCGCGCTTTGCGCCATCAGTGTTGTTTTTAAAAATATCCCAAAAGGGAAATTCTTTGCATTGCGCGGGGCGGATGGGGTATATTTGGCATTGCCTAGTGGATTCATCAAAAAAAATACACGCAAAGCCGTTTTGGTATGGCTTTTCGATAAGTGAGTATTTTGCGCCCACTTGACGGACGAATCGGCTTGTAAAATCCCCAAAATTTAGCCCCAAAAATTCTGCGATTTTGCCCATCTCATCTTTGTTTAAAAAAATATATCCACTCTCTCCAATACAGCATTTGCCCCCGCACTCTGCGCATTTTGATGGATTGAAGCTAAAATCAAAGCCGTCTTTTGTGATATTTTTTTGTGTGAGTTTTTGATTATTTTGAGATATTTCGCTTCGCTCAATCCGTAGGATTTGCGAGCGTAGCGAAGCAACCATATGACAATTTTTTTTGGATTGCTTCGTTGCACTCGCTTCGCTTCGTGCGCCTCGCAATGACGAATCGTTTTTAGATTCAGCATTTAAAACAATTCTAGTATTTGCGGTGTGGCTTTGCGCCGTTTTTGCGTGAAACGAGCGAGATAGAACTTGGGGAACACCCGAGCGAAGTTTATGCGAAAACGGCGCAAATTGCATACCCAAAGACGAATTGCCTTCTTTCATAATTCACTCTCATTTATTTTTATGCTCTGCGTTTTGCAAAATGCAAAAATCTCCCTTGCCTCCGCGCTATGTTCAATATCCACAAAGTTAAAAATCGGAGGCAAAACCTCCAAATATTTTTTGCTAAAATCAGCACTTATCATCGCCAAAGTGGCGTTTTTTTTGTATTCAATTCGCGCATTTTTTTTAGGATAGACAAACTGCAATGCGCTGACATTAAAGCCATTTTTTTGCAACGCACTAAAAATGTCCGCCAACGCGCTACTTTTATAGCAAAAAATAAATTTACCATTTTTGTTAAGCGCGGTTTTGGCGATTTTGGCAAGCGATTCAAAGGGTAGATTTTCGCTTTTTTTTGCCAAAAATAGATGATTTTTGCGCGGTGGGGGCGAAAATCTATCATAAAAAGGCGGATTTGAGATGATAAAATCAAACTTTTTTTTGGATAGATTTTGCAATGAATTTTGATTTGGCAAATCTATGCGCGATTTAGTAAAATCTACGCTAGATTCGCGCCCAAAGATTTCAATCGCATTTTCGCAAAAAATGTTCGCGCTTATATGATTAAAATCCGCATTTTTCTTGCATAATTTCGCATTGCGACTATCAATGTCAATCATCGTTAAATTCACGCCAAAATCCCGCCCACAGAGTAGTCCTAGTATTCCACAACCCGCACCAATATCTACCACGCTCACACCATTTTTCAAAAATCTTGCAATAAACGCATACAAAAACAAACTATCGCTATTGTAGCAATAGCCATTTTGTAGCTGATATAGGCTTAAAACGGCTTTATCCATAGCACTATGTCCTCTCCAATTTGTGTGCTATGCAAAATCCGCCCACCAAAATCGCTATGAAAGTTCCGTCCTGCCGTGATTTTTGGCGATATAAAAACAAGCAACAAATCGATTTTATCCCTAAACAGCGCGAAGCTTTTCCCCCCGCCCTCAATTATGCTAAATCCATCTTGCAAAATGTCGCAAATGTCGCTATGAAGCGTGATTTGGCGGTTTTTTACACTATAAATTTTTAGGGTTTTGTCCTCGCATTTTTTTAGACTAGATTCGCTCCCAAAAATGCAGACATTTGGGGCTTTTGCGCTTTTTGCTAGGCGCGAATCTAGCAGCGGATTATCATTTAAAATCGTTTTGGCAGAAATGATAATGCGCTTTGCAATTTCTCGCAGTTTGTGCGAAAAAATGCGCGAATCTTCGCTTGAAATAATGCCACCTTCAAAGCTACCATTTAAACGCTGGGCGATTTTAAAAACGCTCAAACGCCCATTTTTGCGCAATCGCTCAAAGGGATAGAGCAAATCTCTGCCCTTATCTTGCAAGACTCCACGCGTGATTTTAACGCCAAATTTTGATAGATTTTCCGCGCCACCACGCGAATTTTCGCCACTCTCATCAACGCTAAAAATAATATGTCTAAATCCCAAAGCCTTTAAAAGCTCGGCGCACGGGGGCGTTTTGCCATAATGATTGCAAGGTTCTAGCGTTACAAAAATGCTTGAATCACGCAAGATTCCGCTATGATTTGCCACCAAAAAATCAAAAATTTCATTTGCATTTTTTAGCGTTTGCAAAATCTCAAAATCCACGCCTTTTAGCGCGATATAGGCGGATTTGGCAGCTTTTAGCTCGGCGTGGCAATCGCCACATTTGCTATGCGCTTCAAGCGACAAAATGCGCCCATTTTTATCCAAAATAAGCGCACCCACGCTAGGATTTGGCAGGGCAAGAAGCTGATTTTCCCACGCCTTGCGCAGTGCCAAGTCCATATAAAAATCTAATTCCATTCAAAAATGCTTTTTGCCTTTTTAATGTCGCTGTATGAAAAAGTGCGCGAATCTAGTCTAAAATGCGTCTCATCGGCACTTTGCAAAGTCCCGCAAATTTTGCTTTTGTCATTTAGTGTGATTTGGATTTTTTGATTTAAAAAGCACTTAAAATGGCGCGGTTTGCTTAGGATTCGCTCTAATCCGGGCGAACTAACTTCTAAACTATACTCTCTCTCAAAAGGCTCATAAACATCAAGCAACGGGGATAAAATCTCGCTAATCTTTTGGCAATCATCGTGCGTAATGCCACTTTCTTTGTGAATGCAAACGCGCAAGATGAGATTGTCATTTTCGCGCACCACTTCAATGTCAAACAAATCATAACCGCTAGATTCGACAATCTGCGCGATTTGGGCGGATAGTTTGGAGTCAATCATTTAAATTCTCTCTTTTTGGATTTGTGTTTGTTTGCGCGACTTTTTTGTCATTGCGAGACTTTGACTTGTCAAAGTCGAAGCAATCCAAACCACGCGAATCTAAATTATATGAATCGCAATTTTGCAAAGTTGAATTCGCATTAGATTCGCCATTTTGCCCATTTGATTCGCTTAAATCTTTTCGCAAAAGGGCTGCACCCCCCGCCCCGCTCCCCCTACGCGCCAAAAGCTGCCGCTTTTCGCTTTTAGGGGGAGAGCCTCGCTTTTCCGCTTCTAGCAAAAAATCGGCGGTTGCACTACTGCAACCTTGCTCCCGATTTTTTGCACCACGAAGCGGGCGAGATTTGGTTGCACTTCGTGCTACTAAATTTATTGTGGATTGCTTCGATTCGCGTTGCGAATCTCGCAATGACGATTCGTTTAAATGCTCTTTTGCGTGGATTTTTCTAAAAATGCCCTCCAATCTATTGATATTTTCCAAACTCTCATCAATCACAAAATTAAGATTTGGCGTCCTATACCACGATAATTGCGCTTGTAAGTTCGCGCGAATCGCCCCACTAGCCTTTTTTAGCAACTTCAAAGCATCATTTGCGCTCAAATCGCCAAGCGAATTTTTATCCAAAAAAACCTTTGCAACTTCCTTCCCTTTGCTGCATTCCACGCGCGTAATGGCAATACTTTTTAGTCGCGTATCCTCCAAATCAAACAGCACTTCTTGCAATGCCTCTTGCAAAAGCGATTGCGTCCTTAAAATCTTTACATTCATCTTAAAAGCCCAATCACAGCTCTTTTGCTTTGAAAATCTCTTTGATGATTTCAAAGCTATCGCCGACTTTTATGTCGTTAAATGAATCCAACATTATCCCGCACTCATAGCCTTTGCCGACTTCTTTGACATCATCTTTGAAGCGTTTTAGCGATGAGATATTACCTAAATGTAGCACCTTTTCGCCCCGCAGTAAGCGCACTTTGTCGCCCCTATGGACTATGCCTTCAACTACGAAGCACCCTGCGATGACATTGCCTTTGCCAACGCTAAAAATATCGCGCACTTCGATATTACCGATGATTTCTTCCTCCACAATAGGGCTCATCATATTTGCGATTATGCCTTTGACTGAATCAATCAAATCATAAATCACCGAGTAGCTTTGAATCGCCACGCTTTGCTCTTTTGCCTTGCTTTTTATTTTGCCAAGCGGTTTTACATTAAAGCCCAAAATATAGCAATCGTTCATATTTTGACTTTGGACGCTTTGGGCTATGTCAATGTCGCTCTCTGTGATATTTCCCACGCTTGAAGCGATGATATTGACTTTGATTTCATCGTTGCTTAACGATTCAAGTGAGACTTTGATAGCCTCCAAACTGCCCTGCGTATCGGCTTTTATAATCAAATGCAGTGGCTTTAAACGCGCACTTGCGACAACGGAGCTTAACTCATCTAAGGATACTTTCGTGCTACGGGAGAGTTCTTTGGTTCGCAAGTATGATTTGCGCTTCATTGCGTATTCTTTTGCCTTTGATTCGCTCTCAATCCCTACCAAAATCGCCCCTGCGCTTGGCACTTCATTTAGCCCCGTTAAAATCGCAACTTCGGAGGGTTTTAGTTCGCTCACGCGTTCGCCATTGTCTTTTATAAGTGCGCGAATCTTGCCATAGGCAGTGTCCGCTACCACGCTGTCGCCCACTTTTAAAATACCCTCTTGCACGATTGCCGTTACCACAGGACCTTTGCCTTTATCCAAACTTCCCTCTAACACGACTGCTTTTGGCGCAATGAGCGTATCTGCTTTGAGCTCCATCAACTCCGCTTGAATAAGAATCGTATCTAACAGCTCATCAATCCCCGCTCCACTTTTTGCGCTCACAGGGACAAAATCAAGTGTCCCGCCCCAATCGCTAGGCAAATAACCCAACTCTGCCATTTCGGTTTTGAGTTTGTCGGGATTTGCGCCATCTTTGTCCATCTTATTCATCGCAATTATCATTTGCACTTGCGAATCTTTGGCGTGAGCGAGTGCTTCTTTTGTCTGCTCTTTTACGCCATCATCAGCGGCTATTACGATTATGGCAATGTCTGTTACTTGCGCACCGCGTGAGCGCATAGCAGCAAATGCTTCGTGTCCGGGCGTGTCGATAAAAGTAATTGCCTTGCCATTTTTCTCTACCATATACGCGCCTATGTGCTGGGTGATTCCGCCACTTTCAGTTTTGCTAACGCGCGATTCGCGGATATAATCTAAAAGCGAAGTTTTGCCGTGGTCTACGTGCCCCATAATCGTTACCACAGGTGCGCGAGTGATGAGATTTTGCGCCCCATTTGCGCTTGATTGCGCCTCCAAATATTCTAACGCTTCATTTTCCTTTGTGGTTTCGATTTTTAGCCCAAATTCCTCCGCCAAAATCTCCACGCGCATTTCGTCTAAAAAGTCGTTTTTGGTTACCATTTCGCCCATCTTAAAGAGCGTAGAGATAATATCCGTGATTTTTAGCCCCACCTTATCGGCAAATTCATACACGCGAATCCCCTCAGGTATTTTGATAATGTCATCTTTTTTCGCACTTGCTTCGCTTTGCGCCTTTTGCGCTTCGCGTTTGTGGTATCCGCGCCCTTTTTTCTTGCGCTCCCTTGAAACGCTATCAAAAAACCACGGATTTTTGCGTTGTATGCGAACTTGCTCGGTTAATCTATCCTCGCTTTTGTCGTTTTGCTCTATTTCGTTAAAATCAACTAGCATTACCTCATCGTCATCATCCATCATCGCCGTATCGCCCAAATTGCGGTTCAAATCGATTTTTTGCTCATTTGTGTGAATCTTTTTGGCGACTTCTTTTTTTCTGTCCTTTTTGGATTTGTATTTTGGCGTCTCATCATCGCCAAAATCCGCACTTGGGTGCAAAATCTTATCTCTTAAATCCCGTGCTTTGCTTAATTGCTCTTTGGAAGTCGGCTTGGGCTCGGGCTTTGCGCCTTTTGAAACGATGATGATTTTTCGTGATTCGATAGTTTTGATTGGTTTTTGTGAAATCGCAGAATCTTTTGCCTTATTCGCAGAATCTACCGCAGAATCCGCCTTTTTTTCACTAGATTCTGCGATTTTCGCAGAATCCGCAGAATCTAATTTCGCTTTTGTCGCAGAATCTACCGCAGAATCCGCCTTTGTCTCACTCGCAGAATCCGCAGAATCTTTTGCACTCTTTTTTGTGGGTGCTTTTTTTGCTGTGGATTTTTTGGTAGATTCTGCGTCTTTTGTGGATTTTTTAGCGGTTTTTTTCGCGCTAGATTCTGCGGTAGAATCTTTTGTGCTCTTTTTTGCGGGTGCTTTTTTTTCTTTCACTTCTTTTTTTGGTGGCATTTTACCAAGCGCAATATAGTTATAAATAATCTCTGCATCGCCCTGCGAGACGCTACTTTGGACGCTTTTTATTGTGATGTCAATTTCAGCAGCCTTTGCCAAAATCTCCTTTGTTTGCATTCCTAATTCCAATGCAATGTCTGCTACCTTTACTTTTTGCTCTGCCATACTTGCGCATTCTCCTTTGTGATGTTTATTTTAAAGATTTTTTGCAAAATTTTCTCGCAATTTTTGGACTCTATGCACGAATCACACAAATAAAAACTCCGCCCAAACCCGCGAAATGCGACAACTTCGCCATTTTCTATTTGCAATCTTTTAAGCAAATCTTGCGCGAATCGCCCACGACACGCCACGCACATTCTTTGCATTATCGCTTTTTTGCTCAAAACTTTACTCAACTTTGCACCAAAAATCCTGCAATTATACTATAAAATGCTTATGCCATTATTATCAAATTCCAATTCCAAAACGCGAAATTCGCTAAATTTTTTTGCCAAAACCGAAGCAATTTTTGGCGCATCATCGCGGTAGCAAATGTTTAAAAATGTCGAGCCACTGCCCGATAAAACGCTCATAAGCGCGCCATTTTTCATCGCTTCTTTTCGCACCGAAAAAAGCGCGGGAAAAAGCCCCATACGCAAATCTTGGTGAATCTTATCATCGCCTACGACTTTTAAAAGTTGCCACCGCTTTTGCGCAAAAATTGACGCAATCATCGAAGCGCGCGAGAGATTAAAAACCGCATCTTGCAAAGCGATTTGGCGTGGAATCGCCCTGCGTGAGTGCTTTGTCGAAATGGGCTTATTTGGAATCACCACAACCGCCTTTATATCGTTAGCAATGCGCGTTTTCACATAAAAAACGCGATTATTTTTTAGCATAGCGACATTAAACCCGCCATTTACCGCTGGTGTGATATTATCAGGGTGCTTTTCGTATTTCAAAGCACGATTTATAATCATATCTTTGGTGTATTTTATGCCAAGAATTTGAAATGCGCTTACAATCGCTCCCACAATCACAGCCGATGATGAGCCTAGTCCGCGTGAAATGGGGATTTGATTCTCCAAATAAAAGCTAAAATTTTTTTGCAAGAAATTTGCCTTTGGAGGTTTGGGCGAATCTTTGGGATTTGTGATTTGATTCGTAGATTTTGGATTTTTTGGAAGATTCGCGCAATTTTTACGCGCATTTTGCGCCAAATCGCCACTTTCTATCGATTCGCAAGTCTCTTTGAAAATTTTGATGAAATTATTGTCTTTGATTAGCTTTGGAATCCCCTCGCCCTCGCCTTTGATTTTGATACTTTGCAAAATGGAGGGCTTTACTTGAAAGTCATTATAAAGCGACAAAGCAAGTCCCAAGCTATCAAAGCCCGGTCCCAAATTCGCGCTAGTTGCTGGAATCCTAACTATCATAAAACGCCTTTTTAGATGATAAAAGTAAAAAAGTGAAATTGTAGCATTTTTTATAGGCAGATTCTGCGATTTTTATTGCAAGATTCTGCGAATCACATAAAATTCGCAGAATCTAATATTTACTGCTCTCACTCGCGCAATACAGCACCGCATCCATACACCCCGCAAGCGAAAACAGCCACATTTTATGCGCAAAAAGCCACTCTAATTTTTTCGCCTTTTGGCTAATCTCATCATTTGCGATTTTTGTGGTGATTTTGACAAGCTCCATTTCTTGGTGAAAAATGTAGCTCTGCGTGGCTTCATTAAAGATTTGCAAAAATTTTTGCGCCTTAAAAAGCCCCTTAATTTTTTCAATCGATTCAAGCGTTGAATCCAGCTTTTTAAAGTCAAATTCCTCTAATTTGCCCTCTTTATTTGCATTTTCTAATGCCTCGCAAAGCTCCGCCACTTCTAAAAATAATGCCTCAATTTTTGCCTTTTTTGCATTGCCATATTTTAGTAATTCTTGCGTTTTTTGCTTTGCTTTTTTTAGATTTGCCTTTGTTTCACTCTCGCTTGGCATTTCAAGCACAATTTGGGCTTTTTTTGTGCGTTGATTTACGCTACTCATCGCTTTTTCAAAAGGCATTTCGATAGTGTGCGGGATTCGCGCACCGCCCTCTGTGGCGTTAATCACGCAAATCCTATCCTTTGTATCAAAAATATCTTTTGCAAAAAATTTCAAAAACATATCCCAAACCTGCGTGGATTGCACGAATCCGCCCCCGCCGTATTTTTCAAGTCGCACCACCGCGCGCTCCTTCCCAATCTCGCTCTCCCCATAAACCGCGCCCTTGCTATGGCTTGTGCCGTCCTCTGCAAACGCCAAATCCTGCCCGATAAACACGCATTTTTCAAATCCGCTATGCACCACAATTTCATACGCCATATTTGCCGCGCTTAACCCAATGCCGACATAACCATAAGATTCAAGCTCAAAATAGCTCGTATAGCCAAATGGACGCTGTGAGATTTGCAAGATTCCGCCCTTTTTGACAATCTCACCAAGCAATTTTTTATGCGCAATCGAAGTGATTGCAAAAATGACATTTTTAAAAAATTGCGCATCCACCACTTCATAAAACTTCGCCGTAAGTTCCACGCGCTCCATTGAAAGCACGATGTCTGGCTTTATGCCGTGTTCACAAAGAATTGGGAAAGACGCATCAATGCAAAAAATGCTAACAAAATCCTGCATTTTTTTTAGCAAAGGCAGTTGCTTATAAAGGCTAGGACCTGTGGATACAATCACCGCGCAGTCGGTGTTTTTTGCCTTTGAGATTAGCTCATAAAGCGTGGGATTTTTTAGCATTAGCGGGAGATTTGCAATGTGGTGCTTTATGCCCGTAATCGCGTCATTGCTGTCATTTCCCAAACTCACCACACAATGCTCGATTATGGAGACAAAAAGTTTGTTGATTTGCCCTGCCAAATCCAAAAAATTATCATAATACGCGTTAAAAAAATGCAGATTGTAAAGTTTGCCGTGCATCAAAGCATCGCGATTTTGGCTAAAAAATGGGGAGAGATTTTCCATAGTCGCCACATTTGCGTTAAATAAAATGAATCTTTTTGTCAAAATATCATCGCTAAAATCTATCAAATTTAGCACGATGAAAATTATCTCCACATTTGGCTCAAAGACTAAGATTTGCTTGTGCGCGGGGTTTGAGAGAAGCATTTTATACAAAATCCCATTGCCAAGCCCAAAAAAGTAAAGATATGGATAAAGCTGATAGGGCGCAAGGGAGTTAAAAATCTGCGTGGTAGATTCGACACTATTGCCGCTAAATAGGACAGATTCGCGCCTTTTATCCAAAATATTTATATCAGCCGAATCTGCTCCGATAAAAACCTCAAAGTCCGTATTTGGCGTAACTTTTTGCAAGGTTTGATATAGAGCTAAATCAACCTTGCCAATCGCCCCTAAATTTTTCTCCCAAATGGTCATTTTGTGCCGTTTTTATGTGAGATTCTGCGAATCGTGCGCTATATTTTGCAAATTTAGGCGCGAATCTACTGCAACAATCGTAGCACATTTTGTTGCACCAAATTCGCTTGTGCCATCGCAAAACTTCCACTTTGTGCTAGGACATTGTGTTTGCTAAATGTCGCGCTCTCCGCAGCGAAATCCACATCGCGGATTAGCGATTCGGCGGCTTTGACATTCACTTGCGTAACGGAGACATTGTTAATCGTTGAGACTAGCTGAATCTGCACAGAGCCTATGTCTGCGCGGATTTTATCTAGCTGAATACGCGCAGATTCCGCCATATCCATAACCACCATCGCGCCTTTTAGGCTTGTAACCCCTGCGCCTATGCCGTTTATGTTGAGTTGCGCTTGGGCGACATTGGCGTTTGCGCCAGAAGCCGAAGCGATATTTGCATCAAAGATTCCCCGCACAGCGCGAAGATTCACGGTGTATTCGGCGATACCTTGCTCGGAGTGAAAGCCTATGTGGCTATAATTTGTGCCAGAGACGATAATATCCCGCGCATCCGTGCGAATCAAAGTCAGTCGCCCCACGATTGCGTGATTATCATCCTCTACGCCTACAAAGTTGCCACCGCCTAGCACTTCGTGCCCTTCAAGCGTTTTTATGCTAATCGCCCGTCCATCAAGACTTCGCAGGTTTAATCGCCCCGTGATATCGGTATATGCTTCAACGCCCGTGTCTTCTTTCACCGTGTTTATCGCTTGAATTAGCCGTCCATCGCTGTCATTTTTGCGCACATCATTGACATTGCCAATCTGTGTGCCATTTATGGTAAGTCCGCGAATTGTGCCTGACATCACCGCGCTACTGCCTGTCGCCATTACGCTCCACGCCGCGCGAATGCCAAGTCTATCGGAGTTTTTATTGATGATTTCAGCAAGGACGCCAATGCCCGTCCCCGCAGAGTGCGAGATTTTCACCGTTTCTAACTCATAGCTATTTATGCCATCGACTTGAATCATATTGAGCGCGACTTCGGTAAGATTTTCCTTGCCATTTTCAGGCTCCATACCCTCCCCTGCGAAGCTTGAACTCTCCATTCGAATATGTCCGATTTTATCGCTACTTGTGGGACCGATGGAGGCTTGGATAGTCGTATTTGAAAAGTCGCCGATTTGAAATTCTTTGTTTGAAAATGAGCCAGAGAGCATTTTTAGCCCATTAAAACTCGTGGTGCTTGCGATATTATCAAGCTCTTCTAAAAGACGGCGAATGTCGCTTTGAAGCGCACGGCGCGATTCGGTGCTTTGCCCGTCCTGTGCTGCTTGAATCGCCTTTGTCTTAATCGTATCCAAAATCTTTAATTGCTCATCCATCGCCTTATCCGCGATTTGAATCATACCGATGGCGTCATTTGCGTTGCGCACCGCTTGTCCCAAACTCTCACTTTGAGAGCGAAGTGAATCGGCAATCGCCATCCCCGAAGCATCGTCAGCCGCCTTGTTTAGGCGCAAGCCTGAGCTTAATTTTTCAAGTGAATTGTGAATGCTACGATTGTTTTGCACCCCAATAGTATGCGCATTTAACGCCGAAATGTTGGTATTTATCCTAAAACTCATATCCGTTCCTTGTGTAGAATTTTGCAAAATTAAGCAAAATGTATTCCAATTTCGCAGAATCTACTAGGAATTTTTGTGAAATATTCGCAGAATCTTAATAAAATCGCAGAATCTTTATAGTTTCGCAGAATCTCGTGTGCTGTAAATTAGTTTGCCACCCACCTTTATTGCGCCGTCTTTTTGCAATGTGGCGTTTTTTAGCGATAAAATTTTGCCATTTTCGCTATGAAATGAAAAGTCGTAGTTTTTGTGAAATTCCGCGCTATACGCGCTAAAAACTTCGCTCCAAAAGGCGGATTTCACACGCTTAAAAAATGCGCCCAAAAATCCATTTAAATCCCCTTGCAAAATCGCGCTGACATTGCTTTCTAAATGCGCGAATTTCTGCGCCTCCAAATTTAGCCCTATGCCACACACAGCGAAGTTTCCAGCGATTCCACACATTACGCCACCGATTTTTTTATGCCCCAAAAATAAGTCATTTGGGTATTTTAGCCAAATTGCCGAACCCAAATCGCGCAATTCACGCATAAAATTAAAGGCAAAAAAGATTGCGCTTGATTGCACTTGCAAGTCCTGCGGTAGCGAATCTAGCGGCAATGCAAAAGAAAAATATAGCCCTTTTTCTACCTGCCTCCATTCATTACCACGAGAGCCAATCCCCGCATTTTGCGCCTTTGCGACAATGCAAAGTGGCGAATCTACCGCACCGCTTTTGATTTGGGCGATTAAGTATTCTTGCGTGGAGGGTAGTGAATCAAAAAATTTTATTTGCATTTTGCGCCCATTTACCGCAAAATATCGCCCACTTTTAACCGCGCTCCGTTGAGATAGGCAACCGCGCTCATTTTGTTTTTACCCGCGCTTTGAAGCGATTTGATGATTATGCTACCGCTCTCACAGCCCACCACAACGCAAGACTTGCAAACTTCCAAAATCTCTCCCGCATTGTGCGATAATTCCATCTCATTGATTTCCACGCCAAAGAGTTTTAGCCCGTTTTCTAGCGCGATTTGCGGGTAAATTTCAAAGGCAAGGGATTTTAAAAAAATCTCTTTTGCGTCTATGAAGCGCACGATTCCATCGCTTTTTGCGAGTTTGTGGCAGTGTGATGAATCGCAGTCATTTTGCCTTAAAGGTGCGATTTGGTTAAGGCGATTTATGACTTTTAGCGCAAGATTCGCGCCCATAACGCTCAAAATCTCACTTAATTTTTCAAACCCAAATCCACCATTTTTCATCGCACTAATGCCTAAAATCTCCCCGCTATCAAGCCTTTCATTCATCTTTATCGCGCTAACGCCCAAAAATTTTTCATCATTTAAAATCATCGCATTTATGGGACTTGCCCCGCGAAATTTCGGCAAAATCGAGCCGTGAATGTTAATGCAGTAAAATTCATCAGTGATTGCCTTTGGGAGCATTTTTCCATAAGCCACCACAAGCGCAATGTCTGGCTTCAAAGTGCGCAAATCGCCTAAAATATCGCTAACTTTTTGTGGCTGAAAAATGGGGATTTGCGGTGCATTTTCCACCAAAAAAGCTTTGGTTTCTGGCATTTTTAGCTCTTTTTTGCGCCCAAAGGGTTTGTCCTCTTGCGTGATAAGTGCGATAATTTCAAAGGATTTTTGCTTTTGGGATTCGCGTTTGAGAGATTCGGACTTTTTTGATTCGCAAATGAGCGTTTCTAAAATATTTTTTGCAAAAAGCGGAGTGCCAAAAAATGCGATTTTTAGGGGTTTAGATTCTGCGATTTTCATATAATTTCCCCACATTCAGCGCAAAAAAGCGTCCCCTTTTCGTGTTTGCCATTTAGCAAAAATTCTAGTGTCGGCTCTAAATCAAAGCCCGAGCATAAGAACATTTTGCGCCCTTTTTTTAGCAAAAAGTCCGCTGCATTTAGCTTTGTAACGATTCCGCCCGTGCTAAATGCGCTCCCGCCTTGCTTGTCGCCCACCAAAGTTTCAGCGCGAATCTCACGGACATTTTTGATTAGCCTAGCATTTTTATTTTCAAGCGGATTTTTGTCAAAATAGCCATAAATATCGCTCAAAATCACCAGCATATCGGCATCAAAGCACTCCGTAACGCTTGCGCCCAAATTGTCATTGTCGCCAAAATTATCCAAAAACACCATTTCGCCCTGCGTTAGCACATCATTTTCGTTGATAATTGGCAAAATTTGATTTGCCAAAAGCGTCTCAATCGTTCGCCTAGCGTATCGTCTGCGCTTTATCGAATCAAATATAAAGCCCATCACAAGCAACTGCGCGGGGATTATGTCGTGCGCTCTTAATGCGTTGCGATATGCCTCCATCAAAAGCGGTTGCCCGATACTTGCCAAAACTTGCTTGTTTTCGATGAGTGATTTGTCGATTTTTAGCTGTGTGTAGCCACTTACAACCGCGCCCGAGCTTACCAAAATCACTTCAAATTTTGTGCGGAGTTTTGCGATAAATGCGCAGAGATTTTCAATCTGCCCTTGCGCTAGGGCGTTGCCATCAGAGATAATAGAACTGCCGACTTTTAGGACGATTCGTTTAGTGTCTTTCATAAAAATTAACCTTTTGCAATTTGTTCTTGGGTAATCATTCCGCAGATTTGGCGAATCGTCACAAGGCACGGACGCAAAAGTCCGCTATCCTTGTGTCGATTCACCAAAAACTACGAAAGCACCACCGCAATTACTTCGATTGTTTCATAAAATTTGCCTTTTCAAGTTATAAAAATCATAATTTTAGCAGAATCTTGCATTATTTTCATTGCAGATTCTGCGATTTGTAGAATCTAAATAAATTCCCTTGCAAATTGCCTTTTTAAAGATTATAATTCCGCTTTTTTTTAAGGGAGAATAATGAAAATCTTAATCTTAGGTGGCGGGTATGGCGGGCTGAAATGCGCTATCACACTGCAAAAGCACTTCGCAAAACTGCGTGGCAAAGCGCAAATCACGCTAATTTCAAAGCACGACTACCATTATCAATCCACACTGCTTCACAAAGTGGCGATTGGCACTTACAACGCACGAAAGGCGCGCATTTATTTTCGAAAAATCCTTGATTTAGGCAAAATCGCCTTTGTGAAAGATACGATTTTACGCATAGAGCGGGACAAAGTCATCGCGCGATATGCCAAATACGACTTTGATTATTTGGTGATTGCGCTTGGGTTTAAACCAAATACTTTTAATATTCGCGGGGTTAATGACTTTGCATTTGTCCTACATAGCGCAAATACGGCACTTCAAATCCGCTCACACATCGAAAATAAATTTAAAGATTTTAAGTTTAGCGATGATAAGTTTGACTTGCATTTTAATATTTGTGGGAGCGGATTTACGGGCGTTGAGTTTGCCGCTGAGCTCGCCAATCAAAGCAAAGAATTATGCGATATTTGCGGGATTTCGCGCGATTTGGTGCAAATAAATATCATCAGCAAAGCACCCAAAGTTTTGCCGATGTTTAGCGACAAACTGCGCGATATCGCTGAATCTAAACTCAAAAAATTAGGCATAAATCTAATCGTAGGCGAAGTAATCGAAGTGCAAAAAGACGGCGTGATGGTAAAATGCGATTCGGCGAAATATTCAGCGGTAGATTCAGCGATAAAAGTCAGCGCGAATACAAACATTTGGTGCGCGGGCGTGCAGGGCAATGAAGTCATTGGCAAAAGTGCCTTTGAGTGCAAAAATAATCGCATAAAAGTCAATGAATTTTTGCAAGTGCCAAGTGCGCCAAATATCTTTGTCATCGGCGATTGCGCGCTTGCCACACAGCGCGATATTATCCACGCGCCCACCGCGCAGCTAGCAAATCAAATGGGCGAATTTGTGGCATTTCAGCTTATAAATTTAGCGCGTGGAGTGACGCCAAATGCGCCATTTGCCTTTAATCATCGTGGGACGGTGTGCTCTATCGGGCATACCGATGGCGTGGGATTTGTGTTTCGCTTCAATGTGTGGGGCGAACTTGCGGCGTTTTTCAAAAATATTATTGAAAATAAGTGGATTTTAAGCATTGGCGGGTTGAAAAATGTCCTTAAAAAAGGGCAGTTTCGGTTTAGAAGTAGTTCGTAAAAAAGGATTTAAAATGGACTTTAATATCGCAGAATCTGAGATTTTGGCGTGTGCTGGACTTTGTGTAAATGACTTTGGTAGCGCACAAAAAGAAGTTTTGCTAGTGGGCGTTGAGAATGCGGAGATTTTCAGCTCTTTGCTAAAATTTGGCGCGAAAATTCACGCGCTAAATTCAAGCGTGGAGCGTGATAGATTCGCGGAGGGCGTGAAATTTTATGACTTGGCGATAAATCTAAAAGTGCAAAAATTTGATTTGATAATCGACTTAAAAAGCGCAAACACCGAGCATTATCAAAAGTTGCTAAAAAATAACGGCATTTTGATAGTGGATTTGCGCGATTTAAGCAAAGATGAGATTTTGCAAAAAAAGGCGGATTTTGTCGTGCTAGTGCCGTTTAGAGTGCAAGAGAGTGGGCGCGAAAAATGCTATCTTTTTGCCTCAAATAAATTTCACCCTTTGGCGGACTTTTCACTGCAAAAGTTAGATATGTGCGGGGATTTGCAATTTTGCAATGCGCGGATTTATGAAGGGTGCTTCGCAATGCCAAATTATGTAAAATCCGCGCTAAAAGGCGTCGTGCGAAATTAGTGCGAAAATGGCGTTAGATTCTGCGAATCGTGCAAAAATCGCAGAATCTGCCTTAATTTCGTCATTGCGAGACTTGCGAAGCAAGTCGTGGCAATCCATTAAGATTCTGCGATTCGCACGAAAATCGCAGAATCTAGTGCGCTATTTTCCGTCATTGCGAGGCGATTTATCGCCGAAGCAATCTAAAAATCCGTGCGAAGCACCCGAAACTCGCCCGCTTCGTGGTGCAAAAAATCGGGAGCAAGGTTGCAGTAGTGCGAGTGCCGATTTTTTGCTAGAAGCGGAAAAAGCGAGAGCCCTCCCCCTAAAAGCGAAAAGCGGCTGCTTTTGGCGAGTAGGGGGAGTGGGGAGGGGGGTGCAGCCCTTTTTGCGAAAAAAAACTAGCGAATCGAATGCTGAAAATGGCGAAAATATCATAGATTCTGCGATTTGTGCGAAAAACGCAGAATCTAAAAAAATTAAATACCCACCCCCTAGCCCCCTCCGCAAGGGAGGGGGAATTTTTAGATTGCCACGATTTTGCTACGCAAATGCAGGGCTTGCAAGCAAGTCTCGCAATGACGGAAAGTAATGCAGATTCTGCGTTTTTCTCTAAAATTTCGCAGAATCTCTAAAAATCAAACGATTCGCAGAATCTAAAAATAGATTCTTCGCTCGTTTCACTCGCTCAGAATGACAAAATAATAGATTGCCACGATTTGACTTTGTCAAATCTCGCAATGACGGAAAAAATACAGAAAAACGCAGAATCCACGCTCATTTCGTCATTGCGAGGCGCACGAAGCGAAGCGAGTGCAACGAAGCAATCCACAAAAAATCAATATCCAAAAAGCAAATCAATGCAGATTCGTTACAAGTAAGTGATTCACCCAAAACGCAGAGTCTCCCTAATAGATTGCCACGATTTGACTTTGTCAAATCTCGCGATGACGGAAAAAATACAGAAAAGCGCAGAATCTCCCCGCAAAATCACCCCCAAAAATACCACGCAAAAATTTTTTTAACCCATTTAATATTTATTTTATATTTTTATGCAATAATTAGAGATTTTAAAATTCAAAAGGGGGTTTAAGATGAAAAAGTTGCTTTTATTATGTGCGCTTCCCATTATGATTTTGGCAAATGGTGGCGGATATCCGCCCGGCGATGGCGATAATAATGTGAAATATGATGGCAAAATCTATCGTTGCTTCAAATATTTGGGGCATTCATTAAGCTATGCTAAAAATAACTCGCAGTGGGCAGGTCACGGCACATATTGTCTGCCAAATCGCCCCACACATTGCTTGAAATCTTGGCATTGGAGCGTGGATGGCAAGGATGACAAAGTCGAGGAAACAGAGCAGAGCAAAAAATGTCAATTTACAAGCTGCAAGTTAAATGGCGGTGGCAACGACCCAAATGCCCATGTTTTCATAAATGGTGCTGGTAGCTGGAATCCCATAAATACATATTCCTACTGCGCGATTGAGAAAGATGAGCGACACGGCTCACCAAATGAATTTCTCCAAATGGCAAAATGCGTAGAGAAAAACTCAGGCGAGGAAAAGCCCGTAAGTCTTTGCGATGCGGACGCAATGGGGCAAAACTATTATTACAAACCCAAATGCGATGCGGGCGATGATGAAAAAACTTGCAATGAAAAACTTCTTAAAATAAGCAATTCGCAAAGTTGGAATATGCGCTTTTGCTATCGCCCGTGGGAAGGTGGAGCACCCGGTGGCGGAACCATAAAAGTATTTTTGGATAATCAAGGCGGACAAACCGTGCGTTTTAGAGGATTTACCAATAATATGGGGTGGAAAAGCGGACCTTGCGAGCAGATGGCACTGCCAATCACTAGCGGTGGCACACCACCACCCGACCCTGATAAGCCAAAAGAGCCACTTGGCAAACTTGTCATTATCGACTGGGAGGATAGCAAGCAAGCGATTTCAAAAGTCCATACGAAAGTCTCTGGCAACTCTTATGACTTTAAAATCTACGCAGAATCTGGCAGTATCGATAGCGGACTGCAATCTGCCACCTGTCAAATAACCGATTCTGGCGCACAAGTTTTGCACTCTGGGAATGCTGGAAGTGCATTTAGCTGGAATAGTCTTTGGGCGATGAAATACAGCGCACCAAAATCCGCCTTCCCCAAAAGTGGCAAATATACAATCAAATGCAGTGGGAAAAATAAAGATGGAGATTCTGCGGAGGCGGAGGTGGATTTTTTAGTAGCGCCACATTTGTATCAATTCGGCGTGGTTAGCTTGAACTTTGACAAAGATGGAAATCCTATCAGCGAGGCACTCAACGCACAAGCAATAAGAGTGGAAAATAAAAAAGTCGAAACGCTAAAACACAGCAATGACAATTGGAAAAGAAAACCCGTGATAAAAATCAACAAAGAGCTAAAACTCCAAGTAAAAGAAGTCATCGCCTATACTGCCGATGGGAAAGTGGATGAAGGCGTGGATGTATCAAGCGATGTGAATGGTGTAATCAGTATGCAGCAAGATAAGAGCAAATCCACCACACAGGCAATCACAAGCGAGACGCCACTAAAAGGTGGCACGCCAAGCGTTAGCAATGCAAGTGGTGCGTGTGCCATCACTCCACAAATCACTGCAAATAACGCAGAAATGACAAAAGGACTCATCGCAAACGCAGAATCTATCGCCACACTTAGCGCGGATAATGCGCTAGTGGCGAATGCGGAAGTGCTGATTTTAGATAGCGTTTTGCAAGAGCAAATAAAACAGCAAGAGGCATCCGGACTTTGCGATGGCAATGGCGGGAAGTTCCCCTGCCCGTATCCCGGAGCGATTAAGGCGGAGTTTGACTATCAAATCGTGCCAAGCGATTTTCAAGTGGAGCTAAAAACCCATAAAGGTGCGGATTTGAAAGTGCTGTATTTGGGGCAGGGATACACGCCGGCGGTAGAAAAAGGCGTGAAACTTGTGATAACCGCGCTAAAAAATGAATTTGACGCGAATAATCCAAATAACGACATTGCAACGACATTTAGCAACAACTGCGCCGCGCAAGATATGACTTTTGCCCTAAATGCGGCAAATGGGACGATTAAAATCGAGTTAGTAGATAAAAGCGGAAAGGTTGAAACCGCCAAAGTGCCGTATAGTTCCTTTGTGAATGGCAAAATCACGCTAGATGACGCGATACTAAAAGTCACTAAAAATAACACGCCATTTACGCCAAATATGAAAAGCGAACCCATCATCATCGATAAAAATACCTTGAAAAATGATATGGGATTTTTTGGATTTGAGAATAGTTACTATCCAAAATACACAAATATCGCAAATGCAAATTTGGATATGGTGATTTTGCGTGCGCGAATAAATGCCATCGATACGGACAATGCGCCAAAATTCGGCACGGCAAATAATAGCAAGGTGCTTTATGAGTTTCAATGCGAGTATTGCGACATTGGCAGGGTTTATAATATCATCGGACGCGGTGCGTATGATAACAAAAAAGATAGAAGTCCAACGCAGCAAGGATGGTGGATTGATAGGACTTTTAGCGAGTATAACGCCGTGCAGGTGGAAAAAAATCGCTCCGAGATTGAAAACTTAGGCAATACGCAAATACGAATGATTAGTGGCGTGACAAACGGAATGCAAGAGATTGCGTATAGTTTTTTAAGTGCGGGGACTTATAAACTAAACATTTTGCACGGCAACTTCGTAAATGGCGCGACACCCGCCTCTATGCCGAACTTCTTGCTCTATAATGCCTATTGGAATGCAAATGTAAAGTGGAACACAAGCGCATTTATCTACATCAAAGGCGAGGCAAAAGATGAGCAGCGCAACTACGGCATAGACACCGGCGGAGCGAAAAACACGCGAAGCGGCGGAAGGACAGGGAAATATTAAAGGCATTTTAGATTCTGCGAATTTACACGAAAATCGCAGAATCTCGTGCGAAATTTTATCAAAAACGCAGAATCTCGTGCGAAATTTTATCAAAATCGCAGAATCTACCCCAAACTTTGTCATTCTGAGCGAGTGAAACTAGCGAAGAATCTCAAAAAAACTCCGTCATTGCGAGAAGTCGCACTTTGGGCAACTTCGTGGCAATCTATTTTTAAATTTATATACTGCTTTGGCAAATCAAAATTTATTTTACAACAACAAAATATCGCAGAATCTCATCAAAAAAATCGCAGAATCTATTCGTAGAATCTCGCACAAAAATCGCAGAATCTAGTGCAGAATCTAAAAATTTCCCCCTCCCTTGCGGAGGGGGATTAAGGGGGTGGGTAATTTTCGCATTAGATTCTGCAAATCACCTAAATTCGCAGAATCTAGCATAATTTTCCCTATAAAATTCTCTTAAATCATTAAGCAAAATTCGCTCTTTTTTTGCGCTAGATTCTGCGTTTTCGTGCGAGATTCTGCGAATTTGATAAGATTCTGCGTTCTCTCGCACCACTTCCCACCATAAAAATCCATTTAGCCTTTGCGCCTTCACGCCTTTAAGTTTCGCACAAAGTGAGTGAATGTCAAAAATCTCGCCATTGTATTGTGCCTTGCCATTTGCGGTGAGATTCGCGCTTTTAGATTCGCTACCTTTGATATAGAGTGTTTCCCCCACGCGCAAAAGCCCACACTCTATCAAATCGCAAAGATTCACACGCAAGGGCTTTTCATCAAATTTCGCCCTTGCAATATCGCTATTTTCAAACGCCACGCAATCTACGCGCCTTTGCCCTGCGTGGATATACTGCTCGTTTTGCTCACACATTATGTAGCTTCGCCCAAGCCTCTTTGCCACCGCCGCAGTCGTCATACTCCCACCAAATGGGTCTAACACAATGTCGCCTAAATTTGAGCTAATAGCGATGATACGATACAGCAGAGATTCGGGCTTTTGCGTGCTGTGGAGCTTCTCGCCACGCGCATTTTTTAGTCGCTCATTTCCGCTACATACGGGGATTTTCCACACTGAGCCAAGCTGTTTTCGCGCACCTTTAGCAAAATCTATGATTTCAGCGTTTAGCTCTTTGGCGGTTTTGTAGTGAAATGTGTAGCGACTTTTTTTGTTTTTAGTCGCCCAAATCAGCGTCTCGTGGGAGTTATTTAAGCGCGTCCCCATAAAATTTGGCGTGGGATTGCTTTTATGCCACACAATGTCATTGATAAACCAAAAACCCAAATCCTGCATAATCCCGCCAATGGTGTAAATACACTGCATAGCACCAATAACCCAAATGCTACCATTTGGCTTCAAAATGCGCCGACACTCCGTAAGCCACGCACGAGTAAAGTCGCTATAATCGCGTGTCGAGTCAAATTGATTATCCCACAAATCATCACACCCGCTAAAATCGCTTCCCTCAGGGCGTTTAAGCGTCCCCTCCACACGCATCCAATACGGCGGGTCAGCGAAAATTAAATCAATGCTTGAATCAGGGAGCGTTTTTAGCAATTCTAAACTATTGCCGTGTAAAATTGTGTTTAGGGGGAGAATTTGGGATTTTAGATTCATTTTTTAATGATTTTTACTTCTGCGATTTCAAACTTTTCTTAATGCTCTTTTTATCAAGTCCCATTTTGGCATAAAATAGTGCGACAACTTCCTCGCGGGTTTTTACCTCAATCATTTGCTCTTTTTTAAAATCCCATTTATATCCCGCGCCTGTGCCACGCTCCCCTCGATTGTGTAACTTGCTAAAATCAATTTCGCTAATTTTTTCTAACCGCATATAAAGATTATCAGGTGCGACACCGATAAAGCAGATAAAATCGCAATTTGGCGTGTTTTTGATATGTTCGTTTTGAAATTTATCATTCACATCAAGGCTTGAAGTTTTTACTTCCACGCGAATATCGTTGATTTTTATATCCCAATCGCCTTGGTCGCCGTCTTGATATGCAAGTGAAATATTGCGCTCTTTGCTAAAAATATCGCGCAAAAGCCGTTCGCCAAAACTCCCGCGCTTATCAATTTGCAAGTGGCGAATCCGTGCGTATTTGCTCGTGCTTTTCCATTTTGAAGTCGCATTTACTTCGCGCTCAATCTCGCTAAATACGGCGTTTGCAATCTCTAAAATATCCATTACATTAAGCCCTTATCATAAAATCCCTTTTCAATCAACGCCTTTTCAATAAGCGAAGTGCGCAAATTTAGGCTAGAATTTGTCCCTAAAAAGCTAGTTTGCACCCAATCGATTGATTCTAGCGCGGATTTTACACGCGCCCTCTCTTGCGGATTTTCACGCAAAATCACAATGCCATAACCGCGCCTATGTGGGAGCGATTCAAAGTCATAGTAGATTTTCATCTGTGGTTTGCCAGCGGAGTGAAAACAAGTGCTAGGCAAATACAGGTCGCATTTATACAGCATTGCTTTGTTGCGTGTGCTAGAGCTACTCCCGCCATCGCTTAGTGAGTAGATTTTGATAAAGTCTTTGCAGGTTTTATGCGCGTTAGATTCGATATTTAGCGTTTTATTGTCAAGTAATTTTTTATGCGCCCAAATTTGAAAAAGTGTCGCTACTTCGACTTCTTTGCCGTTTGGATAGACAAAGCTATTTAGCGGGAGTTTTTCGCTATGGACTAGCTCATAGTTTTTCACGCGTTTTTTTGGACTACCTTTGCCATCGCTATCAAAAAGCGGAGGCAGTATAAACGCCACAAAATCCGCGCCATTTTGCAAATCCTTAGAATCTCCAAAATCCCCCGCGTGATTGATAAATCTTAGTGCGAGATTCCCGCGCAGTCCAAAGGGTGGATTGCCAAGCACGATATATTTTTGGTGCGAATCTTTTGGCGTGAATCCTAAAAAATTCTCACACAAAATGCCTTTGTTTTCATACTCTTTTTTATCCTCCAAATCAATGCCGATTCGCCTATCTTTTGGCATTAGATTAAAAAAGCTCAAATCCCCACAACTAGGCTCTATAAATGTGTATTGACTAGAATCTAATTTGTGAAAATTTAAGAATTTCAAAAATGATTCAAAGCAATATTTTGCCACTTCTTTTTTGGTGAAAAATTCATTATGTGAGCGAAAATCCACCTTTTGCAAGTCGTATTTGTTGCCAAGCAAAAAGTTTAAGTCGTAGAGATATTCATTTGGGATTTTTTGTGTTGCCTCCCAGCGTTTGAGAGTGCCTGTGTGTAAGTATAATTTATCAGCGATTGATTTTAGCGAATATGATGAGCGAAGTTCGTTATACACGCTTGTGGCTGTCATATTTTGGGCTAAATTAGTCGCAGTTGCCGTCATTTTGTGCCTTTATGCCTTATAAAATTTTTGCGGGATTATAGCGAAAAAATCCACACATTTTACACTATTTTCTATGCAATCCGCATTCTTTGTGGTCGGGGTTTTCCCACCACCAGCGTCCTGCGCGTATGTCTTCGCCCTCTTTGATTGCGCGGGTGCAGACATTGCACCCGATACTGCTAAATCCCTGCGAATACAGCGCATTTATGGGGAGATTCGCGCTTTTGGCGTAATCCCACATTTTGCTATCCTCCCAATCAAAAAGCGGATTGATTTTTTTTAGCGCGAAGTTTGCATCATTTTCTATGAGTTTCGTTTGTGCGCGTGTGATGGATTGTGCGATGCGGATTCCGCTAATCCACGCGACTTTGCCACTTAACGCCACTTTTAATGGCGTAATTTTTCGCACGGCACAGCAGTGTTTGCGCTTTTCTACACTCTCGCGCATTCCCCACTCGCCAAGCTCATTTTCTAGCGTGATAATCGCCGAATCCTCCGCGCTAAACGCCTTTATCTCAATGTCAAAAAATCGCGCCACCTCCGCTTGATATGCCAAACTCTCATCAAAAAGTTTCTTTGTATCAAGCGTGAAAACCTCCAAATTTGCCCTGTTTATCCCCGCTTTTAGCGTCAAATCTAGCGCGATTGTATCCTCGATTTGGTGTGAAAACGCTAGGGCGATTTTGCCCCCGCCAAATCCACTGCCAAATCCACCGCTAGAATTTTTGCTAGAATCTCCGCCCAAAACCTCGTCCAAAACCTCGCGCAATCGCGCTATATCGCTATTATATGACATACTCACTCCAAGATTGCTCATCGCTTCGATAAGCTTTAAGATTTAAGAAATTCACATAAATTGTCTCAATGTTTTTGGTGCGAATCTCATTTAGCGTCCCCTTGTCGATTTGCGCCTCTATCACTTGCGCGTCCACACCTACGCCGATTTGCACTTCTAAGATAATCCTATCGCCTAAGATTCGATAATGCAGTATTTTGCCCTTGTGTGAGCCGTATTTTTTGCTAAATGAAATCTCAATGTCGTGCGGACGGACGAAAAATGTTTGATTTGATTCCTCGTTTGCTCCGCTCTCCGTTACCACTACGCCCTCTTTGATTCGCGCTTTGAAAAGATTGACATTGCCTAAAAAGCTATATACGAATGGATTTGCAGGGTGCTCATAGACGGCTTCGGGTGTGCCTACTTGCTCGATTGCCCCAGCGTTCATTATCACAATCTCATCGCTCACTTCTAGGGCTTCCTCTTGGTCGTGCGTTACAAAAATGCTAGTGATGTGAATCTCATCGTGCAATCGCCGAAGCCACTTTCGCAAATCCACGCGCACCTTTGCATCAAGCGCACCAAATGGCTCATCAAGCAACAGCACCTTTGGCTCGATTGCCAAAGCCCTTGCAAGTGCTACGCGTTGCTTTTGTCCGCCACTAAGTTCGCTTGGGTAGCGTTTGGCAAGGGATTCTAACTGCACCATTTTTAGCAGTTCGGCGACTTTGTCTCTTATCGCTTCTTTGCTTGGGCGCGTGGCTTTGGGGCGCACACGCAATCCAAAGGCGATATTTTCAAACACGCTCATATGCTTAAAAAGCGCGTAGTGCTGAAATACAAAGCCTATGCCACGATTTTTGGGGCTTTGGCTTGTGATGTCCTCGCCAAAAAATCGCACCTCCCCACTATCGGCAGATTCAAGCCCTGCGATTATGCGAAGTAGCGTAGTTTTCCCACTGCCACTTGGTCCTAAAAGCGCGGTGAGTTTGCCCTCTTGCAATGTCAAATTGATATTTTTCAGCGCGTGAAAACTCTCAAAGTGCTTACTTAAATTACGGATTTCTATGCTCATTTTGTCCTTCCTTTATTGTGATTTAAATTCGCGCAAATCTTGCGAATCTTGCGTGGATTTTTGGGTAGATTCGCCTAAATCTGCACTAGATTCGTTAGATTCGCTCTGTGAATCGTTAGCATTTATCGTTTGTAATTCGTGCGAATCCGCGCTAGATTCAGCTTTTGAATCCTTTGAATCCCCACACGCCACAAACGCAATCGACATAAACGCCACCAAAACTATCAAACTTAATTTTTTCATTTTTTATCCTTTTTATAAGTATCGCCCCATTCAAATTCTGCGTTATCCCCACACATTGCATAGCAATCAAAATCAAATATCGCCCTATCTCGCGTTGGAATGATACCTTGCGCATTTTTGGCGATTTGTATCTCGCACCTGCTAAAATCCTCACCATCGCTAATAATGCTCGTTGTTCGCGCATTAGCGGAATCTATAAGGCGGATTTTGCCACTAATATTGCATACGCTTTGCCCCGCGCTAGCTTCATAAGCAAAGGCACACAAATCGCCCTCGCAACGCATTATATCAATCCACCCGATATATCCTTCACGCGACAAAGTATATCTGCCTTGCCATAGCGAATCTAGCTGTTGATTCGCGCCAGAATCGCCTGAATCTCTACGCAAATCTTGCGAATCTTGCGAAATTTTTGGATTTGTGATACCAAAATATTCGTTGATTTCATCTTCAAACACCACAATATCTTGTAGCTCTTTGGGCTTTTTGCCTTTTTGGTATAGATAAAATTCATAGAGCGAATCAAGTCTTGCAATATCTATGCTTTCATTTGGAAAAACAAGCTTTGTGTAATTCACCCTATCTTGTGAAATATACTTGGTTTCTATGCCGTTTGCTTTAAGATATTCGTCTAGCATATCAGCATACCAATGTGCGTCATCTGCAATTACATAAAAATCATCTTCTCCCCATTCTTTTTTAAATCTATCTATTTCATAATTAGTAGCAAACACTCGAATCACGCACTTATCGCAATCTACAATGAAATCTATATGTGAATCTTTTGGCGCGGATTTGTCTAAATTTGCACTTGAATCCGCGCTAGATTCGTTAGATTCGCTCTGCGAATCGCTAGTATTTATCGTTTGTGATTCGCCTAAATCTGCGCTAGATTCAGCTTTTGAATCCTTTGAATCACCACACGCACTAAATCCCAAAATCGCCACGAAAATCAAAAACACTAAACTTAACTTTTTCATTTTCACATTCCTTTTATTTGCAACTTTGCAATTTCATTGTTTGTATAAGTTTATCGCCTTTGTAAATCACTAGCGACTCATCGTGCGTTATATGGTAAGTGTAGCCTTGATTTGCAAACTCATATCCAGCATATTTGTAAGCTATTATCGCCTTTCCTTTAAGTGTGATAAATTCGCCACTTTGTTTATTTAGCCCGATATATGCGACTTTATCGCAGGATATATCGCCCTCACCACAAAGCTCAATGATTTTTATCCAAAATGTGTCATTTTGAAAGGTGCATTGTTCGCCAAATGGCACAAAATCCGCCCATAAAATACTTGCCAAAAATATCAAACCTAACTTTTTCATTTTTTACTACTTCTCCCTTGCAAAATTTTAAGCATTTTGTTATCAGGTTTGTATTCGCAACCACAGCCTTCACTTTCAGCTAGTGAAATCGCACTTATTCTTTCTTTATTTTTCATATATGGATTCGCACCTTTTTGCATAAGCAATTTTGCAATTTCATAAATCTTATCGTTGCCCTTACACTCAGACGACTTAATCTCACAATTCATATTTACTGCTATAATCAGTGGCGTATCGCCATTATCTATATCACGCATATTGACATTGAAATTTTTATTTTTCACCAAATATAGTGCTATATCAAAACGCCCACTATACACGCTTTTGTCAAATGCACTGCGACCATTACAATCCGCCGTATTGACATTTGCGCCACTTTGTAACGCTTGCTTTATTGCCTCAATATCGCTTTTTGTTGCCTTTATATCACTTTGCCATATTGCTTCGCATAATGATTGATTTTTGCTTAAATCTTGCGCAGATTCACTTAAAACCTGCGAATCGCACGACAATTTTAGCTGTGAGCTGTGGATATAGCCATAGATTGCCTCTTGGGGCTTTTTGGCATTTAGTGGGTAGTAAAAGACTTCCAACCATTTATTTTGTGGCAATTTTTCAATCTTTGTATCAGGTGGATAATCCGCCCATAAAATCTCATCATTTTCAGCTCCACAGCGCATATCCTCGCGCTTAATTTGTGCGATGATATTGCCATTTGGCTTATCGCGTAGATTTACAAAGCTATCTTTTGAGCCGTATTTAAGCGATATAAACTCTCCGCCGTCTTCGTAATGCTCATATACCTTGCCAAGTGGGCTAAATTCTATAAGCGTAGCGTAA
Source organism: Helicobacter sp. 23-1044 (assembly GCF_053654695.1). Lineage (NCBI taxonomy): Bacteria > Pseudomonadati > Campylobacterota > Epsilonproteobacteria > Campylobacterales > Helicobacteraceae > Helicobacter > Helicobacter sp. 23-1044. Next base: position 173,230 of record NZ_JBSIUQ010000001.1, read on the forward strand.
GCATCGTGTCCCGCTTCGCCCTCGCCATAAAAGCTATAATCTTTTAAGCGCACTTTAGCGCGAATCCTACTCTCGCCCAAATGCTTATCCGCAATCGCTTTGGGTAAAAATACTTTTTTGCTATCGATTTTTAAAAGCACACCAAAATCTAATCGCTCAAATTTGACTTTAACCTTACTGCAATCCAATCTTTGCATTTTCTCATCAAACACGCCACCATCGCAATAACCCCAACGCAAAAAAGGCAAATCCAAATTCTTATCAGGGTAAAAGCGCGTTTGAAAAAAGTTTTCATCATATTCGTTATGATACGCGCTTACAACTACGCCTGTAAGTTCTACTTCGCCACTAAAACAAGCCATATTCGCAAATTTATCAGCGCAATTTATGCGTTTAAGTGTGTTTTTACTCATCACGCCTTTATTGCTTAAATATGGCTTACATTCATAGCAAAAATCTGGCGGAAAAGCAAACGCCACTTGCACTAAAAGCCCCACCACTAAAAATACTAAACTTAACTTTTTCATTTTTTATCGCTCCATTATTTTAATTTCGATTCGCGTGAATCTTATTTATAAATATCGCCCCGAGATTGCGCCTTGTAGGCGTAGATTAGGATTTGTGATTCGATTATTTCATACAAAAGGCGATATTTGCCGATTCGCAATCGATATTTGTGTGATTCACCCTGCAAACGCTTAATGTCAAGGTTATTTTCAAATGGATTTTGCGCGATTTGCTCTAATGCGTGAATAAATTTCGCGCTTACTTCAGGGTGTGAGTGCAAAAACTTCCGCACTTCCTTGTTCATCTCTACTTTATAGCTCATAGCCCAAGCTCTTTTTTGACAGATTCTAGGCTGTAAGTTTCCCCGCGCTTCAACTCTTTTCGCGCCTTTTTCCACGCTTTATAGTCCGCTTTGGTTTCCATAGGAAGCTTTTGGGGCAATTTTTCGCTTTTGTTTTTGCTAGATTCGCGCACTTCACGCACGCCCTTTAGCAGGCGAATCGCGCTTATAATCTCGCTTTTATTTTTATCGCTGATTTGCACTTGGATTGTCATTTTTTATCCTTTTATTTTGATTAGATTCACGCGCAATTATAGCAAATTTATATTTTTTGTTTTGGCTAGATTTGTGGCTATTTTGGATTATTGTTTTGTGGATTTTGCGTTGCGTTTCGTTTAAGGCGACTTACAATAGCGCGAATTTAAGTGCTAAAACGCACAAAACTCCACGCCCACAGCACACAAATCACCACAAAAATAAGCGTGCAGATGAGTTTTTTGCGCTTAAAAAGTGTGTAAAGTCCCACCAAACTTAATACCACAAAAAGCCCCGCTAGTGTGCGCCAAAGATAGATTTCATCATCATCGACATAAGTGCCTTTGTTGCGCGGTGCTTCATTAAACAAATCCCAAATATTAGACGCCACAATGCCGACAAAAAAGCACACATAAGGATAAAAAAGCCAAAAATTTGGGAATTTTTTATGGAAAATAATACTTGCTAAACCCACGATACAAAGCATTATCGCAAATGATAAAGCAAAAAAATCCTCTAATTTTATCACATTAAATTGAGTGAGTAAAAATATCTTAAATATCTCGGAGACAAAAATACAAAGCCAAAAGCCCCAAAAAATGCCAAGCAAAATCTTTGCGCTTCGCCCTTGTGTGTAAAGCGTCCAAGCCCCAGCGACAACGAAAAATAACAAAAAAATTAAAGCCAAAAAATCCACAGATTCGCATCCCATAAAAAAGAAAATTTTTATAACGACAAAGCAAATCTCGTGCGCCACATATCCTAAAAATTTAGCGATTTTCGCCCATAATGCTATATTTGCCTAATACATTTCACTTTCGCACTCGCACCTTGCTACTTGCATTGTCTTTTAGGCTTTTGTATTGCTTGTCTTTATCGTAGTATTTGCGCAGTCCCTTGCTTTTGCCCGGCGTCATTAAGTCGCTTTTTGCCTCCAAAATCGCTATCTTTTTATCAATGCAATTTAGGGCGTTTTGGTAAGATTCAAGCACGGATAAAATCTCGCTCCTTTGTGTTTGCAACATTGCAATTCGCTCATTTAGGCTTGAATCGCCCCTTTTGCTTAGCTCGACAAACTCACGCACTTTTGCGATACTCATACCTGTCTGTCGCATACATTGCACTAGCCCAACCCACTGCAAATCGCGTTCGCTAAAATATCGGTAGCCGTTGTCATCGCGCTCTATATGTGAGAAAAGCCCCATTTTCGCCCAATATCGCAGTGTGTGGCAACTCACTTTTGTGATGGATTCGACTTGCTTAATCGTGTATGCCATTTTGCGCCTCCATTTATGCAAAAATTTTTGGCGCAATTATAAAAAAATTTGCATAAATTTAGCGCGAATCTTTGTGCGAATCTTGCGCGAATCAATCCCAGATTCGCGCCTAAAACACATATCCGCTTGTGATTCCAAAGAAATTATGTCCGCTATTTGGCAAACTCAAAGTGCCGTTGCTAAAATGCTTGACAAAGATTTCAAAGCTAAAATTTTGCCACAGATAGCCCACAAACACGCGCTCTCCAAAGGTGAAATTTGAACCCACGCGCGATTCGCCCTTGCTTTTGATATACGCGCCGATGCCAACCCCTGCGTAAAGATTGCCATTTTCGCTCACAAAAAGCGGGAGCAAAATATCCTCGCTAACCCCTGCAAATGCGAGATTTATCGCGCCTAAACTCACTTCGCCAAAGCCACGCCCAAAGCCAAAAAATCCGCCCACTTCGACATTTAGTCGCCCGTGAATGCGAAAAAAGCGGTTTGGTTGCGAGTAGATAAATTCGACTTGATATTGATTTTCAAAGCCTTTGCTTCGCACACTTGCGCCAAACTCTAACCGAATCGCATTTTGTTTATCGCCAAATGCGGGATTTGTGGCAAAATATTGGGTTAGATTTTTTTGCGGTGCGGAATCTAAACTTGCAAAATCCGCTGTGGAATCTAACTTAGTTTTTGCAGAATGCGACAAATTTGGGGGGGGGGGGTAATAGAGTTGTTTGTCAAATCTACATTTTGTTTTGCGCTAGATTCTGCGATTTGCGGGTTAGATTCTAGTGTAGATTTTGGCGTGGATTGCGCATTTAACGCGCTTATAAAAGCAGTGCAAAAATCGCCCTAATCATTGTGCCACCTTTTGTGCTTTTGCGCGAACGATTAAGAAAAATCCCAAAAGTTTGCCCTTTGTGACAAATGCTTTATAAATCGTGCGTTTAAAAAAAGCGAAATTGTAGCAAAAATTTAGGGCGATTTTATGCGAATCATAAAAATTTTAAGCGAAATTTAGCGCGAATCTAATGCCAACTTCACGCGAATCTAAATTGCAGATTCACGCTTATGGCACAATCATAATCTTTGTGCCGACTTTGACACTCTCATACAATTCTTTGATTTCATCATTTAGCACCGCGATACAGCCATCTGTCCAATCACCCGCAACATAGCTTAACTTCCCCAAAAATCCAAGCCCATTACGCAATCCGTGAATCTTTATATCCCCACCAGCACTCACGCCACGCGCCTTTGCATCTGCCAAATCCGCGCTATTTGGGTAAGAAATGCCAAGATTTAGAAAAAAGCGCGATTTTGGATTTTTGCTATCGATGAGATATTCTCCCTCAGGAGTCTTGCTATCGCCCTCTTGCGCTTTGTGCCCTTGTGGATTGCCACCTAGCGCGATATGGTAGGTTTTGGCGACATAGATTTCGCCATTTGTAGAATCTTTTGCCAACACTTTTAGCACTCTATCGCTTTTTTGGACAAGCAATGAATCGATTGCATTGCCTTTGAGCGCGAAGTATAGCGAATGCGAATCGCTTTGGTTTGTGCCTAAAATTTTCGCGCTTATACCCACACCCAAAGCCACAGCGCACACCGCCCCGACAATTACAATCACCAAACTTAATTTTTTTATTTTTGCACTCCCATTATTTTGATTTGTATTCGCAGCAATCTTAAAAAACCTTGCGCTGATTTATGCCACTAGATTCTGCGTTTTTACGCTCTCTCATATTTCTCAATGATACATTTCAAAATAAGCGCGATGATTGAAAGTAGCGTTAGCACACTTGCCACTGCAAACGCCGCCGTGTAGAGATAGTCATTGTAGAGAATCTCAATATATAAAGGCATCGTGGTAGTAAGCCCGATGATTTTCCCGCTCACCACCGCCACCGCGCCAAACTCGCCGATAACCCGCGCATTTGTCAGCACGATACCATAGAAAAGCCCCCATTTGATATTTGGCAAAGTTACCTTAAAAAAGCTCTGCCACCCGTTTGCGCCCAAACTTATGGCGGCTTCCTCTTCCTCTTTGCCCTGCTCTTGCATTAGCGCGATGAGTTCTTTTGCGACAAAGGGGAATGTTACAAACGCGCTTGCTAGGATTATCGCGGGGATGGCAAAAATGATTTTTATATCCCACGCGTTTAAAATCTCGCCAAAAAATCCGCTATTGCCAAACAAAAGCACAAAGCAAAGCCCCACAATCACAGGCGATACGGCAAAGGGAATCTCAATAAGACTTGATAATATAAACTTGCCACGAAATTCAAACTTTGCGATTGCATAAGCGATAAAAGTCCCAAATATCGCATTTATCGGCACGACAATGACAACGCAAGTAAGCGTCAAAAGCAGTGCTTTTATCGTGTATTCATCGCTTAACGCCTCCACATACACGCCCACACCCTCACTCAACGCCTCCACAAAGACGATAATCAAAGGCAACGCCACCATAATGCCCAAAAACGCAAAGCTAATGCCAATGCCAATGTAGCGCAACGCCTTTGGCTCTGTGTTTTTTATCATTTGCGCGTTTTTTTGCGCCATATTTTTGCCATTCATACGCGCTTCCTCCATTGCCCTAAAAGATTGATAGCAAGTAAAATCACAAATGCCACGCTTATCATTAGCACACCTACCGCGCTTCCGCCCAAATAATCAAACGAATCTAACTTTTTTACGATTAAAAGTGGCAGTATTTCGCTCTCAAATGGGATATTGTTTGAGACAAAAATCACTGAGCCATACTCGCCAAGCCCCCGCGCAAAGGCTAGGGCGAATCCAATGAGCGCAGATGGGATTAAAGAAGGCAAAATCACAAAATAAAAACTTTGATAAAAGTTCGCCCCCAAGCTCCCTGCGGCTTCTAAACTCTCTTTGTCTAAATCTTTGATGACGGGTTCTAGTGTGCGAATCACAAAGGGAATCCCTACAAACACTAAAGCCACGACAACGGCTACAAAACTGCGCCCCTCCAAATCTACACCGATTGCCAAAAATGCCTTGCCTACGATACCATTGCTTGATAGCAAAAAAGCGATTGCGATTCCCGCTACGGCGGTGGGGAGCGCGAAAGGCAAGTCGATTAGGGCTTCTAAAAGTCGTTTGCCAAAAAAGTCATATCGCGCCAAGCTCCACGCCACGATAAATCCTAAAATAAGATTTATTAGCGCGGCGATGAGCGCGGTGGAGAGTGAGAATCTAAGCGCACTTAGCACTTGTGAATCACTGATGATTTCTACAAATTTTGCCCACTCTAATTTAAAGCTAAACGCAAAAAGCGCGATTAGCGGGATAATCACAAGCAGACTAAAATATGTCATACCAAGCCCGAAGCTAAGCCCAAAGCCCTGCAAAATCGAGGGCTTTTTGGCGATGATTTTTTGTGATAGTTGTGAGAGATTCATTTGCTAATCCTTATTGATTTTATAAAAGATTTTATTTTCTAGCGCGATATTTTTAAGCGAATCGCAGACTTTGTCTTGTTTGTTCTCTATCCTTATTTGCATTCTTTCTTTGCTTTGCTTTGGTGGATTTTTATATTCGCTTTTTAATAAAGAGCCTTGTTGCTCTCTAAGGCTTACTTTGCATTTGCCATCATTGTTATAAACATACACTCTATAAGATTCACCATTTTCGGCTATGTCCTCTTTTTCAGCTGCCGTCCAAGCCCAAGCCTTATCCTTAAACACCAACACGCCATTATGATATATTTCAAATGCTATATACATTCTCGTCTTAACATTTGGCGGTATAAATTTATAGCGAATCTCTATATTATCATCTTGTGCTATAAATATACGAATCTGCTCACCAAACACCACGCCACACGCTAAAAATATAAATGCTAGTAGTTTTTTCATTTTATTTTTACTCCAAATCATTTAAAAAGTTGCGAATGTGTGCCGATTCGCAATAGTCGAATCTCATCATTTTCAATCAAATAAATCACTAGCTTATCGCCACAAATATGAAATTCCCTAGCATCTGCATATTCCCCTTTTAGCGCGTGGTCGTTTGCGCTTGGTGGCAGTGGTTTATCATTTGCTAATAATGAAAAATATTCCACCATTTTATTAAACTCGCTATCGCTTAATCGCACCTTTGATAAGTCATTGATAAATTTTTTCTCGCGTTTTAAATTCATCGCTTATGCCTTATTTTGCGACTTCATTGCTTCAAATTCTGCCCTTAACTGCTCCAAAGTAAAACTCTCTAAATTCTCGCCTTTTCGTGCGTTTTCTATCGCCTTTTTGGTTTTATCATTTGGCATCTCGCTTCTACCTTGTAAGCTAAATGGTATCGCATTTTCGCGTATCACGGCTTTGGCAAATACATTAAACGCAGAGCTAAGATTTAGCCCCATATCGCTTATGATTCGCTCAAATTGCGCCTTGTCGTCTTTATCCATTCTAAAAGTTACATTTATGGTTTGCATTGCTTTATCCTTATTTTGAAATTAAAATATGGCATTTTACCATAAAATATATTAAGATTCGCAGAATCTAGGCTCAGATTCTGCGTTTTTTGTGTTAGATTCTGCAAAGCGCAGAATCCGCGCTATTTTTTCTCTTTTTTAATCGCTTCAAAAATCTTATCAAACTCCCCGCCATCGCTAAAATGCGTCTTTTGTGCTTTGCTCCAGCCACCAAAGGTATCGATTTTTACGAGTTCTAGCGCAGGAAAATTCGCACTATATTTTTTCGCCACCGCTTCATTTATGGGGCGATAGAAATTTTTGGCGATGATTTCTTGCGCACTTTCATCATACAAATGCGTGATATACGCCTTTGCCACTTCGCGTGTGCCTTTTTTATCCACGACTTTATCTACGATTGCCACAGGTGGTTCAGCGAGAATACTAATGCTAGGAATGACAATCTCAAATTTGCCCTTGCCAAGTTGCTTTTGCGCTAAAAGGGCTTCGTTTTCCCACGCGATTAGCACATCGCCCACATTGCGCTTCACAAAGGTATTTGTCGCGCCCCTCGCACCTGAATCTAGCACAGGCACATTTTTGTAAAGTTTTGTCAAAAATTCTCGCGCTATATAATTTTGCGCCTGTGGTTTATCGTTGTTTTTCTCCATTTTAAGAGCGTAAGCTAGGGCTGCTAGGTGATTCCACCGCGCACCGCCCGAAGTTTTGGGATTTGGCGTAATTACTTTCACGCCGTCTTTTACCAAATCGTCCCAATCTTTTATGCCCTTTGGATTGCCAGCTCTAACGAGAAAAACGATTGTTGAGTAATATGGCGTAGAGTTGTTTGGAAACGCTTTTTGCCAATCTTTTTTTAGCAATCCACGCTCCGCAATCGCGTCAATATCAAACGCCAACGCAAGCGAAACTATGTCAGATTCAAGCCCATCGATGACAGAGCGCGCTTGTGCGCCTGAGCCCCCGTGTGATTGACGAATCGATACTTTATCGCTTTTTTGCTTTGCATACCACGCGCTAAATTCGGCATTATATGCCCTATAAAGCTCTCTTGTGGGGTCATAAGAGACATTTAAAATCTCATAATTTGCCCCAAACACCACGCTTACAAATCCTAAAATCGATGCCACGATTTTGAATGCTAGTTTTTTCATTTTTTATCCTTTTAATGTGGTTTAATTTCTTTAAAATGCTCTTCGCCAATGCCTCGCTCTTTGCTTGTCTCGCCAAAGAGTTTATCGCTCGTGTAGTCATAATATGGCGCAGGATTTTCATCAAAGCTAGGAATCTCTTGCAATGATTCTGCGATTGCGATGATTTCCGCTTCACCCACGCTATCGACATAATCCTCAAATAGCGGATATTGCGCTTTTTGCGGGATATATTTTGCCAAAACACGATAGATAAATTCAGGCAAGTGAAATGCCGAAATATCCGCGACTTTTTTCGCAAAGCGCGATTTTTTCTCCGCACTCGCACTCACAATCCCGCCGATTACGACATTATACGCAGGATAGCTATAATCACCATTGCGTTTAGACTTGCCAAAAAAGCCCAAATTCGCGCTAAAATGATTCGCACACGAATTTGGACAGCCAGAGAGCTGAATCCTAAATTCTTGAAGCGCGTCTAAATCTAACCCCTTGTCCTCCAAATATTCCTCGATTTTTAGCACTGCGCCACGCGGACGCGCAATGCCTAGCTGACAAGTCGCCGCACCCGTGCAAGCCACCATATCGCCGATAATGGCAGGTTTGGCACTTTGAGTTGAAAACTGCGTAATCAAATCGTGCAAACTAAGCAAGTTTTTCGCGCTTAAATTTCGCAAATACATATTTTGATTTGGTGCGAAAAATAAGCTGTGATTGCCGATTTTTTCAAGTCTTTGCGCAAGCTCCCTTGCGTGAGTGGATTTCAAATCGCCCAAACTCAAAGGCACTTTGGCGCAAAAATAGCCATTTTGCACTTGCTTTATCACAAAGCGATTCCACCATTTTTGTTGCGCTTCGCTCATTTGTGGAATCTCTAAATCCGCGCCACTTAATTCGGGCAATTTTGGGCTAGATTCGACACTCAAAGCGCAATCAAAATTTGTCCGCACGATTTTCATCTCATCAAAAATCATCTTTGAAAGCTCTGATTCGCCAAACTTTTCAGCCACGAATCTAAACCGCGCTCGATTTTTGCGCTCTCTATCGCCGTGCCTATCATAAATCTGCTTTGCCGCCTGTGCCAAAACAAACAAGTCCGATTCGGGCAAAAAGTCCATTAGCTTAAATCCAAGCAGTGGTTTTGCGCCCATTCCGCCTGCTACCCACACTTCAAAACCGCGCTCTTTGCCTTGAATCTTAGCGATAAATCCCACATCAGTAATCGTTGCCATCGCTCTATCCGCGCTTGAAGCAGAAAAGGCGAATTTGAATTTTTTAGGCAAGTAAAAGGAATCTTTAAGCCCTAACATTTTGGTTGTGAGCGCATTTGCATAAGGTATCACATCAAAAACGCAATCACTTGCGACATTTGAGAGAATGTCTGCGTTAATATTGCGCACCGTAGCCCCTCCGCCACCACGCGAAGTAAGCCCGATAGAGTGCAGATTCTCCAAAATCTCGCATAAATCATCTAACTTTGTATAATGCAACTGAATCCCGCCACGCGTAGTAATGTGAAGCTGATTGTTTGCATATTTGTCCGCATAGTCCGCTAAAATACCAAGTTGTTTTGGCTCTATCTCCCCGCCATAAGTTTTCACGCGCACCATATAAGTCTCGCGCTCCCTTTGCTCATATACGCCAAAAGGCACACGAATGCCCTTAAAATCGTCCTTTGTGATTATGCCATTTTTCAAATCATCAAGCGATTTTTTAAAAAACTCAAAGTCGCCTTTGGTAACCGAATCTGGGATTTTATATCCGCTCATTTTTGTCCTTTGTATTTTGTGATTTTTAAAAGCGAAAATATAGCATAAATTTTCAAAAAATCAAGCATAAATTTTTAAAATCATATTGTATTTGTAAAAATTCGCAAAATTTTGGGGCAAAAATGGCAAAAACTGCATAGATTCTGCGAATCGCAGAATCTACACATAAAATCGCAGAATCTCGCAGAATTTTCGTGGCAGATTCTGCGAATCACGCAAAAATCGCAGAATCTACTTAATTTTTCATTGCGAAATTTGTTTGTGATTCCTATAAATAAATTCATAGGATTTTAGTAAGAAATTTTGCGTTAGGTTCGCAACTGCTTAGCGTTTTTTATAAGGCACAATTTTATATTCTACATTATTTTCTGCCACGAATCGCTTTACGCCAAAGTCCGTGCGCTTACAGCTCGTTACAAACACACGGCGAATCTTGCGCTTGGCAAGGTATTTTTGATTGCGCTTGATATATGCCGTGCAGTCGCCTAAAAAGATTCGCAAATGCTCTTGTTTGACTTGCGAATGCTCCCAATTTTTGCATTGAATCAAAATCGTCTCATCGCCTTTGTGTGCGACTATGTCAATGCCACCATCAGCAACGCCCATATTTATGCCATTGTAGTGGATTTTGTAGCCCTTGCGCTTGTAAGATTCACCGATTTGAAATTCGTAATTATCGCCTTTTTGTTTATTTGCAATCTCTAAAAATTGCTTTGATTTGCGCTTTTTGTGCGGTTTTGTAAAGATTCGCAAAATTTTCATAAGCTGAAAAATCATTTATTTTTCCTTATTTAGATTCGCATCCGTCCTCCAAAACTTTTGCATTTCCATTTGAATCAAACTCAACCACAACATAGGGCAAACCTTGCGTATTTAGTTCGCGCATAAAAAAGTCGGGGTTGTTTTGCTCCATATTCCAAACCCCCGCACCCTGCGTTGTCTCTTGGGTAATTTCGCGGGAGTTTGCCACTCGCTTCGTCAATGAACGATTTAGTTCTATTTCCTCGCTCGTGGCTTCACAACCCACGAACTTCCCGCAAGATACTTCCGCAGGATTCCCCTTTTTTGATTGCAATTCCACCGCATTATCAACCCCCTGCCATTCCCCGCCTTTTGGCATATCATCATTATTTGCGTCATTTGGCGTTTTCTCACACCCCACGCCCCATTTGCCCTCGCATATCAGCTTCGCCCCTATCATCGCAGGCACGCCTGTGGTGTAGCTAACCCCCTGTGCGCCCACTTCCTCGTAGCATTTTTCGTGCTCGCAAATGTTGTAAATGTAGATTGTCCGCTCCGCGCCATCTTTTATGCCCTTTATGTAGCAGCCGATGTGCGTTTGCCCTTTGGTGCGCGGGGCTAGGCTCGCTGGGTCTGGCAGTAGCGTTTTTAGCACTTCGATAGGAATGATTTTGCCCCCTTTGTGCGCGACTTCATCGATGCGAAGTAAGCCGACATTTTCTAGGCATTTCATATGCGTTAGGTAGGATTCGCCAAATGTCATAAAAAAGCGGATTTTGCGCAAACCCTTTATATTGCGGATAAGCGATTCTAACTCCTCGTGGTAGAGCAAGTAGCTGTTTTTCACGCCCACGCCCAGATAGTCCCACTCTTTCATCAGTGATAATGGTGCGACATCGCGCCACTGCCCGCCGAAATAATTTTGATTTTGCAAATCTTGCGTGTTTGATTCTAATGCAAAATGCTTTTCGCTTCGCTCAAATTTGCGATAGATTTTATCCTCTTGCAAATCAGAATTTAAAGCAAGGTTTGATTCTAGGCTTGTAGAATCCACCCACCCCCTAGCCCCCTCCGCAAGGGAGGGGGGATTTGCCAAATCCACGCCATTTTTCACCCAAAATCTCCCCTTGCTACTCACCTCACGCAAATTGATTTCGGGGTTAAAATTTGTCGCAAACGCGTATCCGTGGTCGCCTGCGTTGCAATCCAAAATATCGATACTATGAATCTCATCAAAATAATGCTTTTGCGCATACGCACAAAAGACATTCGTAACGCCCGGGTCAAAGCCACTCCCCAAAAGCGCGAAAATCCCCGTTTCCTTGTAGCGCGTATCATAAGCCCACTGCTCTTTATACTCAAAGTGCGCGCTATCTGGGTGCTCATAATTTGCCGTGTCTAAATAATGCGTTTTCGTGCGCAAGCACGCCTCCATAATCGCCAAATCTTGATAAGGCAACGCCACATTTACCACGAGTTTTGGGCGGTATTTTTCTATCAAAGCCACCACAGATTCCACGCTATTAGCATCTACTTCGTCAATCTCAATCTCGCCAAAGCCTTTTGCGCGGATAGATTCTGCGATTGCTTGGCATTTGCTCAAAGTGCGCGAAGCTAATATGATTTTTGAAAATACGCCCCGATTCATCGCCATTTTGTGCGCGACTACGCCACCTACGCCACCTGCTCCGATTTGCAATACACACGCCATTTTGCACCTCCATTATTTTAAAATCAAATTTTAGCAAAATCGCTACCTAAAAATCCTGCCAAAATATTTTCTAAAAATATAAAAAAACACAAATCCACGCAAAAATGTCTCAATCAAAATGATGAGATATATCGCAAGGATAGGCATTTTTAGCTGTAAGCAAACATACATTGGCAAGATTCGTAAAATCCAAATACAAGTCGTATTTACAAAAAGCGAGATTTTTGTCGCACCTGCCCCGCGAAACGCCCCATCGATGACAAAGATAAACACAAGCGGGATTTGCGACAATCCCACGCATACTAAATACAAGTAACTACTATAAACCACTTCGCTTCTGTCGCTAAAAAACGCGCTCAATCCCCCGCCAAAGGCAACCATCAAAATCCCCATAACGCCCATAAATGCGGACGCCAAAATGATTGTGGTGTGGATATATTTTCGCACCATATCCGCCCTCCCCGCGCCTAAAAACTGCCCTGTGAGCGCCATCGAAGCGACTACGAATCCAAATGATGGCATTATTGCGATAAATTCGATTCGACTGCCGATTTGAAGTCCTGCGAGATAGTCACTCCCGTAGTTTGCGACAAATTTGGCGATTAGCATTAGCGAAATGATGGTGAATGCGCGTTCAACGCCGATTGGCACGCCGATGATTAGTCCTTTTTTGAAAAGTCGCCATTTGAGAGTGTAGCGCAGTTTTAGCACCGCATTTTTTCGCGCTAAAAGGCATAGTAAAATCAAAAACTCCATATACGCCGTGATGAGATTTGCAAGCGCAATGCCTACGATGTCGAGATTTGCGACAAAAATCAGCACTAAATTTAGCGCGATATTTAGGGCGGTGGTGAAAATCTTTATGTAAAAGGGCGTTTTTGTGTTGCCAATGGCGTTAAATGCGGCGATAATGATTGTGCGGAGCAAAACTGCGGGGATTGTGGCGATGATGATGGTGGTGAAAATCTCGCCTAAAATCTGCGAAGTGCCATCCACGCCAATCCACTCAAAATAGGTGCGTTGAAGCGAATCGGCGACTAAAAAAATCGGCAGCGACAGCACACACACGCCAAAAAACATACTTGATAAAACCGCGCAAATCCCGCTAAAATCACCCATACCATAAAGGCGCGAAATTTGCGCATTTGTGCCGACAAAAAAGATATTTGTGATGGCAAAAAGCATCATAAAGAAGTTCAGTCCAAGTCCTACGGCGATGATATGGTATTGCGAGAGTTGCCCCATCAAAAATATGCCGATGATGATGTTTGCGATATCTAAAAGCGAGTTTAATCCCGCAGGGATGGCGATACGAAGGATTTTTTTTGCGCGAGATTTGAAGGTGGAGTGTGCGTTTAGATTCTGCGAAATGTTGCTAGATTTTGTGAATTTTGCATTAGATTCTGCGATTTTTGTTTGATTCGGTGAATCTTGCGTTTGATTCACAGAATCTACAATTAAATCATTTGCAATTCTAGTATCTTGCGCGAGATTCGTGGGTTGCGCTGAAAAATTCGAGCGAAAATAGGACATAAAGTCCATTAAGCGAGAATTTTTCAAGCTCCCGCGAAGGTTGCGTAAGAGACGAATTGCTTTAGATTCTGCGATTTTTTTGCGTGGCATTAGTCAATAAATCGTTTTGTCAAATTATGATAATATTCAATCCTTCTATCGCGCAAAAAGGGCCATATATTGCGGACTTGCGAGATTCTGCGCCTATCGATGCAAATGCGTAAAATCTCATCTTTATCCGCACTTGCCATCGCTATTTCCTCGCCCTGCGGTCCAAAGGCAAAGCTATGCCCCCAAAAATTTATCGCACTTTGCGTGTTATTTGATAGATTCTGCGTTTCAATCCCGTGCCGATTTATCGCGCAAACAAAAATGCCATTTGCAATAGCGTGTCCCCTTTGCACCGCAATCCACGCGTTTAGTTGCCTTTTTTTCTCGTCATCTGAATCGCTCAAATCCCACCCGATTGCGGTAGGATAAATCAAAATCTCCGCCCCACCTAACGCCATCAAACGCGCCGCTTCGGGATACCATTGGTCCCAGCAAATTAAAACGCCGATTTTACCAAGCGTTGTTTTAATCGGCGCAAAGTCATTATCGCCTTGCGTAAAGTAAAATTTCTCATAGAAGCTCGGGTCATCGGGGATGTGCATTTTGCGATACTGCCCTGCTATGCTACCATCTTTGTCAAACACCACCGCCGTGTTGTGATAAAGTCCCATTGCTCTCTTTTCAAAGAGCGAAGTGACAAGCACGACTTTATGCGCTTTTGCGAGTTTCGCGAAAAATGCCTTTTGGCTCTCAAAAGATTCTGCGTATTTGAAAAACTCGACATTTTCGCTTTGGCAGAAATACTCAAATGAATGCAACTCTTGCAATGCGACTAAATTCGCGCCAGATTCTGCGGATTTGGCGATAGATTCTGCGATGAAGTCATTTGTCGCTTCGCCTTTGAAGCTGTGCTGAATTAGTGCGAGTTCTATCATCGCCTACTCATCCTCATAGTCATCATCGCTGTAAGTGTAATCATCCTCATCGTAGTCGAAATCCTCATCATCAAAGTCATCTAACTCATCAAAGTCGAAATCATCATCAAAGTCCTCTTCGCCAACATTTTCGTTTTCGTCAAAATTGCTCATTTTTATTCTCCCTTATTTTCCCACGCTATGTGGATTTTGCCGTCTTTTTCCTCTGTGGCAGCCATTCCCATTATGCTATATCCGCAATCGACATAATGCACTTCGCCCGTAACCGCGCTCGAAAGCGGAGATAGCAAATACATAGCCGAATCGCCAACTTCGCTAATGCCGACATTTTTTTTGAGTGGCGCATTTATTTCATTCCACTTTAAAATCATTCTAAAATCGCCAATTCCACTTGCCGCCAAAGTGCGAATGGGACCCGCAGAAATGGCATTTATGCGAATCCCTCGCTCTCCAAGCTCATAAGCTAAATATCTCACAGAGGATTCAAGCGCAGCCTTTGCCACGCCCATCACATTGTAATGTGTGATATATTTTTGCGCTCCCAAATAGCTAAGGGTAAGAATTGCGCCATTTTCGCTCACTATAGGCAGCATTTCGCGCACAAGCTCCACAAGCGAATACACAGAAATCTCCATCGCCGTATTAAACGCGCTTTTTGAAGTCGCCAAAAACTCGCCATCTAACGCTTCTTTTGGCGCAAAAGCCACGCTATGCACGATAAAGTCGATTTTTCCAAAATCTCTTTTCAAACTCTCACGCAACGCGCCAAAATGCGATTCATTCCCCACATCTAGCTCATAAATCTTATCGCTACCAAATTCACAAGCTATCGGCTCTACGCGCTTTTTTATGCTGTCATTCATAAAAGTGAATGCCAAATTCGCCCCTTGCTCGTGGCAAGATTTCGCTATGCCATAGGCTATGGACTTATTGTTTGCGATGCCTACAATTAGCCCTTTTTTACCTTCTAAAATATTCCCTTGCATTATCTTAACTCCTTATGATTTGATAAAAATGCTCTACTTCTAAACTCGCATTGCCCACCAAAACGCCGTCTGTCGCGGACAAAATCTCTTTTGCATTGTTTGCATTCACGCTCCCGCCATAAAGTATGGGCTTTTTGGCGATATTTTGCAAAAATTCATAGACTTCGCTAATCTGCTCCAAACTTGCATTTTGTCCCGTGCCTATCGCCCAAATAGGCTCATAAGCGATGATTAGATTTGGATAATCTAAATCGATATTTTTTAGTTGCGATTGCAAAAAATCCTTTGTTTTATTAGATTGGCGAATCGCCAAATTTTCCCCCACACAAAGAAAAATCTCAAAATTTTGCTCAGCAAAAAACGCAAATTTCTTTGCCACAACTTCATCGCTTTCACCAAAAAGCGTCCGCCGTTCGCTATGCCCAATTAAAATCGTTTTTATGTGAAATTCGCTCAAATGACAAAGCGATATTTCGCCCGTAAATGCGCCGCCTTCGGCAAAATGCGCGTTTTGTGCGCCAAGCGTGAGATTCGCAAAATCATTTGCCACAAGCGAAGTAATCGCAGGAAAAATATAAATTTTTCGCGAATCCAAAAGCTCTTTTGTCGCGGCATTTAGGCGCGAATCCAGCGCATTTAGGTAGCCAATCGAATCGGCACGATTTTTGTTGCTCTTAAAATTACCAGCGATAATTTTCATTTTTCTACAATCCTAATAAAAAAAATTGTAGAATTTTAACAAAAATATTTAAGGATTTCGCGCAAAAAATGCTCTATCAAAAATTTAAAAAAAATCTTAAAAAAACGCTCCAAACAATTATCCCAAACAAAATGCCCGATTTTAGCGTGTGTGAGGTGGAAAATCCGCTGTTTTTTGCGTATTTTGTGAATGGCGATATTTTTCACATTTCACATAGCGAAAATATCGCATTTAGCGAGGTTGTCATCGATGAAGTGGTAAAAGTGGGATTTGAAAATGATGAGTTTATCTTCTATCCGCAAAACGCAGAATCTGCCTATTTCAAGGGCGATTTTGAGCTTGATACTTATAGATTTGTCGAGTTAATTTTGGAGAATAATTTGAGCGAAATTGCAAGTGCGATTCACGCTAAAATCACGCAATTTAGGGAGAAAATCGTAGATTCTGCGATGCTTTACAAGCTAAAAATGCAAAATGCGATTTGCAATGTGGAGTTTGTGGGCGAGGTATTTGATGAAGATTTGAAATGGGAGATTGAAAGTGCGATAAAGTCCCTTGTTTGCGAGATTGCGAGTGAAAATATCATCGATTCAAAACGGCATATTTTTGAAGTGCTCTTTGAAAATGGCATTTATGATTTTGATAATATCGCTGAATCTGCCCCCGTGCGCGATATTTTCAAGCGATATTATAATCGCTCAAATCTAAGTGATAATATTCAAAAATCGCTTGAAATAAAACTAAACAAAATGCGATTTTTTATAAGTTATTTTTTTGAAAATATTTTTTTAAGCACAAATATTAAGGGCAAAATATTTATAGATTCAAAGGTTTTTATAAATGATATTTTTCTCATCGGTGCGCCAGAAATCAACTATGCAAATGCGGATTTAAAAATCGCATTTAGTGGCGAAAATATAGAAATTATAAACTTGCAAAAAATACAAGTTATTTTACACAGCATAAAGAGCAATCTAAAAGCACAAAACGCAGAATCTACATTTGATTCAAACAACGAAATCATCATAAATGACAAAATTACGCTAAAAAACACCGCACTTTTGGCGATAAAAAATAAGGCAAAAGATGGCAAAATCGCTCATAAATTAGAGCTAATTTACAGCGTAGGTGGCGTAGAGAAGCGATTTGTAGGTAGTGGGAGTGTGAAAAATATACTTTGAATGCGCTACTTGCGGACAAATAGCGCACTGAAAATTACACGCAGGCGGTGTCGCCACCTCGCATATTTTCGCCGATATCATCGCGATTTGTGCTTCCTAGCGCACTCCACACGATGCACCCATCAGTCGGGCACGCAGTGGCGCACGCCGGAGCGTCATTATGCCCTACGCACTCCACGCATTTATCGCCATACACATAGTAAATGCCCTCGCCTGTGGGATTATCATCATCATCGACAATCGCACTCACAGGACACTCATCAATGCACGAACCGCACGAAATGCAAATATCCGTAATCAAAACAGCCATCATATCTCCCTTAAATTTAAATTTTGGCAAAAGCCAAGTTGAAATTTTAGTGTGTTTTTTGCAAAAAATACCATAAATTTTGCAAATTTTATGCTTGTATAAACAAATCTTCCATCATCTCATAAAGCACCGAATTGTCCCGCACTACGATATTAACCTCGCTAAAATCTAATTTATATGTATTTTTTTCTAGCAGTTTTTTGACATTTTCGTAATTCACACTCAAATGCAAAATTTTATTTTGATAAATGCTGCCACTTACAATCCCTAAATTATGAAACACCGCGCAGAAGGTAATTTGCTCGTTTTTTTGCCTTTTTATTTGGAGTAAAATGTGGCGATTTTGCTCTTTTATCACAAGATTTAAAATGCCCTGATTTAGCGCATACAGCGAGTTTGAGATGAAATCAAACTCATCTTTCAAATGCGTATTTAGCGCAGAATCTATCAATTTATCCCTAAATTCTCGCACGAAATCCGCATTTTTTGCCATCGCCTCCAAATCTTTTGGCGTGAAAAAAATGGGCGAATTTTTGGCAGATTCTGCGATTTTGGGGCGCATTTTTAGCTTTGAAATCAGCAACTCACCGCCCGAGTCTCTCACAATCGCCCAATATTTCGCGCCAAGTTGCAAATTTGCATTGCTTTTTGCCTCTATTGTGGTGTTGCCGAGTTTTAATAAAAATCCTTTTTGCGTTTTTTGCAAGATTTCTAAAAGCAATGGGAGCGTGGTGTTGAAATTTTTAATGCTATTATTTTGCGTGGTTTGGGCGATTTTGGCGATATTTAAAATCTTTTGAATCATTTTTTTACAAGATTTTTGGCGATATTTTGCGCGATTTTAAAGCTAATATTTAGCTTTGAATCTTGTGGGATTTTTGCGCTAGACTCGCGTGTGAAAATGCGCACTTCATTGCTATCCCTGCCGATTTGATTAGATTCGCTAATCACATTTAGCACCACCATATCGCAACCCTTTGAATCAAGCATTTTTTTGGCGTTTAAAATCGCAGAATCTGCGTTTGATTCTGCCTTAAATCCCACAATATAGCACGAATCGCCAAATTTGCTAGAAATCTGCGCTAAAATATCAGTATTTTGAATTAAATGCAAATCCCACTCTTTGCCTAAATGTTCTTTTTTTAACTTGCCTTGCGCTGGTTTCGCCACTAAATAATCGCTAATTGCCGCAGCTGAAATGAAAATCGTGTTTTTAGATTCTGTGTTTTGGTTTTTGTCATTCTGAGATTGCGAAGCAATCGAAGAATCTCTATTTTGAGATTTTTCGCTACGCTCAAAATGACAAAATGGAGCAGATTCTGCGTTTTTTGTGCGATTCGCATACAAATCTAGCTCATTTTCTATTTTTTCTTGAAACTCCGCACTACTTTTCACAGCGATTTTTTTCACGCCTAGCGGGAGATTTAGCGGAAATTTTGATGAGATTAAACTCACATTTGCACCTAAAAAATAAAACGCCAAAGCCAAATTTGACGCTTGTTTGCCACTTGAATCATTTGAGATATGGCGAATCGCATCGATTTTCTCCACGCTCCCGCCACCCGATATTATGACATTTTTA
Source organism: Helicobacter sp. 23-1044 (assembly GCF_053654695.1). NCBI lineage: Bacteria > Pseudomonadati > Campylobacterota > Epsilonproteobacteria > Campylobacterales > Helicobacteraceae > Helicobacter > Helicobacter sp. 23-1044. Next base: position 192,616 of record NZ_JBSIUQ010000001.1, read on the forward strand.
TCACGCCAAAAATAGCCGTTTGTTTCAACACAAAAAGCGCGTTTTAGATGAAATATAATTTCGCAAACCTCCGCCATCGCGCCATTTGCGATGATATTACACGCCAAAAGGCTAGTGCGGGGCGGGATTATGTGGTAGCCCATTTGCTCTAACAAATCCATATTTGCCCTATTTTGCGCAGATTCAAGCATATTGACATTTGCGCTAGGGGCGATAAAAACGGCGCATTTACACGCCAAAAGCGTCTCAATTATCAAACTATCGGCGATTCCGTGTGTGAGCTTGGCGATACTATTCACACTTGCAGGGGCTAAAATCGCGATGTCAGCAAGATTTGCGTAAGAAATATGCGATATTTGGGGAAAAGATTCGGTTGATTTGCAAAGGACTTTGTTGCCACTCATCGCCTCAAATGTGAGCGGAGCGATGAATTTTGTGGCTTCCTCGCTCATCACCACAAAAATCTCTGCGCCCTCTTTTTTAAGCGCACTGATTAAATCAAGCGACTTATAAATCGCAATCCCCCCGCTTACAAGCAACAAAATGCGTTTGTTTGATAAAATCATCTTTCTACCTCTTTGCTTCTTTTCGCACGACTTTTTTCGCTCTACTTTGTGCATTTTTTTGGATTTCTGCGTGTTCGTTTTTGATTTCTAGTGGCCAGTCTTTGCCTTGTTCTTGCACATTCCAATCAGGGTGTTTGCCACCTTTACGCTCTAAATAATCCGCCACGCAACATTCCTCAATCAGTTTATACGAAATATACGCATTTTTGACATTTTTTAGCCCAAAAAGCCCTTTGATTTCTTTTTCAAAATTCTCTTGATAAATCATATAAAATTCGATTTTTGCCCCGCTTAAAATCGTATGATAGAGAAAATACCACACGCCAAAACTACGGATACCCGGGCGTCCTTTGACTCCGCCGTCTTTGTAGATTTCTAGCGTATTTTTGATTCCGCCCACTGCTTGAGAACCGCCGATTTTCTTTATCACTCCATCAACCACGATTAAATACACCCGCGCAACATTTTGGGTTAAAATGCTTTGTGGTAATGATTTGCCGTTTTCATCTCGTAAATCTTTAAGATAATTAAAATTTAGCTTCGTGCTACCTGCCACAAACTCCACATCTGCGATTTTAAACGCCGTTTTGACTTCGCTAATTTTCATTTTTACACCCTCATTCTTTGATGATTAAAAGCTCGTGGCTTTGCTTGATATTATCCGTGTCGCCTCGCTCGATTCGATTTTTGCCGATGCGCGTTTCGCCCTGTCCCATTGTGTATTGCCACTTTGGCTCTAAAATCTTAAAGTCTTTATACGCCTCTCGCACCCATTCGCAGTCATTGTAGCTTAGCACAAATTTGCCCTTATGTGCGTGTAAGCACTCCGCCAAAAGCTCGTGTTTGAAGCCATTGTGATGAATGGGAAAATTTCGCATAGGGTAGATTCCCTTAAACATTTTGCTATCCCCTGTGAGAAAATATGGCGGGTCGCAGTAGAAAAAGTCGTTTGGATATAGCTCAAACACGCGCTCAAAACTCGCGCACTCCACGCTAAGATTTCGCGCTTTTTTGTTGCGCCCAAAATCACGCAGTTTGTTTAGCATATTGCCATAGCGCGTTTTGTCCTCATAGATTTTGCTCATCCACCCCAAAAATCCCGGTCCATAGCTAAGATTAAAATTAAAATAATAATCCCGCGCTAAGTTAAGCGAATCTAGCGTTGCTTCATTTTTATAATGCGCTTTTAGTTCGGCTTTTATACGCTCATAAGTCTCTTTGTTTGGCTCTAGATTCACGAGGATTTCGCACAAGGCTTTTGAATCACTAAGCAAAACCTGCCAAAAATTTACCAAAATATCAAAAATATCAAAGGCTTTGACTTCCAAATCTAGCTCTAATGCACTTGCCACCTCCACGCTCCCACCACCGATAAATGGGCTTACTACGCGCTTTATATTATTTGGGAAATGCTCCAAAATTAGCCCCACAGCTAGGCTTTTGCCCCCTCCATAGCGCAAAGGGCTTTTGGTGTAGCGTTTGTAAGTGAGATTTCTGCCTTTGAGTGAATCTAAAAATCGCGCTTTTTTCTCCGCTAGATTCTCTACCAAATCCACACTAGAATCCACCTCAAAAAGCGCGGGTTGATTAGAAAAGTTGTAAGCCAAATTTGACATAGTCATTTTTCCTTAAAACAAAATTTTGTGATTATACAAAATTTGACTTAATGCTAAATGACAAAATCTTATATTCATTTTTTTAAAGATTCAGCTCTAAAATCGCAAGCACTTTTTTAGCAAAATCACGCTTAATATTACCACGCAAATTTCAGCGAAAAATCCCACCAAAAACACGCCATTTACGCCAAAGATTCGTGGCAAAATCAGCAAAAATGCAAGTGGCGCGATGAGATTTGCCATTAGCGAGAGTATCATCGAAAATGTCGGCTTGTCAAATGCGCTCAAAAGTTCGCTGACAAGGGCGTTAAACCACATTACAAGGTAGTTTAGATTATAAAGCAACAATGCGACTGACATAAATGTGACAAATTCTATACCCTCGCCTTTTGTGGCATTTGGTGCGAAAAGTCCCGCAAATTCGGCGCGAAATACGATTAAAATCACAAATACGACAAGCGAAAAAATCGCATTTACGCAAATCAAAAAGCGGAGGATTCGCATAATTTCGGCGCGATTTCTTTGTGCGAAAAAGTAGCTTAAAATAGGCTGAAGCGAGGTATTTATCGCCATTATCGCAGACATTGCCAACTCATCGATATACACAATCGCCGCATACACCGCCACGCCAAGCGCACCGCTTAGTTGTAAAAGCGTTACATTAGCAAAAATCGCAAGTAGTGAGCCTGAAATATTGCCCAAAAACTCGGAGCTTCCGTTGTATAAAATGCCTAAAAATTTTTTGAGCGTTAGTTTTGGGGCGCAAAATTTTAGCACTAAATCTTGCGTAAAAAAACGGCAACACACTTAAAATCGTCCCAAAACTAAGTCCCAAACTTATCGCCAAACCCGCACCAAAAATCCCCATTTCAAGCCAAATCACAAAAAGGCACACCAAAGCCACATTGCAAATCACCACAAAAATCCCAACCCACATCACATAAACGCCCTTTTCGCAAATCCGCAGATAATTATCAAGCGCGTAAGATAGCGCGATAAATGGCATAAATATGGCAATCACACGCGAATACTCCGCGCTTAAAGTCTTTATGTTCTCACTTGCATCCATAAAATCTAGCAAAAATGAAAGCCCAAAATACACCAAAAAGCCCACTATGCACGAGATTCCCACTATCGCTAGCACACAAGCGCAAAAAATTTCTCTGGCTTCTTTGAGCGCATTTTTGCCTAAATGCAGGGAGATTTGCACCGATGAGCCTATGGCTATCATATCAGCAAGCGCGAATGCGATGAATATAAAAGGCATTACAAGCCCCATAGCTGCGAGAGATTCGTTGCCTAAATAGCTCCCTACGCTTATGTCATCGATGATTGTATAAATGCTAAAAAATACCGCCGAAATCACGCTAGGCGCGATAAATCGCCCAAAAAGCGTGGCGAAATTTGTGTTTTGATAGATTTGCATAAAGTGCCTTTTTTTGGATTCGTGCGTAAAATGCGCATTTTTGCGATTTAACAATCACAAAAATTTAGATTCAAAAGCCACAAAATTCTGTGTGAATCTACAAAAAAATAGCGCGATTTTACTAAATTTTTCGCTAAAATTTCATTTTTAAAGATTCTGCGATTTATAAATTGAAAGGACGCAAAAATGAGATTAGAAGCAACTACAAAAGCCCCAGATTTTACCACCACAAATCAAAATAGCAAAAAAGTTAAACTTAGCGATTTCAAAGGCAAATTTGTCATTTTGTATTTTTATCCAAAAGATATGACAAAGGGTTGCACGATTGAGGCAAATGATTTTAGCGCGCTAAGCGCGGAGTTTGGCAAACTAGGCGCGGAGATTTTAGGCGTTAGCCCAGATAACGAGCAATCGCACCAAAAATTCATCGTAAAAGAAAATCTAAAAATAAACTTGCTTTGCGATGAAAACCACAAAATCGCCGAATCTTACGGCGCGTGGGGATTAAAAAAGAATTACGGCAAAGAATACGAAGGCATTATCCGCTCAACTTTTATCATAAAAGATGGCATTATTTTAAAGGCATTTTACAATGTCAAAGCCGCAAATCACGCACAAAAAGTGCTTGAATCGCTTAAAAATATCATAGATTCTGCGAATCCAAACAAAAAAAGCACAAAAAGCACGAAATAAAGGCGATTTTACGCACAATGCACTTTAATAAATTCACAAAATTTTACACACCAAAAGCACCCGAATTTCACGCAAAAAGTGCCGAGATTCAGGCACTCGCGGAGTTTTTGATGGATTACACTTTGGCGATGCTATCCATCGGCACTTACACTTCGCGCGTAGAAAAGTGCGCAAAGCGCATAGGACAGGCGTTTGGCTACGATGTGCATATTGCCATTTTCTCGCACACCATAAATATCAGCATTTTAGCGCACGATAACTACACCAAAAGCAAAACTTTCGTGCGTGGATACAGCGATTTGGCACTTGACTTTAACAAAATCTCCGCGCTCTCCGCGCTCTCGTGGCACGCCTATGATGATAAAATCACATTTGAGGCACTAAAAGCGAACTTTGAGCGGATAATGCGCCAAAAACGCTATGGATTTTTTGGCAATTTGATTTTGTCAAGCTTCGCATTTGCGGCGTTTTGCAGGATTTTTGGCGGGGACTTTGGGGCGGTTGGCGTGATTTTTGTATCGACTTTTATTGGCGTTTTGGTGCGCCATATTTTGGTAAAAATCAAAATCGATGCACGCATAATTTTCGCGCTGTGCGCGTTTGTGGCATCGATGATTGCCTATTTTGGCGGAGTGATGGGACTTACAAGCAAGCCAGATGTCGCAATCGGTAGCAGTGTGCTATTTCTAATCCCGGGCATTTACCTAATCAACGGCGTTATCGACATTTTGGACGGACACTCGCTAAATGGACTTTCTCGCCTAATCCGCGTGACAATTCTCATATCTTGCATAGCTGTGGGATTATACGCCACGCTTAGCTTCTCAAAGCTACCGATGGAGTATTGAAAATGGATAGCGCATTGCTTATAAATTCGCTAATTGACGCGGGATTTGCCGCAGTGGCGGGACTTGGATTTGCCTACGGGTGTAATCCGCCTATGCGGACGATATTTGTCTCCGCGCTACTTGCGGCAGTGGCGCACGGCGCGAGATTTTACCTGCAACAAAGCGGATTTGACATCACAAGTGCGACATTTTGCGCTGCATTTATCATCGGGATACTTGGTATGATGCTCGCCAAACGCCTAAAAACGCCCACTGAAATCATCACATTCCCCGCGATTTTGCCAATGATACCGGGTATGTATGCCTACCGCACGATATTATCCATCGCTAACTTTTCAAGCGAGGGCGATTTAGAAGCGCAAGGACGCCTTTTAGTCCAAATCACAAATAATCTAATCACCACTTTCTCCGTCTCTCTTGCCATCGCCGTAGGCATTTCGATAAGCTTGGTAATCTTTTATGAGCAGAGCTTTATGATGACACGCAAAAGCGTAAATGAGAACTTAAAGGGGCTGTGAGGGATTCGTAAGTGCGAATCTAAAATTTGCGATTTTTTTATAAATTTTTGCGATTCACCCTTGACTTAGATCTACTCTAATGTTTTATAATTTCAATCGTGGATTTTGGATTTGCATTTAGATTCGCGATAATATTGCGCAAAATAGGCGCGAATCGCCAAATTAAAAGTGCGAATCTAAACGCCACAAATTTAATTTTAAAAGGATAAAAAATGAAAAATGTAACATTGACAGGCGATTTGCAAAGGCGCGAATTTATCAAAAATAGCGCGAAAATGAGCGTAGCTTTGGGCGCATTAGCGACATTTGGCAATTCAACTCTTTTGGCAAAGAGCGCGGATTCAAGCGATTCAAGTGCGAAAAGCGCGGATTTAAAGGGCGCGAATCTAAACACAGATTCGACTAAAAACCCCGCAAAAATCCCCACATTCACGCTAAATAACGGCGTTATTATGCCAGCAGTGGGATTTGGCACACTCAAACTTGGCGATACCAAAGCCACGCAAAAAGCCGTAGAGGACGCGCTAGAAGCGGGTTATCGATTATTTGACACTGCGCAAAGCTACGCAAACGAGGAAGCCATAGGCTACGCATTCAAAGCCACAGGGGTAAAACGCGATGAATTATTTATCACTTGCAAACTTTTTCGCCCCTACGCAAACGAAGCTTTGGCGGGAAAAGCCTACTTTGAGAGCCTAAAAAAGCTCCAAATCGACTACGCGGATTTATACCTAATCCACCAGCCCGTAAATGACACTTATGGCGCGTGGAGGGCGATGAGTGCGCTTTATAAGGACAAAGCTGTCCGTGCGATTGGTGTTAGCAACTTTAATCCCGCGCGGATTATGGATTTTGCGCAAAACAACGAAATCAAACCCGCAGTCAATCAAATCGAGTGCCACCCGCATTTTCAAAACGAAAAAGCGTTGCAAAATCTAAAAGAATTAGGCATTCAAATGGAGGCGTTTAGTCCGCTAAAACAGGCGCGTGATAATATTTTAAATGACAAAACTTTAAGCAAAATCGCCAAAGCGCATAAAAAGAGCGTGGCGCAGGTAATTTTGCGCTGGATTTATCAGCGAGGCATTATTAGCGTTGCAAAGACTACGAAGCCCACGAGAATGCGAGAGAATCTAGCTATTTTTGACTTTGAGCTAACAAGCGCGGATTTGGCAAAAATCGCCAAATTAGAGACGGGCAAACCTTTGCTAGACCATCAAGACCCCGCGCGAATCAAGTGGTTTAACGAGCGCACAGCAGGGGAGAACTTTACGCGATAGGGATTTTGTTTGATGAAAGTTGTATAATTTTTAATTTGAAAGGATAAAAAATGAAAAAAATAGCAAATTTTATCGCGCTATGCGTGATTTTAGGAGGTTTGAGTATGGTAAATGCGGCAGAGCAAGAGCTAGTCAAAGCGGGGAGTTTGGGCGGATTTGAAGGCAGTGATAAGATTTTCAGTGGCAAAGTCAAAGTAACAACGCTTTTTAAAGACGCACCTTATCGGGCGTTTGGCGGGGGATTAGTAGAGTTTAGCAAAGGAGCTAGGACTGCGTGGCACACACACCCAGCAGGACAAACGCTAATCGTAACAGAGGGCACAATCATCACAGGCACGGAAAATGGCGTGGTGCAACTCGCACACAAGGGCGATACAATTCTTTGCCCACCTGATTTGAAGCATTGGCACGGCGCGACTGATAAGCAAAACGGCGCACATATCGCACTTACAGGCGTAAAGGACGGCAATAATGTAAATTGGCTTGAAAAAGTAAGCGATGAGGAATACAAATCCGCGCTAAAAAAGGCAAAGTAGATTCGTGGAATTTGCGTGGAATTGCATTACTGCGATTCGCGCAAGATTCGTGCGAATCTAAAATAAAAATTTCGTCATTGCAAGGCGAATCGTAGATTTGCGCAAAGCAATCGAATCCACTCTCCCGTCATTGCGAGTCCTTGCGTTAGCAAGGCGAAGCAATCCGTAGGATTTACTAAAGAAACTTCGTTTTGCGAACGAAGTGAAGCAACCATCCAAATCACGCGAATCTAAAAGCTAGATAAAATCAATAACCCAAAATTGAAACAATAAATTATTACATTTAGATTCGCCTAAAGTCAGTGATTTGCATTTGTTTCGCAAGTCCCATTAGTGGATTGCTTCGATTCGCTATGCGAATCTCGCAATGACGGGGAGAGTGGCGATTGATTCGCTTCGCAATGACAAAATTTAATGCCGAATCTACCTTTATTTTGCCATTCTTATCGAAGCACAAAGCGAAGAATCTCTATTTTAGATTCTGCGTTTTTGTGCGATTCGCAGAATCTGCGCTAGATTCTGCGATTTTTAATAAGATTCTGCGATTTTTAATAAGATTCTGCGATTCGCACGCGATTCACACACGCATTTAGATTCGCGTAATCACGCCAAAACGCGCCTTTTTAGCATTTCTACAAATTTTGGCAATTCCGCGCCGATGGCGACTTTGTTTAGCAAGTTATAGACTTTGTTTCTATCCTTTAATCGGACAAGCGATTTGATGAGCGGTTTTAGGGCATAAGGATTTTGGGCTATTCGTAGTCCTACTTTTTGCCACTGCCTTAATTGATAGCTTTGGTTGGGCGCGATTTCTAGCGCGATACTTGGTGTGCGCGTGGATTGCACTTCTACCGCCGTTACGCCCCCGCCACAGATGATTAAGTCGCTCTCAATCATTAAATCTTTTAGCTCTCTTGCGGAGAGATTTGCGTGTATTTGCGTCCCAAAGCCACAATTTAGCGGTTCATAATATCGTGGCAAAACGACACTGATTTGCGAGTATGACAGCTCTTTTTGCACGATGTCAAGGGCTTTTTGCGTGTTGTTTGCAAAGTCATTGCCACCTAGTGTGATTAGCACTTTGTTTATTTCTTTGCTGATTTTTTTTGGCTCTTTGGTGCGAAATTCTTTTCTAAGTAGCCCATATTCCACGCCCGCAAAAATCTCATTTGGGATTTTGTCATTGTAAAGTCGCTTTGCGTTTAGCGCGGGATTTAGGATAATGCAGTCCTTTGGATAGGCTATTCGACTAAAATCATCTAACGCAACGCAGATTTTGGCATTTTGCAATACGAAATCGTAAAATTCAAAAGGCACGTAATACGAATCTATCACGATTAGCACGGCATTTTTTATCAAATCGTGCGGATTTTCTAGCCAATTTGCATTTGTCGCATTTGCGCTTTCATAATCGCCCCTATTGTAAATCTCAACCGCAAAATCCGCATTTTGTAGGTAGCTTTTTAGCGCAATGCAACGGCTCAAATGCCCCAAGCCAAAGTTTTTCCCCGCTTCTGTGAAAATCACTGCTTTTAAGATGCTCAAATTTCGCCCTTTGCTTTGAATTGCGCCTAAATCTTGTGCGAATCCGCCAAAATCTTGTATTTTAGCTCGGCGATTTCCCAATCGCTAGGCGTATTTATGTCCGCTACAAAAATCTGCGGGATTTTTATGATTCGCGAATCCTCGCTAAAAATAGGCTTTTTTGATAAGAAATTTTCTGCGCTTCCAAAATAAAACTGCCCCGCGTCATAATACAACGCTTCTAAATCCTGTGAGCGTAATAGCTCGAATCGCTCGGCTAACATTTGAATCTTGTCATCTCTCACAAAAAAGCTCCGCAATGGATTTGCATTATACTCACACGCGCTAAAAATATAAGATTTTTGATTTTGCAAAAATTTCTCAAAGCCCTTTTTTAAAAAATCCACTTTTAGCAACGGCGCAGTGGGATAAATGCAACAAATATTGTCATTTTTTTGCAAATTTAGGCGATTCGCCTCATACGCCAAAACCTCCAAAGTCGTAGCAAAATCATCGCAAAAAGATTCGCGCAAATGTGGCACTTCTGCGCCAAAATCCACCGCTACTTGCGCAATCTCCGTGCTATCGGTGCTAACGATGATTTTATCAAAGATTTGCGAATCTTGTGCTGTTTTAATCGAATATGCGATGATGGGTTTGCCACAAAAATCTTTGATATTTTTACGCGGGATTCGCGCACTTCCGCCCCGCGCTGGGATTATGGCGAAATTCATCAGCAAATCTCTAACGCAAGATTTTTGTCATTGATAGGCGAATCTAATCCATTGATTCTTTTTTGGGTCATTGATTCGCCATTTTCATTAGATTCGCGTGTTTTGGATACTTCGCTATGCTCAGTATGACGATTCGGTGTGGATTGCTTCGTTGCACTCGCTTCGCTTCGTGCGCCTCGCAATGACGAATCGTGCGCAAATTGCATACCCAAAGACAAATTGCCACTAATAAGGCCACGCGTTTTCAATCTCTTTGCTCCCCCAATTTTTATGCCTCTTATCGCTTATATCGCCCTCGCTTGTGTAGTTTAGTTTCAGCTCAGAAATGTAGCGCGAAGCAATCGTATTATTTGAAGTAATGTCATAGGGGCGAATCACGCCACTTAAAAGCATTACCTTTTTTTCGCCATCCACCATAATTTGGCGCGTCCCCTCAATGTAATAATTGCCGTTTTCTAGCACCTTTATCACTCGCGCCATAAGCTCAAAATTCACGCGCTCTGTGCGATTTTGCGAACCGCCACCGCTGAAATTTGTCGCAGAATTTGCTAAATTCATATTAAACGCGCTACCATCTTTGAAAGAGTTGATATTTTGCGCGATTTGCGCGTCATTGCCCGTATAATCCACGCTAGGCGCGGTAAGTGTGCCGTTTTGATTGCCCGTATATGCCTTTTGCGTGTTAAAACTCGCACTTGAACTCTCATCAACAAGGACAAGCAAAATATCATTTACCCGCATAGCGCGTCTATCGGCAAACATAGGACGCTCACCTTGCCCAAATAGCGAACCAAGTTTGGGAAACTCTTCGATAAAATCTTTCTCAGGCAACTCTTCGACATATTTTGGCGGAGAAAAATCCATAATCGGGTCAGCAAATATCGCAAATGGCGCAAGATTCGCGCACACAAACAAAAAAATCTTTTTCATAAAATCGCCTTAAATTTTTGGTATAATTCGCGCATTTTTAAAGCAAAGTTTATTCCAAAAAGGATTGTTACGATGACGATAAAAGAGCGATTAAGCGCGGATTTGAAGTCTGCGATGAAAGAAAATGACATTTTTAGGCGCGATACGATTCGCCTTATAAATGCGGGGATTAAGCAAGTAGAAGTCGATAAGCGCGTGAGTTTGGACGATGAAGGCGTGATGAAAATTTTGCTTGGCGCAAAAAAACAGCGATTAGATTCGATTGCGGCTTATGAGAGCGCGAAACGCGATGATTTGGTAGCAAAAGAAAAGGGCGAATTAGACATTATTTTGCAATATTTGCCAAAACAGCTTGATGATGATGAATTGCGCACAAAAATCGCTGAAATTATCGCTAATGTGGGCGCAAATGGCGCAAAGGATTTAGGCAAGGTTATGGGCGCGTGTAAGTCATTGCAAAGCGTGGCAGATGGCGCAAAAATCGCAAAAATTGCAAAAGAGTTGTTAGGCTGATTTTAGGCTAATTTGGGGGCTAAAATGGCGGATTTTGGGGAGTGCGAATCCTTTTGCTTTGCGGAGGTAAATTTAGCAAATTACGCGCATAATTTGGCGCAAATCAAAGCGCATTTGCCTTTGAATGCGAAAATCTTAGCAGTCATCAAAGCAAACGCCTATGGTTGCGGAATCGCAGAGATTGCAAAAAGCGCGTATAAATGCGGAGTTTATGCGCTTGGCGTGGCTAGGATGGATGAAGCCTTAATCGTGCGCGAAGCCCTGCCAGAGGCAAAAATCTTAATTTTAGGCTACACTCCAAAAGAGTTGCTAAACACCGCAATCGCGCATAATATCGAGCTTTGCGTCTATCACAAGGACATTGCCAAATCAATTTCACGCGAGGCGCAAAGGCAAAACAAAACCGCGCAGATTCATATCAAAATCGACACAGGAATGGGGCGAATCGGCTTTTTGTGCGATGAATCAAATGCAAATGATTTGCTAAATGATGCCCAATCTATCTCAAAACTGCCAAATATCCAAATCGCAGGGATTTTCACGCATTTTTCAAGCGCAGATGAGGCGGATTTAGGCTACACGCAAATGCAGGTGGCGCGATATTGCGACTTTGTGAAAGCGTTAGAATCACGCGGGATTAAGGGCTTTATAAGGCATTGCTCAAACTCTGCGGGGATTTTCAGCTATCCGAAAAGCGCATTTGATATGGTGCGCGTGGGGATTGTGAGCTATGGTATCTCTCCGCTTCCCGCACTGCCCGTGAATCTAAAACCTGTATTAAGCTTAAAAGCCCGTGTGGTGCATATCAAAACGCTTCCAAAAGACTGCGCGATAAGCTATGGGCGGACATTTATCACACCAAAAACTATGCGAATCGCCACGATTTGCGCAGGTTACGCCGATGGATATAGCAGACTTCTCTCAAATAAAGGCGAAGTTTTGATTCGCGGGATTCGCGCAAAAGTCGTAGGTAGCGTGTGTATGGACCAGCTGTGCGTGGATATTAGCGACATTAAAGACGCGCAAATCGGCGATAGCGCGGTGCTTTTTGGTGTTGATGAATGGGGCAATGAGATTAGCGCAGATGAGTTAGCGCAAAAAATCGGCACGATAAGTTATGAAATAATTTGCGCGGTGTCAAATAGAGTGCCACGGGTTTATAAGGGCGCATTGTCTCTTTGATTTTTTCGTGTGAGATTCTGCGATTTTGCAAAAAAATATATGTTTTCGCTACAATTTTGACTTTTTAGATTTTTTATGAGTTTTTTTAAAGGTTACATTATGCCAAATTCAAAAATAGAAAATATCGCCCAAATCGTGGCATTTATCGCGCTAATACTCACCGCAATCGCGCTAATTGCGTGGGACTTTAAGATTTATGGAGATATTTTTCGCTTCATCTTGCCTATTTTGTGCGCTTTTGCGCCATTTTATGAAAGAGATTTTGAGAAATTAAAAGAGTTGATTTTTGCTATTTTAATCAGCAGTTTAGTCGTGTATGTGGCAAAATTTGGTATTTCGTATATGGTGGCAAATTACGATGTGGCGGAGATTTTGAGCTTTGCACGGCGTCCCATAAATGGCAAATACACAGGGTTTCCAAGCGGACACACGCAAGGTGCGTTTATCGCGGTGGCGTTTGCCTTTGTGTATTTTCATCTGCGATGGAAAATATTGCTTTTTTGCCTTGCCACTCTTGTCGGGATTTCGCGCATTTATAGCGAGTATCACACGATTTTGCAGATGATTTGTGGGGGGATTATTGGATTTTTTGTAAGTTATTTTGTGATTAAATTTTTGCAAAATCGCAGAATCTAGCTAAAAAATAGCAATTTCACGCACATTGCGAATGATACGGCGACGACAAGTGGCTTTATGATTTTTATGCCGTATTTTAGTGCCATTTTCGCGCCCAAATATCCGCCGATGATTTGCCCCACTGCCATCGCTATGCCCACCGCAAAGATAATATGTCCAAATACCGCAAACGCAAGCACGGAGGCAAAATTCGTGGCGAAATTGTAGAGTTTTGCCTGTGCTAGGGCGTCTTTTATACCAAAGCCACCAAGCGAGATTAGCGCAATCATCAAAAATGAGCCTGTGCCCGGTCCAAAAAAGCCATCATAAAAGCCGATTCCCCCGACGATAAAGGCAAGTGCGATTTTGCCGATTCGCGCTTTGCTTGATTCTTCGCTCACTTTTGGCGAAAAAAGAAAATACAGCGCGAAAAACATTAGCAAAAATGGGATTGCCTTGCGTAAAATATCCGCGTTTATCACCTGCACCGCAAGTGTCCCGCCTAGCGCAAATACAAAGGCAAAGGTAGCAAAAAGCGCACATTTTCGCCATTGCAAATATCCCTTGCGCCAAAAATGCAAAGTCGCGCTAAAAGAGCCAAAAACCGCCTGAAATTTGTTTGTGCCAAGTGCTTCGTGTGGCGGGATTCCTGCAAACATTAGCGCGGGGATTGTTATCATTCCGCCACCACCTGCGATACTATCGACAAATCCCGCCACCAACGCCACCACGCTTAAAATTAAAATAGTGGTTAGATTCAAATCAAAATCCATTTTTGTCCTTTGTATGCGCTAGATTCTGCGAATCGCAGAATCTACATTAAAACTTTTGCTATAATTTTGCGAAATTTTAACTTTAAGGACAAAAAATGGCAAGTATAAATTATGAAAAATATGCGCGTATGTCGCAAAAACAGCTTTTTAACTCGCTATTAAATGCGGAGAAAAAAGAACGCGATATTATGGAGCGGACAAATCAAAAGTTAAGCGATACGCGGGATTTGATAGCGTTTTTAAAAGCAAAAATCAAAGATAGCTTTGAGCCAAAGTATGAGTTTGTGCCACTAAAAGAAACACAATCTTACAAGTTAGCAATGGAGTATAAAAAAACGCTCACCCCGCAAGAATTAGCAGAGATTGAGAGAGAGTTAGACGAAGAGATAAATAGGGATTATGGCGATGAGTTTTGAGATAATTGTAGATAAAAAAGCCGATAAAGCCCTATCAAAACTGCAAAAATCCGCGCCAAAAGCACATTTACGGATTATCGAGTTTTTAGATGACAAGCTCCCAAACACCCAAAATCCGCACCTTTTGCCAAATGCGAAGCGTTTGCAGGGCTTTGATGATAATCGCTATCGGTGGCGCGTGGGCGAATATCGCATTATAGGCATTATCGAAAATGGCACTTACAAAATTATCCAAATCATTAAAATCGCCAAGCGCGATGATGGCACTTATAAAAGGCTATGATTTATCCCGCAAAGTGCGCAAAAATCGCCCCAAAAATCTAAAATGCTTTTTGTTATAAAGGCTGATTAGATAAATGGCGATGATTGCCAAAATCCCGCCGATTGCCGTGCTAATCTCTGGCTTTTCGCCCAAAATGATAAATGACAAAAGCACCGCAAAAAACGGCACAAGTAGCGTGAAACTCGCGCTTTTGGTAATGCCTACCACTTCAATGCCTTTGTAATAAATGCTTGTGCCAAAGACGGTGGATAAAAGCGCGATAATTAGCAAAAATCCAAGCGATTCGCCCTCGCTAAATATCGCAAAATCCGCGCTTTGCAAAAATGGCACAAACAGCACCGCGCTAAAAAACGCGCTATAAAAATTTATCACAAGCGGGTGGAGCGGGAGTTTGCGGACGCTTAAAGTTACACACGCCCACAAAAACGCCGCCAACATAAAAAATAGATTAAATGAATCAAAAATCGCACCCTTGCCAGAGATAAAGAAAACGCCCGATATTAGCCCGATTCCAAGCCCTATGCACTCCAATCGACTGAGTTTCGCGCCAAAAATTATCACGCTTAACAAAGTCGCCAAAATAGGCGATAAAGTCGTGGTTATCACACCTGCGCTCCCTGCGTTGCCTAAATTTATCGCGTAGAAAAATACAAGCGAATAAAGCGCGTTTGAAGCGATATTTGCGCCAAGTCGCACAAAGCAAGAGCGCGGGACTTTTAGGCTTAAACCCAAATATTTGATGATAGGCAAAAGGCACACCGCCACAAGCGCGAATCGCCCAAATGCCACGATAAAAGGCGAATGATTCGCAGATAAAATCTTTGAAATAGGCCACGATAATCCCCAAAAAAACATTGCGACAAATAGTAAAAAAATAAAAGTTTTTTGCATTTTAGATTTGTGCTTTGCGCTTTGGATTTGCGCTAGATTCGCACCAAAATCTACGAATCTTAACCATTTTTTAGCCTTAAAATCTCATCATAAATCTTTGGAAACGCGCTTGTGCTAGGCTCTAAATACACACTATCAAACAGATTTTCATTGATTCCACGCGCAGGTTTAAGATTATTTAGAATTTTGTAGCCTTTATTTATCATAGCACAAACATTCACAACCTCCCCGCTAGTGCCACTTACGATGATTATGTCATTATCACTCACACGCTCAAAAATCTCATACATTTGCGCGTATTTGGGAGCTTGCTCGTAAAAAAATACGATATTTGGCTTTAAGATGGCATTTCCACATTTAGGACAGGGCGAAAAGTCGTAAGGCGCGTAGCCGATATTGATAATATTTTCGCAATCTTCGCAACGAATCTCCCATAATTTCCCGTGTAAATGCAAGATATTTGCATTGTCGTATTGTGAAAAATCTAAATTGTCATTGCGAGAATCGCTTTGCGATTCGTGGCAATCCAAAGTATTAAAATCCCCCAAAAGCCCCAAATATGCCCGTTCAAACAAATCATCGACATTTTGCGTGATATTTATGACTTCAAAATTTTGCGCTAATTTTTGGGCGATTTGATGTGCGATATTTGGCTTCACACGCGCTAATTCCTCGCGCCGCAGATTATAAAATTTATGCACAAGTTCGTAATTTTGTCGCCACGAATGGTAATTGCAAACGACATTTATGTCATAATTTGCCCAAAGTCCATTGCTATCTCTAAATGTCGCAAGCCCGCTCTCCGCGCTGATTCCCGCACCGCTAAAAATGATAATTTTGCCATTTTTGAAATTCATTTGGATACGCCCTAAAAATTATTTTAAAAGCGCGATTATAGCAAAATCATTTTTGTGCTAAAATGCCGAATTTTCACGCCAAAATTTATTAAGAATTTATTTAAGAAAAAGGGGGAAGCGATGATTTTTATCGATGCTTGTTTTAGGAAAGAGACGCCATATACGCCCATTTGGCTTATGCGTCAGGCGGGGCGATATTTGAGCGAATACCGCGAAGTTCGCGCAGAGGCGGGGAGTTTTTTAGATTTGTGTAAAAATGTAGATTTGGCAACGCGCGTAACGCTTCAACCTGTGGAAATTTTCGACTTTGATGCGGCGATTTTATTTAGCGATATTTTGCTAATCCCGCTTGAAATGGGACTAAATTTAGCATTTATCAAAGATGAAGGACCGAAATTTAGCACCACAATCCGCGCAGAATCTGACTTAAAATCCCTAAAAAGTGGCGCACACACGCGCCTAAATTATGTTTATGATGCTGTGAGTGCCATTCGCGCAAAACTGCCAAAAGACAAGGCGTTGATTGGCTTTTGTGGCGCACCTTGGACGCTTGCGACTTATATGATTGAGGGGCAGGGCAGTAAAAATTATGCGAATTCTAAAAAAATGCTCTATCAAAATCCGCAGTTGCTCCACGCCCTTATGGCGCGAATTAGCGATGAGCTAAGCGCGTATTTGGAGGCGCAAATCCGTGCTGGGGCGGATGCCGTGATGCTTTTTGACTCGTGGGCAGGGGCGTTAGAGGGCAGTGCGTATTTGGAGTTTGGATTTAAATACATTTTGGCGATTGTCTCGCATTTAAAGGCGAAATATCCAAAAACGCCCATAATCGTCTTTCCAAAGGGCGTGGGCGGATATTTGCAGAGATTTGGCGAGTTTGGCGGGAAGTTTGAGGTTTTTGGGATTGATTGGGGTTGTGATTTTGGAGGTGCAAGGGTGATTTTGGGCGATAAATTTGTCTTGCAGGGGAATTTAGAACCTGCGAGATTATATGATGGATGCGCGATGGAGCGGGGCGTAGAGGCGATTTTGGAGGTGTTTGGCGCACAAAGTGGGCATATTTTTAATTTAGGGCACGGAATGTTGCCTGACTTGCCCCGCGAAAATGTTGCAAAATTAGTGCAGATTCTGCGAGAAAAGACGGCGCGATAGATGAATATCATCTTTGGACCGCTGCGCTCACGGCGGTTTGGAATCTCGCTTGGCGTGGATTTATCGCCAAATAAAAAGCAGTGCAATTTTGATTGCATTTACTGCGAGTTGCGCGGTGCAAAGAGTGTGGAGCGATTTAGCGAGATTTTGCCACTTGAAATTTTGCTAGATTCTACGAAAGATGCGCTAAAAAAGCATAAAAATATCGATGTTTTGACAATCACGGCAAACGGCGAACCCACGCTCTATCCGCATTTGGAGGATTTCATTTTGGAGATTAAAGCATTTTTGCCAAAGGGCGTAAAAACGCTAATTTTAAGCAATGGTTCAAAATTCGCAGAATCTAGCGTCCAAAACGCCCTAAAACACTTCGATATCGTAAAATTTAGTTTAGATTCTGCGGATGAAAAATCGTATAAAAAAATCGATAGAATTCACAAATCTTTGGATTTTGAAGCGATAAAAGATGGCATTAAATCTTACGCAAAAGTGCGCCAAAACCTGCTAATTTGCGAGGTTTTGCTAGTGAAAAATATCAATGATAATGAAAAGTCCTTGCGCCCTTTGGCGGAGTTTTTGCGGGAAATCAAAGTCGATAGGGTGGATTTGGGGAGCATTGATAGACCGCCGGCATATAACGCAGAATCTGTCGAAGTGGCGCAAATTAGCGAGTTTGCGAAGTATTTTGAGGGACTTTTTGTAAGCATTCCTACGCGCGAGATTCTGCGCCAAAATGAAAAGTTAGATTTGCAAAAAAGCGAAATTTTGGATTTATTAAAACGGCGTCCATTTGAGGTAAATGAGGCAGATTCTGCGTTTTGTGCGCGAAGTTTGGCGCATTTGAGAGATTTGGTAAAGGTAAATAAAGTAAAAATAAAAAGCGTAGGTGTGCTAAAATTTTACGCAGTTTAGAAAAATTGTAGTATAATCGCAAAAATTTACACAATTAAGGGGAAAAAATGGGTTTGTTTGATAGATTGAAAGATAAATTTATAAAAAAAGAGGAAGAGGAAGTAGCGCCACCGCCAAAGGTTTATGAAGGCAATTTCTTCACCGTGGCGCGCAGAGGAAGCGCGGATGATGTGAAAAGCGCGATTTTGGATGGGGCGAGTGTGTATATCAAAAATGACGCGCATTGCACGCCTTTGATGTTTGCTGCGGAGGAAAATGGCGACCCGGGCGTGATAAAGGTGCTTTTGGAGGCGGGTGCGATTTTGGAAGCACCCACAAAAGGCGGCGCAACCCCGCTTATGGGCGCAGCGCAGAAAAATAAGAATGTCGAAGTTTTACAGGCGTTAATTGACGCGGGGGCGAATGTGAATAAAATCAACGATATTGGTTTCACACCCCTAATTTACGCTGCTGCGTATAATCCAAACGCCGAATTCACGCTCCGCCTTTTAAAGGCGGGTGCGAATGCGAACTTTACGAATAAATTTAGTCGCTCGGTTTTTATTTATGCTGCGCTAAATAACCCAAATGCCGAGATTCTGCGACTTTTGCTAGACTTTGGCGCGGATTATACAAAGCAGGATTTGCAGGGGAAAACGGCGTTTGAGATTATCAAAGATGAGGGCAAAATCAGCGCGGATAGCGAGGTTTATAAGCTATTAGAGAGCATCGAAGCAAACGGATATGAAAAGCGCACACACAACTAATATTTTTTATTTTGTCATCCCGATTTATAATGTTGAGCGATATATAAGGCAGTGTTTAGACTCGCTTGTAGCGCAGAGCTATGGGCGATTTTGCGCGATTTTGGTAAATGATGGAAGCAGTGATAAAAGTGGCGAAATCGCACAAATTTATGCGAAAAATGATAAACGCTTCATTTATCTCTCGCAACGAAATGATGGAGTTTCAACCGCGCGAAATAAGGCATTAGATTATATTTTCAACAATCTAATTGGGGGGGGGGGGATTTAGATAAAAATACGCTAGATTCTGCGAATGTAATGGATTGCCACGATTCTGCTTCGCAGAATCTCGCAATGACGGAAAAAATCGCAGATTCTGCGATTCTCACAAAATCCCCAAAAAATCCGCTAGATTCTGCATATATCGCATTTTTGGACCCTGATGATTTTTTGGAGGCAAATGCGCTCTCTCACATAAATGCGATTTTGCAAAAGCACCAAACAGACGCATTTTGTAGCAATCGATTTTTTGAGATTAAGGGCGAGAATAAGGGCATTTTTCATTACCGCGTTTTTGATTGTGCGCTTGAAAATCGCGCACTTAGCGTAAAAGACATAGTGGAGGAAGTGCCTCGCTCAATCATTACCACCACTTGCGCGTTTGTGTTTGGCGCGGAGATTTTGCGCGATATTCGCTTTGTGCGGGGTGTTTCTTTGGGTGAAGATGTCATTTTTTGCACGAGTGCGGCACTAAAAAGCAAAGCGATTTATATAGATTCTGCGCCTATTTATAATTATCGCATTCGCCTAAATTCCGCGCTCCGCGATGAAAGTTATGACAAAATTATCAGCAAGGCAAACTCAATGTATAAAATCGCTGAATTTTTCTACGCAAAACTGCAAAGCGAAAATGACAAAAATTTCAGCGAATTTTATAGGCATAATATTATGCAAAGTGTCCGCACCGCGCTAATCCACCTGCAAAAATGCGGTTATAAAAAGACTATTTTTAGCAAAAAGGATTTAGAGAAATTTCTGCCTTTTATGGATTTCAAACGGAGAGTTTGCTCGTATTTTCCGCGCATTTATGGACTTCCAAAGCGCATTAGACTGATGATTTCCCCTAAAAAAGAGTGGTAGATTCTGTTCCACTTCGTCATTGCGAGGCACGAAGTGCCGAAGCAATCCACAGCATTTGCTAACGCAGTGAAACAACCATCCATAAATCAAAAAATAGATTGCCACGAAGTCGCCCAAGTGCGACTTCTCGCAATGACGGAAAACAAATCAGATTCTGCGAATATGCGAGATTCTGCGAATCGCCCAAAAATCGCAGAATCTAATAACTTCGCAGAATCTGCTATAATTTTCCATAATTTTTAAAAAATCTTTCGAGGAAAATATGCAAATAAATTTTGACAATATCCTAATGCTTGCTCCGCTTGCTGGGTGGAGTGATTTGCCATTTCGTGCGGTGGTGAAAAAATTTGGCGTGGATATTACGGTTAGCGAGATGATTAGCTCTTACGCGCTAAATTATAGCACACAAAAAACGCTAAAAATGATAGCCAAATCCCCCGCTGAATCGCCTTTTAGCGTCCAAATCTCTGGCAACAAAGAGGAAGTGATAAAGCGAAGCGTGGAGATTTTAAACGAACAAAATGGCATTGATATAATCGACTTAAATTGCGGTTGCCCCGCGCCAAAAGTTAGCTCACACGGCAATGGAAGCGGACTTTTAAAGGATTTGAATCTGCTTGTGCGCCTTGTAAATACAATCAAAAAGCATTCAAACAAGCCCTATACAAGCCTAAAAGTGCGTTTGGGCTTTGATAAAAAAATCCCGCTTGAATTAGCACACGCCATAAATGACAGCGGAGCGGACTTTGTCGTAGCTCACGGGCGCACAAAAGTCGATGCCTACAAAAAAGAGCGCATTGATTATGACGCAATCGCGCTAATGCGCGAAAATATCCGTATCCCGCTAATCGCAAATGGCGAGATTGATTCATATCAAAAGGCAAAAGAAGTGCTTAAAATCACAGGCGCAAATGGGCTTATGATAGGACGCGCCGCGCTAAAAACCCCTTGGATTTTCTACCAAATAAAGCACAATGACGCAAATCCGCCAAATCTCATCAAACGCGACATTGTTTTGGAGCATTTTGATAATATGATTGATTTTTATGGGGAGCGCGGGTGCATAATGTTTCGTAAAAATCTGCATAATTATGCGCGTGGATTGCCCGATTCAAGCGAGTATCGCGGAATTGTAAATAATATTAGCGATTCAAAAATTATGCGCGAATCAATAATGCGATTTTTTGGCTAAATTGTGCTAAAATCGCGCTTTAAAATTTTATAAAGTGAGTGATTATGAAAAAACTAATTTTAATCGCAATTTGCGCTATTTTAAACGCTGAGACAATCGATGGAATCGCAATCAAAGTCGATAGCAATATCATCACGCTTTTTGAGATTAGCGAATTGCAAAAGAGCAAAAAAATCCCGCGCCAAAAGGCAATCGATGAGCTTATCAACGAAAAATTGCGCGAAAATGAGATTCGCCGACTAAATATCAATGTCGATGATTCGCGCATAGAAGGCGAGATGAATAGTATCGCAATAGCAAACAAAATCACACGCGCAGAGCTTGAAAACGCGCTAAAAGGGCAAAAAATCGATTTGACACAATACAAAGCGCAGTTAAAAGAGCATATTGTAAATCGTGAGTTAATGCAAAAGATTTTACAGACAAACTCAAACATCGCAAGTGAGAGCGATTTGATGGCGTTTTATGAGAAAAATAAGAGCGATTTTGCAATCCCTACAAAGATAAAAGTTACGAGCTACGCTTCAAATAGCGATGTGGAGTTGCAGCGATTTTTGCAAAATCCAATGATGCTAAATCCAAACATTCAATCAAAGGACGAGGAAATCGACATTCGCACTCTGCCCGTGCAGATAATGGGGATTTTTTTAGACACGCCTGAGCGGAGTTTCACGCCTGTGCTAAACTCGGGCAATACGCTAATTGTCTTTTTTATCAAATCAAAGGGTGGCAAAGAGATTTTGCCATTTGAGAGTGCAAAAACGATGGTAATGCAGAAATATTCGCAAGCTAGGGAGAGTGAGATTTTGAATGAATATTTTGCCAAAATCAAGGCAAATACGCGCATTGAGATTGTGAGAGAGTGAAAATTGTTTGATTCGTGCGAATCTAATAAGAGTGAATTTAGCGCAAAATGCGCGAATCGTGTGGCGAATTGCGTGAATTTTGCGATAAATCGTGCGAATCTCACGCAAATTAGGCGAATCTAAATGCGCTTTGGCAAAATCAGCTACCTAAATTTAGTGCCTTTTGATATTTTTATCAAAAAATATCCCGCCCCAAGCGCATTTAAGGCGTTTTTAAATCATCATAAAAGCTACCCCGCGAAACTCAATAAAGATTTTCTTTTTAGGCGCATTGACGCGGGATTCATCTCATCTATTGCGGGGGTGAACGCGCAAAAGACAAATAGCGGAATTGTGGCTTATGGGGCAGTTTGGAGCGTGATTGTCCTCCCAAAGGCGACAAAAAGCGACTATCAGTCCGCTAGTTCAAATGCTTTGGCGCAGATTTTGGGCGTAAAAGGCGAAGTGCTAATCGGCGATAGGGCATTGCGATATAAATTAAGTGGCGGAAAATATGTCGATTTGGGTTTGGCGTGGTGGGAAAAGCACCACCTGCCCTTTGTTTTTGGGCTGTTGTGTTTTAATAAAAATGCGGATTTTTACAATAAAATTTCGGCGCGGTTCAACGCCTCACGCGTGAAAATTCCGCAGTATTTGTTAGAAATTTACGCGAAAAATTCAAGTGTGGCAAAGAATGATATTTTAGAATATCTAACGCACATTCATTACAAAATCACACCCAAAGGCAAAGTCGCGCTAAATCGATTCTACCGCGCCTTGCGAATAAATCGCATAAGAGCGCCCCGCCGATTTTAGATTCTGCGAAATTGAGACAGATTCTGCGATTTTAGTTTCATTCGCAGAATCTAGCGCGGTTTCCGTCATTGCGAGGCAGTGGCGAAGCCACAACGAAGCAATCCACACATTTCGTCATTGCGAGAAAATGCGTAGCATTTTCGTGGCAATCCACATTTAGATTCCGCGATTCTGCGATATTTTCGCCATTTTGTTTATTAGATTTTGTATTCGCAGAATCTGTGCTAAATTCACTTAAATCTTAAAATTCCCCCATCCCTTGCGAAGTTTGAATCCAAAACTTCCCCCTACCTTGCGGAGGGGTTAGGGGTGGGTAGATTCTACGAATCACATAAAAAACGCAGAATCTATCAAAATCGTCATTGCGAGGCGAATCAAAAAAGCCCACGCTGTCATTGCGAGATTTGGCATTGCCAAATCGAAGCAATCCAAACCTTAAAGCAAATCGCTCCCACGCCGTCATTACGAGAAAATGCGTAGCATTTTCGTGGCAATCCACATTTAGATTCTGCGATTTTGAGATGGATTGCCACGAAGTCGCCCAAAGTGCGACTTCTCGCAATGACGATTCGCCCCACTTTGTCATTGCGAGATTCGGCAACACCGAATCGAAGCAATCCACATAGATTCTACGATTAATGACTTGTTAGATAATCGTTATATATTTGTTTGACAATTTTGTTATAAGTATCAAATACTAATCCATTAACTTTATACATATCGCAAGTCCTATGCGCTTCGCATTGATTGAGAATTTCTCTTATGCCATCTAAAATATATTGTCCAGCTAATTTGTGATTGCCGTTGCGTTTCCAGCTATCGATTATACTATTATATGTATCTTTGCCATACTTATCAATAGTCCATATTCTAACCTTGTCTAACAATATATCAGCTATATTGTAAGCATTTTTGACAAAACTTTGTTCATCAAAAATCGAAAAAACGCTATTATACTTATATCGTTCTCTATGTTTGGCAGTTATTTCTATGCAACCTATTATAAAAGCTTGTGAGACATTTTTGCCCGTTGTCATATCAGCCATTAAAAAAGCCTCTTCGGTTCGAGTAGCATTATATTTTATATTTAAGCTAACAAGCCACCAAATACCACCAGCAATAAGCAATATAATAACAAATACCATATTAACCCCCAATAAATGTAGCTAATTAGCCCACCTAACAACTAAATATCCAATCAATGCTACCATACCCAAACCAAACAAAACTTTCAATATTACAACAGGATACATAAAACATATTGTAAATATCCCAACGGCAATCGCCAATATAACCAATCCTATAATTACTTCTTGGTTCATCTTTTCCACCTTTGCTTTAAAAATTTTCGCGCATAATACAAAAAAAAAAAAAAACGCAAGTCAATAAAAAAGTAATTTATTTTTTGATATTTTTGTAAGTGCTTTGTCAGTGCTTTGGCGCAAACTCAAATGATAAATTCGCAGAATCTAGCGTGGTTTCCGTCATTGCGAGATTTGACAAAGTCAAATCGTGGCAATCCAAATTTTTTTGTCATTCTGAGCCGTAGGCGAAGAATCTCTTTTTAGATTCTGCGATTTTGCGTGAGATTCTGCGTTTTTTGTTTGATTCGCAGAATCTACTCCATTTTTTGGATTAGATTCGCTTGTTTCTTTTCGCAAAAGGGCTGCACCCCCCTCCCCCTACGCGCCAAAAGCTCACGCTTTTCGCTTTTAGGGGGAGTGCCTCGCTTATCCGCTTCTAGCAAAAAATCGGCACTCGCACTACTGCTCGTTTGCTCCCGATTTTTTGCACCACGAAGCGGGCGAGATTCGGGTGCTTCGCACGGATTTGATTTTTTTATAGATTGCTTCGTTGCACTCGCTTCGCTTCGTGCGCCTCGCAATGACGGAATAAACAACGCTAGATTCTGCAAATGAAACAAAAAAAACGCAGAATCTAATGTAAAAATCTACCCACCCCTTAATCCCCCTCCGCAAGGGAGGGGGAAATATCGCAGATTCTGCAAAATATCCAAATTGTCATATGGTTGCTTCATTTCGTTCGCAAATCCTACGGATTGAGCGAAGTGAAAAATTTCAAAAAAAAAGAGATTCTTCGCTTCGCTCAGAATGACAAAAATTTAGATTGCCACGATTTGACTTCGTCAAATCTCGCAATGACGGAATTTGGCAATCACAAAATCTCAAATTTATTTCATCACGCCCTCAAATATCACGCCATCGATGCCAGATTCTGCGGTTTTGGCGATTTCTTTTTCGCTTTTAATGACAAGCAAAATCTTTGCGTCAAAAAAATATTCATTTGCGAGTTTTTGGCATTTTCGTGCGAGTTTTGGCGACTTTATGATTAGATATTTCGCGCCAAAGTTCGCATTTAGCACTAACTCCAAGATATTTTTGACAATCACGCCAAAGGCGATTTCATTCTCCGCGCAATGCCTCGCAAACTCCACGCTGTGCGGGAAATACACGATATCACTCGCGCTAGTTTTTGCGATATCTTTAATGTTCTTTATCTCGCGGAATTTCGCGCATTTTATCGCGTTATGCCCGATTATTATCACGCTTCATCCTTGCAGTTTAGCACTAAATTTATCACAATCTCCACCTCCACTTCATCGCTAATGGGTGCTTTCGTGTGCGTGGTGTCCGCCTCTGCGCTCGCATTTAGCGCGGACTTTGCCATCAAAAGGCGCGGTTTTTGGATGGTGGCAATATCATTCGTGCTAATCTTTGCCACCCCGCATTTCTTTCGCAGAATCTGCGAGTAATGCGCGCTAATCTCGCTACTTTTCGCCAAAAAATCCTCGAAAAGTCGCTCTTTTTTTGCATTGATTTCAATTTGCGTGATTTGTGACTGCACTTGCGGTTGCGGGAGGGATAGAAGCGGATTTTGCTTGATTTTGTCATTGATATTTTTTAGCAAGGCGTTGTATTCGCCCAAACTCTCATTTGTAAATTTGCAATTTAGCGAGAAATCCACGCTCTGCCCGATGGTGTTTCGCGCTTCGTTTTTGTAACTAATGATTGGATTTATGCTGTAACTTCCGCCCGTGCAAATCTCGCTTTTTTTTGCCTCTTGGATGATTGCATTTAGCGCGGTTGTGATTGCGCCTCTGTCTTTTTCCTTTAATTCGCCTATGTTGCGGAGTTTCGCGCTACTTTCAATGCGGATATTTGCATAAAGCAAAGCAGGTTTCACCACGCCACTTTGGATAAATGACTTTGAGATATTTACCTCGCTTGCCCCTAAAATCACGCACACAGCGCACAAAACTAACTTTTTCATAACTCATTCCCCCTTTTTTAATGTGATTAAATTTATCTCGCTTCTGCTTAAAAATCGCCCATAGGTTACCGCCAAATGCGCACCTTGCGAAATGTAAAGTTGCGTCCCGTCAATTTTTTTCACTCCATAAAGAAACGGATTTGCAAAATATGCCCCCACGCTAAAAGGGAAAATCTGCCCGCCGTGCGTGTGTCCGCTCAAAATCAAATCTGCTTTTTTGGATTCTGCGTTTTTTATGATATTTGGTTGATGAGATAATAAAATCTTTGGCAAACTCGCATTTGTGCCTTGTAGCGCGTCATCTATGCTTGGCAAATGCTTCCCCCACCGCTCCGCACTCAAATCGCTAATGCCAAGTAGATTGTAATTTTCATCAATGATTTTGCTTTGATTTACGAGTGGCGTGATGTTTTTTGGCAGTTGAGATAGGGCAGAATCTGCGTCAAATAAAAACTCGTGATTGCCAAGTGCGAAAAATACGCCGTTTTTTGCGCTCAATCTTTCAAGTTCGGGTAGAAACTTTTCCATTACGCTTGGTTTGGAGTCGATTATATCGCCTACAAGCACGATGGTATCGGCGTTTTGCGCGAGTGCTAAATCGATTATTTTTTGCGTTTTTTCAAGCGAAATGAGATTTGAGAGATGCAAATCGCTAATCATCAAAATGGTAGATTCTGCGTTTAGGTTTGGCAGATAAATGTCGGTTTTTACGACATTTGGCAAACGAGCGGCGTTAAAAATCGAAGCACAAATGCAAACAATGCAAATATAAAATAATATTTCTGCGATAAATGCGCGTTTTTTGCCCTTCAAAGCGAGTAAAAACGGCACATTTAAAATGCCAAAGGTAAAGAAAAGCACGGCATTTAGGATTGTAATTGATAGTGATGCGTATAAAAAATGCGGGATTTCGGCGCGGAAGAGCATTAAAAATCCAAAAATTAGCGCGAGGGCAAAATGCGCCAAAACGCAAAACCCAGCGATGATTTTCCCCTTTGCAGTGATAAAAATCGCTCGAATTAGCGCGTAATACGCCACCAAATGAAACGCAAGGAAAAAGCACAGAGTTACAATCATAAATTTTGTCAAAGTTAAATCCAAAAAATTTAGTTAGAATTTTGAAATTATAATTTAATTTACGGAGATTTTTTTGAAAAATTTTATTTTTATTTTGGCGGGATTGATTTTTAGTGCGTGTGCGGTGGAGCGGGCGGACTCGATAAACTATATGGCAAATCTCCCGCAAAATGCGATGATTTATGTGAAAGATTCTGCGAAAATAGATTCTGCGATTTTATCAGCAGAATCTAGCGCGAAAAACGCAGAATCCAAAGCAGATTCTGCAAAAATCGCAGAATCCACCGCAAAAAATAAAGAAATCTCCGCAGATTCTGCGCCACAAATCGCAGAATCTACAAACGCAGAATCCAAAGCAGATTCTGCAAAAATCGCAGAATCCAAAGCACAAAGCGAGTTAAAAAAGCAGTATTTAAAAAAGCATTTTAGCGTGTGGAGCGAGGAATATCCCACGCCAAAAAGGGATGATATTTTTTGGGCGGCAAACACAAAAAAGGGATTTGATGAGACGAAAAGGGCGATAAATGAGGCGTTTTTCGATGCGCTGATAAAGTCGATGAATATCGCTTCCTACCCATCGATGCGAAAAAAGGCGATTATGGTAAAAACCACAAATATGCGCGCCCTGCCGACAAACAAACCGCGATTTTCAAAAAATGATGGATTTCCATTTGATAGATGGCAAAACTCGCTTATTTTCGCATATACGCCGATTTTGGTGCTTCATAGCACGGAGAATAAAGAGTGGTTTTTGGTGCAAAGTTCCTTTGTGGCGGGATGGGTAAAGGCGGATGAAGTCGCATTTATGGGCACAAAAGAGATAAGAGAAATGCAAAATGCCGAGTTTTTGCTCCCAATGCGCGATAATATCGCACTTCATCACAAAGGGCAGTTTTTGCAAAATGCCTTTATTGGAATGCTACTTCAAAAAGGCGAGATTACAATCACTTCGCGCCAAAATAAAAAGATTAAAAAACCACAAATCATCGCCTACAAACGCGACTTAAACGGCAATGCGCTGAAAGTAAAGGTCGATTTTGAGGCGGGGGATTTTGTGGCGTTTCCACTGCCTTTTAGTGAGGTGAATATCGCAAAGATGATTACTGCAATCGGCGCACAAAACTACGGATGGGGCGGAATGTATGATAATCGCGACTGCTCATCATTTATCCGTGATGTGTTTGCAAATGTCGGCATTTGGTTGCCACGAAACTCAAAAGCACAAGTTTTGCACGGGCAAATCACGCAAGGCAGTCAATATTTGGACTTACCAAAGGATAATGACGCGAAACTCGCATTTATTGCGAAGTTTGCCAAACCATTTCGAACGATTATTTGGTTAAAAGGGCACATAATGCTGTATGTTGGCGCGGTGGATGGCACTCCCATTGTCGCCCACCAAGTGTGGGGCATTAGTGGCGAGGCGGGAAGCGAGATTTTAGGTGGCGTCTCAATCACCACTTTAACCCCGCAAATAGACATAAATAGTCCAAATTTTAGCGATGAGGGCGGAGGGAAAAAGCGGAGTTTGCTAGATAGAATAGAAGCGATAAATATCATAAAATAGGGTTTTGTGGGGCAATTTGTCTTTGGGTATTCATTTGCGCCGTTTTCACGCAAAACTGCGCTCAATGAACCCCCAAGTTCTATTTCGCTTGTTTCGCGTAAAAACGGCGCAAAGCAACACTGCAAATACTTCGATGGTTGCTTCACTTCGTTCGCAAATCCTACGGATTGTAATTTGCTAACGCAAATTATTTTGCTATTTTTGTAATTCTGAGCGAGTGCAACGAGCGAAGAATCTCAAATTTCCCCCTCCCTTGCGGAGGGGGATTAAGGGGGTGGGTAGAAAATCCCGTCATTGCAAGAAGTCGCACTTTGGGCGACTTCGTGGCAATCCACAATTTTTTGTCATTTTGAGCGTAGCGAAAAATCTATTTTTAGATTCTGCGTTTTTTATGCTAATTGCAGAATCTACCCCATTTCGTCATTGCGAGATTTGACGAAGTCAAATCGTGGCAATTTAAAACAAAATCAAATCCGTGCGAAGCACCCAAAACTCGCCCGCTTTGTGGTGCAAAAAATCGGGAGCAAGCGAGCAGTAGTGCGAGTGCCGATTTTTTGCTAGAAGCGGATAAGCGAGGCACTCCCCCTAAAAGCGAAAAAGCGGCTGCTTTTTGGCGCGTAGGGGGAGCGGGAAGGGGGGTGCAGCCCTTTTTGCGAAAAGATTCAAGTGAATCTAAAAATCAAAATGACGAAAATTTGGCAGATTCTGCGAATTGCGTAAAAATTGCAGAATCTAATAAAAATAACGAATCAATAACCCAAAAGCAAATCAATGCAGATTCGTTGCAAGTAAGCAATTCATCTAAAATGCAGATTCTCCCTAATGGATTGCCACGATTCTGCTTCGCAGAATCTCGCAATGACGGAGAGTAATGTAGATTTTGCGAATTACACCAAATTTTGCAGAATCTAGCGTGAAAAATCGCAGAATCTCTAAATTCCGCAGAATCTGCCCATCCCCTAACCCCCTCCGCAAGGGAGGGGGGATTTGAGATTTTTGCTTCGCTCAAACTGCCTCGCAATGACGGAAAAAGCACATTAGATTCTGCGATTCGCAGAATCTAATGCGAATTTCGCACGAATCGCAGAATCTGTAAAAACAAATTAAATTTTAAAAAGGATAAAAAATGTATAAAATAGCAATGGCGCGAAATGAGCGAGATTTTGTGCCAAAACAGCGCAAATGATTACCAAAGGCACAAATTGCCTTGTAAAAAACGCAGAATTTATTAGAATTTTACCCCCTTTCAGATTGCTATGGCACATATAAACTTCAAGTGCTCTGCTGTGTTCCCACCCTGAAGCATTGCCTAAAATCCACATTGCATAGGTCTAAAAAGAGGCGGTGGAATATTAGTAGAACTTTCCTTAAAAAAGTTTTAATGTGCTTTGGAATGCTTATTGCTTAGATTCTGCAAAATTTCACAAAAAGGTGTATGAAATGAATTGGAAAATATTATCGATAATCGGTAGTTTTGCGTTGATTGCGGGATGTGCGAGTGTGGGCGAGGATGATGGGATGATACCGCCTTCGGCAAATTATTCGCCTATCCAAGCACCCGTCTATCCGCCGCTAAATCAGCCATATTCGCCAAATTTGCTAAATGATGATAGCACTTCTCGTGTGCTAAATATCGATAGACTAAATGTCGGCGAGGCGAATATCCCCTCAAATATCCCCCAAGTAGCGCAAACTACGCCACAGCAAACGCCACAAATGCCACATTTTCCGCAAAATGCGTATCCAAATAATTACGAAACACCCTATCCGCCACAATATTCAGGCGATTATAGCAATGATTTCGTGCCCGGATACATTGCGCCAAATTCTGTAACGCCTGAAATCGTGCCAGAAATTATCCCTTATGACGAGCAAGAAAAGCAAGTTGAGGTTACGCCCAAGCCAAAAGAGCCAAACATTATCCCAAATTCGCCCGTTATCGCCACTGAAAGCATTATCGAGCTAAGCGCGGTGGGTATGGGTGTCGCGCCAGAGAGCACGATTTCGCCTTCACAGGCACTCGCCCTTGCGAAACGAGCGGCGATAATTGACGCATATAGGCAGATTGGCGAGAAAATGTATGGTATCAAAATCAACGCACAAGATACGCTAAAAGATATGGTGCTTAGCAATTCAGTCGTAAAAGCGCGTGTGGAGGCACTTATCAAAAATGCCGACATCGTTGAGACGATTTATAAAGATGGACTTTGCCAAGTCACAATGGAACTCAAACTCGATGGCAGGGCGTGGAGCAAAGTCCTAGCGACAAACTAAATGCGCCGATTTCTCTTGCCACTTTTCGCGCTTGCGCTAATTTTTAGCGCGTGTGCCACACCCAAACCAGCCCCCCAAGCGCAAAAAATTGACGAAGGCGAGCTAAAATTAGTCCTAATCAAAAGCAAAAATATTAGATTTTATGACTTTGGGACGCTAAATGTTGATGAAAACACCAATCGAATCAAGCTAAATGTCTTTAAATTAGGCAAATTTTTAGGTAGTTTTGTGGTGACAAAAGGCGAGATTTGCTACACAGACTTTGTGAAAGTCGATGATTGCGCGCCAAAGTGGGTTGCGGCACGGAGTTTTTTTGGCGATGTGAGCTATGGCGAACTTTTTGAAGATATATTTTTACAGCGCGATATTTTCGATGGGCAGGGCAAAAGACTTACCGAAAATGGCGCGATAATCCAAGAATTCACTTATGGCGGCAATAAAATTTATTACGAGCGAAGCGGTGGGCGAATCTATTTTAAAAACTTCACAAACGGCGTAATTGTTTCGATTGAGGATTATAAAAAATAATGCGGGAGATTCTGCGAATTTTTGTTTAGATTCTGCGAATGTGTGAGATTCTGCGAATTTGTGAGATTTTGCGAATTGCGTAAAAATCGCAGAATCTAGCGCAAATTCACTCATTTTAAACTTTAATTTTATTTAGTTTCGCTAAAATCCGCATTTTTAATTTGCTTAAAATCGTGCGTTTATTCGTGCGTTTCGCGTTTAAGGGGGAGAAAATGAAGCATTTTTTGAGTTTGCGGGACTTCTCAAAAGATGAGATTGTGGCGATTTTGCAAAGGTGCATTGATATCAAAAGCGATTTTTTGCGTGGAGTGCGGATTAAACCGCATTTTGAAAATAAAATTTTGGCGATGATTTTTGAAAAAAGCTCCACGCGCACCCGCATTAGCTTTGAAGTGGGCGCGTATCAGCTGGGCGGGAGCGCGATTTTTTTAAGCAACAAGGACATTCAGCTTGGGCGCGGAGAAGGCGTAAAAGACAGCGCACGAGTGATTAGCTCAATGGTTGATATGGTGATGATTCGCACATTCGAGCAAAGCAAAATCGAAGAATTTGCGAAATTTTCGCGCGTGCCTGTGATAAATGGGCTAAGCGATGATTTTCACCCCACGCAGTTAATTGCGGACTATCTTACGATGATTGAAAATGGCATAGGCACGGAGCTAATCGCCCCTTATGCAAAATCTAAAACGCAAAGAACGCCTATTGTCGCGTATATCGGCGATGGCAATAATATGGCAAATTCGTGGATTTGTATGGCGCAAAAGCTAGGATTTGAGCTTAGAGTTGCCACGCCAAAGGGCTATGAGCCAAAATATAAGGTAGATTCTGCGAATATCACTTTTACAAACAATCCCAAAATCGCCGTTTCTGGCGCAAATGTCATCACTACGGACACTTGGACTTCTATGGGGCAAGAGGCGCAAAAAGAGACGCGAGTGCGGGATTTTCAAGGATTTTGCGTGGATAGTGAGATTATGAAATTAGGCGATAATGCAATCTTTTTGCACTGCCTACCTGCCTATCGTGGCTATGAAGTGAGCGATGAGGTTATGGAGTCAAATGAAAGCAAAGTCTTTGAAGAGGCAGAAAATCGCCTCCACGCGCAAAAAGGCATAATGTCATATTTAGAAATGGGGGCAAACAAATGAATCTAACAAAAACCGCCGAATCCGCCCTAAAAAAGGGCATTTCACATATAAATTTTGAAAATAAAGACTATGTGATAATCGAAGAATCAGAGTATAAAAATCTACTTGATACTTGCGAAAAGATGGACGCCACAATCACGCAAAATTTGATTGAAAAAGAGATTGCAAAAGAAATGCCAAAGGACTTTGATGATGTTTTCATCGTGGCAAAATCTATGCTAAATCCGCACCCAAACGCAACCGAGATTCGCCGCACGGTGCGAGAAATCAAAGCAAAATATCCAAATCTTTTTATCGATATGAACGAATATTTTAAGAATGTAAGGGATTTTGATGATTGATTTTGAAAAATTTGCCAAATTTAGCAAACCCGGACCGCGCTACACAAGCTATCCCACCGCATTAGAATTTAGCGAATCTTTTGATGAAAACGCCTATAAAGCAAGTTTAGCGCGATTTTCGCATTTGCCACTCTCAATCTACACGCATTTGCCTTTTTGCAAGAGTGCGTGCTATTTTTGCGGGTGCAATGTGATTTACACTTCAAAAGAGGACAAAAAGCAAGAATATATAAGTTATTTGCAAAAAGAGCTAGATTTGATTCGCAAATATTTGGATACGAATCGTCCCGTATTGCAGTTTCATTTTGGGGGTGGGACGCCGACATTTTATAATGCAAAAAGTTTAGAAAAAATCATCAAAAATATAAGAAATGTGTTTGGCAATTTTGATAAAAATGCTGAAATTAGTTGCGAAATCGACCCGCGCTTTTTTGATGAATCCCAAATGTCGGTGCTAAAAGATTATGGATTTAATCGCCTTAGCTTTGGGATTCAGGACTTTGATAGCGCGGTGCAGGGCAAGATTCACCGCTATCAGCCATTTGATATTGTCAAATCCGCGATAGATTTGGCGCGAAAATTTGGCGTAGAAAATATCAATTTTGATTTGATTTATGGACTGCCTTTGCAAAAATTAGATACATTTAAAGAGACTTTGCGCCAAGTGGTTAGCCTAAAACCCACGCGCCTTGCGATTTTTAACTATGCCCATGTCCCGTGGATAAAAAAAACAATGCGAAAAATTGATGAGACGATTTTGCCCACACCGCAAGAAAAACTTGCCATTTTAAATTTTACAATCGACTTTTTGGCGCAAAATGGCTATGAAATGATTGGAATGGACCACTTCGCGCTAAAAAGCGATGAGCTTTACATTGCCGCGCAAAATGGCAACTTAAAGCGCAATTTTCAAGGCTACACGGCAAAAAAACACACTCAAATTATTGGATTTGGCGTAACAAGCATTGGCGAAGGGCACGATTATTATGTGCAGAATTTTAAAGATTTGGAGCGATATAAAAACGCGTTAGATTCGGGCAAACTGCCCGTTGAGCGCGGTATTGCATTAACGCAAGATGACATTATACGCAAAAATGTCATTATGCGCCTAATGAATAATCTGCGCCTTGATACGCGCCGAATCGAGCAAAAATTCAACATAAATTTCGCGCAATATTTTAGCGATAGTTTGGCGAAAATGCGCGAATATGTGGATTTGGGGCTTGTTAGCGTTCGGGAAAATGAGATAAAAATAAGCAGCGAGGGCAAAATGCTTGTGCGAAATATTGTGATGAGTTTTGATAAATATTTAGCGCAAAATAGCGGTGAAAAGCGGTTTTCTAAAACCGTGTGAAATTTTAAGATTTGCGTTTTTAAAGATTCGCACCTTAAAAAGTCGCAGATTCGCGCTAAATCTCAACAAAAGGGGGCAAAATGAATATAATTGATATGTCAAAATCCTGCGTGAAATGCGCCAAATGCGTCCCGTCTTGCACGATTTATCAAATCCATAGAGACGAAACCACCTCGCCACGCGGATTTGTGGATTTACTCGCACTTTGCGCTAAAGGCGATTTAAAGCTAGACAAAAACCTAAAAAATATCTTTGAAACCTGCTTTTTATGCACCACTTGCACCACTCAATGCCCCGCAAAAATCGATACCGCCACGATGATTATCAAATCGCGCATTAAAATCGCCCAAAAATACGGCATTTCGTGGTATAAAAGAGCGTATTTTTTTCTGCTCCGCCACCGAAAAATAATGGACTTTGTGTTTGCATTCACGCATTTTGTCGCGCCCTGTGCTTTTAAAAGCAATGGCGATAGATTGCGCTCCCGCTTTCCTTTGTCGAAATTTGGGGCGCGAACGATTTTTCCCTTTGCAAAAAAGAGTTTTTTAAATAAATATAAAAATTATAAATTTGTGCCGAATCGTGCCGAATTGGGTATAGATTCAAGCACGAATCCCAAAAAAGTCGCCATTTTTATCGGTTGCCTAAGCAATTACAACTACACCGAAGTGGGCGATTCGCTAATCCGCATTTTGGAGCGACTAAATATCCAAGCGGTGATTCCAAAGCAAGAGTGTTGCGCCGCACCTGCCTATTTTACGGGCGATATTAAAAGTGTCGTGCATTTGGTGAAAAAAAATATCGCGCTATTTGAGGGCTTTTGGAGCGAAATTGATGCGATGATAATCCCTGAGGCGACTTGCGCTGCGATGATTATGGTGGATTGGCGACACGCGCTTATTATGAGCGATTTAAGCGATAAAAATGCGTGGATTGCGCGACTAAATCGACTTTTGCCAAAGATTTTTATGGCGAGTGATTATCTCTATCGGCATACGAATCTGCGCGAATTGCTTGTAAATTCGCCCAAAAAGCGCGAATCTATCACATACCACGACCCTTGCCACGCTAAAAAGGTGCTAGGCGTCTATAAAGAACCACGCGATTTGCTTGGCGCAAACTACGACATACGCGAGATGAGCGAGTGCGATAGGTGCTGTGGCTTTGGCGGGGTTACAATGCAAAGTCAAAAATATCGCTTTGCAAGGGACGCAGGGATTGCAAAGGCGCGAAATATCGCGGATTCTGGCGCACAAATCGTAAGCGCGGAATGTAGCGCGTGTCGAATGCAACTAAATAACGCAATGGACGCGGAGAGTGTCCCCACAAGATTCAAACACCCCATTGAACTAATCGCAGAGGCGTTGCGATGAGTTTAGCCCTTACATACGCTACAAACACACATTTAGACAAATACGACACTATAAATCTTGGCAGTTTTTATACACCAAAGGTGCTTGTGGCAAAGGCTTACGCGCTAATGCAAAAGCATATTTCACATTTAAATCAATACACTTTTTTGGATACTTCTTGCGGATATGGAGACTTTTTCACGCAAAATTTACGATATATCGGCGCAGATATTGACAAAATCGCCTTGCAAAAAGTGCAAAACTCCACCACAATTCACACAAATTCGCTTGAAGGCGTTTGCAGGGCAAAATTTGGCATTAGCGAAACTGAAAATCTCATAATCATCGGCAATCCACCCTATAACGACAAAACTTCGCAACTTCAAGCGCGAATCAAAAAGCCTATTTTTGAGTGCGATAGTGCGCTAAAACACAGGGATTTAGGCATTTCGTTTTTGCGCTCTTACGCGCTTTTGCGCCCTAAATTTGTGTGCGTTTTACACCCGCTTTCATATCTTATCAAAAAGGCGAATTTTGACGCACTGCGCGAATTTAGAGCGCATTATTTGTTACTTGATAGTGTGATTGTTTCATCGCAATTTTTTACGCCACATTCAAGCGGATTTTTCCCTATCATCATCGCGCTGTATAGGCAAGATTCGGCGGGAATGGATTTTAGTTTTATCCAAAATTATCATTTTCAAACGATAGAAAATCAGCATTTTTGCCTAAAAGATTTTGATTTTATCACAAATTATGTCAGCAAATATCCAAATCCACGCGATAAACGCAATGCGGTGGCGTTTTTTTACACGCTGCGTGATATTAACGCACTTAAACGCAACAAAACTTTTTTGCCAAGCCAAAGCGCAAACGCGATAAAGGTTTTTAGCGAAAATCTCAAATATTACATTTATATCCATTTTTTCAAAAAATATTGCGCGAATCTGCCCTATTTTTTGGGAAATTTGGATATTTTTATCTACAATGAAGCGTTTTTGAAAATCGAAAATGAATTTTTGGCGTGGTTTTATCAAAAGCCATTTGATGAATCTAAGATTCAAGCATATTTTGAGAGATTATTTGAGAAATTTAAGGTGGATAAATGAGAGATTTTAGCGTAAATTACGCATTGCCATTAACGGCAGTAGCTGGGAAAGTACGCATCAAAGAGCGCAACACATTTAGCGACTATGGTTTGCCCATAGCACCGACAAAAACACGCATAACCATTAAACACTACATAGAGTGGCAAATTGGCTATGATGAAGTGGTGGCAAAAGATGATTTTCACTTTATGGGCGCAAATGGTAAGCCTAAAAATCTTTTTGAATTAAGCCAAATTGTGCAAAAATTTTACCAAAATGGTGTAATTAAAAAAAGCGATTTACTTGCGCTAAAAGACAATGTGGAGCAAAATAGCGAACTCATCGAAAATGTGATGAAAATAATGCGTTCTAATTTTGTGCCACGAAAGATTGCAAATATGGATTTTTTGGAATCGCAAATTTCTTATCCATTGCTTGTGCATAAATTTGAAAATGATGAATTTTTAAGCGAAATTGTCGTGCGCGAAAAACAAAGGGCAGTAGGGATTCAGGCAATGCTATATTTTTGCTTTCCTGTATATTTGCTAAAAAACGCAAATGGCAACAGCGATTTTTTAGGTAGATGCATAAATAGCAAAGAAATGGGCTTTTTGGAAATCAATCAAAACAATATCCACATTTTTCTAAAAATGCTTCAAATTTTTGGCATTTTAAGCCAAAATCATAAGCACGATGTGATTGAAATTTTAAATTTTATACTTAAATCTTAAACCCTATCGCGCTTTATTTACCGCAAAGGCGATGAGAAACACCAAGTTTGCGATATAGAACCACACAAATCCGCCCTCCCCAAAGCTCTGCATTAGCGCACCAAGCGCGCTAAAAATCCTCTGCCTTGCACTCATACTCATAGGCGTAGTGGGGTTAAAGTTGCTATCAAAGGCGTAAGATTTTGGGGTGGATTTGTGAGAGATTGCGCCGTATTTGCGATAACTTCGCCAAAGATATATTTAGGTTTGCTTTGCGTTTTTTGCCTTGATATTGTTTAACAATAGGCTTCATAGCACCTTGCTTTTAAAAAATACAATGTAACTTTATTGCAAACACAATGTTACCAAAATGCAAGATTTTTGCGTAGATTCTGCGAAAATTTGCTATTTTTGATGATTGAAAATCAAAATTTAAATTTTTATGCTACCATTTTTCTGCACCTAAATAATAAAAATTATTATTTGGTAGCTAAATTTTAACTTAAAGGATGAAAAATGATAGAGATTTTAAGGCAAATTCAGAGCGATAGCATTGTGTTTTTTATGAAGTTGCACAACCTGCATTGGAATGTGAAGGGGACGCTTTTTAAGCCCATACACGAGAGCACGGAGCGGATTTATGATGAATTTGCGGAGATTTTTGATGCGGTGGCGGAGCGGATTTTGCAAATTGGCGGAAAACCGCTTGTGACGCTAGATTCTGCGCTGAAAACTGCGAAAATCAAAGAGGAGAGCAAAAGCGATTTTCGTGGCGAGGAAGTGCTAAAAATCATTTTGGCGGACTTTGAATACTTTTTGGAGGCGTTTAAAAACCTCGCAGAGGCGGGCGAAAAGGCGGGCGATACGCCAAGTGCGGATTACGCAAATGGCGTTGTTGCGAAGTTAGAAAAAGAGATTTGGATGCTAAAAGCGCAATTAAGCTAAATGCCTTTAAGATTCGCTTGCGAAGCCAAAAATCGTGGCGAATCTTTGTTTTGCCGACTTTTTTACTCCATTTTTTGCCCCCAAATTCAAAACCTTACAAATCTAAATGCCCCTTTAAAAATATCAAAAGTTTTTGCTTGTAAATTGCGTCATTTTCATCGCTGTGAAATGGCATTACAAACGGCAAAAATCGCCCACCATAAGTCCCGCCACGCCACCGCTTTAACATTTTGCGCGTGTAAATGCCAAGCGTAGGCACTTGCAGATTATCGGCAATATGCACATTGCCCGTATCCACGCTAATTAACGCGTTGCAATGCGCCGTCATCGCTATGATATTTAGCAAATCTGCGTTATTTTTAAAAATCGCCACATTTGGCGCAATAAATGGCTCTAAATGCGCATTTGGCGGACAAAGCACTACAAAATCAAAATCGCTAAATTCACCTGCCAACGATTCGACAATCTCACGCCACGATTCAAGTGAAAAATATCCCACACCGCCCGAGCCAAAGAAATTTACGCCGATGAGTTTGCGGGATTTGTGAGATTTGCTAGATTCGTGCGATTTATAAGATTCGTTTGGTTTGCACGATTCGCAAGATTCGCGTAAATCACGCTCACTAACATTTGCAACATTCTTATTTTGCCCCCCCCCATTTGCATTTTGGCGCATTTGATTTTGCCACACTTGCGCTAAAAATTTCTCCACAAAATCGCTATTTTGTCGCGTGAATCGCAACTTTGCCCCACTAAAATCCACGCTTTTGATTTTGCTATCAAATGCGCGTTTGTCGATTAGTCGCACAAGGCGCAGTAGATTATCACTTTCGGGGCGCATTTTGGTAGAAAAATTATAGTCGTTTATAAAGCGCGGGGATAGCAAAGTCAATAAATGTGCGCGAATGATGATTTTCTTTGCGTTTGTGGCTTTGGCGATGGCGATATTTGCGGTGTTTCGGTGTGTGATGATAAAAAAATCGATATTTGGGATATCATAAATCGCGTTTGGATTTGCCTCCACATTTAGCAGAGTGTCGATAAATGGGAGGTTTGCGTAGAGATTCGCACCGATATTGTTTGTCGCTACGATTAGATTCGCGCTTGGGAAAAGTGCCTTAATTGCGTAAATTGCGCGAATCGCCACGACATTATCACCGATTTTTATCGCTCTATGAAGTAAAATTGTCATTTTTGCCCTTTTTTACGAAATATTAACGCCATTTTGGGGGCAATTATAGCATATTAAAAATTTTTCGCTAAAATTTCAATCTTTTTTAATCCCAAATTTTAAAGGCATTTTATGGAAAAAACCGAGCAAAAAAACTACAAAGACACGCTAAATTTAGCCGAATCACCCTTTGCAATGAGAGGCAATCTCCCCACAAATGAGCCAAAAATCTATGCAAAATGGCGCGAAAATGATTCGTTTGCATTTATGGCACAAAAGCGCGAAAACGCAGAATCTGCCACCAAAAACGCAGAATCTCCCGCAAAAAACGCAGAATCTACCACAAATTCGCCAAAATCTTTCACGCTCCACGATGGACCGCCATATGCAAATGGGCATTTACACATAGGACACGCGCTAAATAAGATTTTAAAAGACATTGTGGTGAAATATCATTATTTTCAAGGAGAACGCGTTTTTTACACGCCGGGCTGGGATTGCCACGGATTGCCGATTGAGCAGCAAGTCGAAGTGGCACTTGGCAAGGACAAAAAAGATTCGTTGCCAAAAAAAGAGATTCGCGCCCTTTGCAGGGAACACGCCAAAAAATTTGTGAGCCTTCAAAGCGATGAATTTCAAAATTTTGGCGTTTTGGGGGACTTTAAAAATCCATATAAAACGATGGATTTTGCCTTTGAGGCGGACATTTATCGCTGTCTTTGTGCGATTGCAAGGCAGGGGCTTTTGAGTGAGCGAAGTAAGCCTATTTATTGGAGTTGGGCGTGTAAAACGGCGTTAGCGGACGCAGAAGTCGAGTATAAGGACAAAGTCTCTGATTCAATTTTCGTGGCGTTTGAGATGAGTGATAGCGCGAAAGATAAGTTGGGTGCGCCAAATGCAAAGGCTGTGATTTGGACAACTACGCCTTGGACGCTCCCTGCAAATCAAGCAATCGCGCTAAATCCAAATGAGACTTACGCGCTCACAAGTGAGGGCTACATTTTTGCTAAAAAATTGGTAGAAAATATGGTGAGCGAGGGCATTACAAAGGGCAAAATTGTGAGAGAATTTGAAGCGGATTTTTTAAGCGATACAAGCGCGATAAATCCGCTAAATGGGCGGACATCCAAAATCATCTTTGGCGAACACGTGCTTATGGATAATGGTAGCGGACTAGTGCATTCTGCGCCCGGACACGGCGAAGATGACTATTTTGTATGTCGCAAATTTGGCATTGAAGAAGTGCTAATGCCTGTCGATGATAGGGGTTGCTTTGATGAATCTTTGGCGAATCTTGGGCTTTTAAGGGCAGAAGTTGCAAATGATTTTGTGGGGATGCACATTTTTAAAGCGCAACCAAAAATTTTAGAATTGCTTGGCGAAAACCTGCTAAAACACACAAAAATCACGCATTCATATCCGCATTGTTGGCGTTCG
This sequence comes from Helicobacter sp. 23-1044, assembly GCF_053654695.1. Lineage (NCBI taxonomy): Bacteria > Pseudomonadati > Campylobacterota > Epsilonproteobacteria > Campylobacterales > Helicobacteraceae > Helicobacter > Helicobacter sp. 23-1044. The sequence goes on from NZ_JBSIUQ010000001.1 coordinate 233,882, forward strand.
CACGAGCCTGTGATTTACCGCGCAACAAAGCAGTGGTTTATTTTGATGGATAAGCCGTTTTTTTCGGGCAAAACTCTGCGCCAAATCGCATTAGATGAAATCGAAAAAATCGCCTTTTATCCAAAGTCTGGCTACAATCGCTTAAAGTCGATGATTGAAAATCGCCCCGATTGGTGCATTTCTAGGCAGAGAGATTGGGGTGTGCCACTAGCATTTTTTAGGGATAAAAAAAGTGGCGAAATCGTGCTAGATTCGCGAATCCTTACATTTTTAGCCGAATCTTTTGAACGGGAGGGTTGCGATATTTGGTGGAGCAAAAAAGTCGTGGATTTGCTCCCGCCACTTTTGCGTGATAGGGCAGATGAGCTAGAAAAATGCGACAATATTTTAGATGTGTGGTTTGATAGCGGAAGCACTTGGAGCGCGGTTTTGAGCGGGGCAAATGAGACTGAGAGCACAAATCCGCCACCGCCAAAATACAATGCGGGAGGCTACCCAGCGGATATGTATTTGGAGGGGAGCGACCAGCATAGAGGGTGGTTTCAAAGCTCTTTGCTAATATCGTGCGCCATCAATCACAAAGCCCCATTTAAGAGCATTTTGACGCACGGATTCACCGTTGATGACAATGGCGAAAAGATGAGCAAATCAAAGGGCAATGTAGTCGCCCCTGAATCGGTGCTAAAAGAATATGGTAGCGAGATTTTGCGCTTGTGGGTGGCGTTGAGCGATTATCAAGGCGATTTGAAAATCTCTAAAAATATTTTGAAGCAAATCGCCGAGCAGTATCGCAAGATTCGCAATTCACTGCGCTTTATCCTTGCAAATACAAATGATTTGGCGCAAATCGATTTAAACGCGCTTGGCGAAATTGACAAGTGGATTTTAAATGAAGCGCAAAAGACGCTAACTTGTGCAAACGCGCTTTTTAGCGAGTATGAGTTTTCAAAGGCTTTTAGCGTGGTTATGAGCTTTGTGGCAAATGAATTAAGCGGGATTTATTTTGATTTGACAAAGGACATTTTATACTGCGATGGGCGCGAATCAAAGGCGCGTGTGGGGATTCAAAGTGCGCTTTGTATCATCGCGCAAAAATTATTTGCGTTTTTTGCGCCCGTGCTGACTTACACGATAAATGAAGCGATTGAGTGCGCAAATCCCGCATTAAAAGGCGATTTGCAAAGTGTGTTTGATTGCAAATATGATGATGCCTTTGAATCGTATGCTTTGAGTGCGGACTTCGCGCTTTTGCTAAAAATCCGCGAATCCTTTGGCATAGAAATCGATAAACTTAAAAAAGACAAAGTCATCAAATCCGCGTTAGAGTTAGAAATCAGCGTAGAATCTAGTGCGCAGATTGATAGCGAAATTTTGGCAAATCTCTTAATCGTAAGTGGCGCGAAAAAATGCGTAGAAAATCCGCTTTTTAGCATTGAAATCGATGGCGTGTGTGTGAAAATCGCCAAAGCCACCGCACATAAATGCGAACGCTGTTGGCGATATTTGGCAGAGATTGAGGGCGGAATCTGTGAGCGATGCGAAAAGGTGGTGGGATAGATTCTGCGAAAATCATATTAGATTCTGCGTTTTTTGTATTGTTTGATTAGATTCTGCGATTCACATAAAAAACGCAGAATCTTACGCAAAATTCGCAGAATCTGAACGCAGAATCTCGCGTATTTTTCGTCATTGCGAGGCAGTTTGAGCGAAGCGAAAACAACGAAGCAATCCACTAATGCGACTTGTGAATCACTTGCAAATCTCTTACTTTGGGCGAATCTAAATGCAATTTATTGATTCAATTTTAAGTCATTGATTCGTTTTGCCTTTTAGATTCGCGTGATTTGGATGGTTGCTTCACTTCGCTCGCAAAACAAGGCAAAGCCGAAGTTTCTTTATCCAATTCTACGAATTGCTTCGCCTTGCTATCGCAAGGACTCGCAATGACAAAAAAAGGTGTGGATTGCTTCGGCACTTCGTGCCTCGCAATGACGGATTATTTTACCCACCCCCTTAATCCCCCTCCGCAAGGGAGGGGGAGAATTTTGGATTTGCCCTCCGCAAACAAATCGCAAATTCTGCGAATTTTGTATTGTTTGATTAGATTCTGCGTTTCGCGCAAAATTCGCAGAATCTAAACGCAGAATCTCGCGCAAAAATCGCAGAATCTGCCACCAAATTCACGCAAAATTCACACCAAATCCACCTAAAATCACAACTTTTTAATCCATTTTTTCGCAGAATCTGCTAAAATCTATGATTTGATTATGGGGGCAAAAATGGCAAAAGTCACAAAAGAGCAGATTATCGAGAAAACGCGCAAATATCTAAAATCGCTTGGCGTTTTGAAAAGCATTAGTTTATGCGCGATTCTGCGATATATAGGCATTTCAAAGGGTGTGTTTTATTATCATTTCAAAGATAAAGATGAGTTGCTTTATGAGGTGATGATACCTGAGATTCGCAAAAAAGAGGCGGAGATAAGCAAGCACATTGCAACGCTCCCCACGCTAAAAGAGCGATTGCACTTTATGTTTGAGCTGTATGAAAATGAGAAATTGGAGAAAGAGTTAAAGGCGGTTGAGAATTTTACCATTTACTTTTTCTTTGAGAGTAGCGATATTGGCAAGTTGAAGGCGTTTAAGAATATTCATAATGAAATCATCAAATCCCGCAAAACGCTCATTCATCAGCAGATTCGCTACTATAATATCAAAATCACAAAGGACATTAGCATTTTGGTGGATTATATTATTGAAACGATGATTTTTTATCACATTTATCATAAAAAGCTAAATGGTAAGTCCCCACGCCGCGAGATTATTAGCGTTATTGATATGCTATGCAAAATGCTTGATAAAAAATAGTATAATTTGCAACTTTAAATTTTGGAGGAAAAAAGTATGAAAAAATTATTTTTTAACCGTGAGTTGTCGTGGTTGCGATTCAATACCCGTGTGCTAAATGAAGCAAGCAACAAAAAAATCCCGCTTTTTGAGCGACTAAAATTTATCGCCATTTATGGCACGAATTTAGATGAATTTTATATGGTGCGCGTGGCGGGGCTAAAACGGCTTTATTTAGCGGGGATTACAGATTGTGGTGCGGATAAACTCACGCCGCGTGAGCAACTAATTGCGATTCGTAGCTATATCCACAAAGAGCAAGAGCGATTAGAGGCGTTGTTTGAAGAGATTCGCAAAGAGGCTGAAAAAGAGCATTTGTTTATCAAATCATTTTCACAACTAAATGAGAGCCAAAAAAAGCACCTAAAAGAGTTCTTTTTTAGCGATTTGTATCCTATAATCGTCCCAATCATCGTGGATTCAACGCACCCATTTCCGCATTTCAACAATCTATCATTTGGAATGGCAATTAAGCTAAAAGACACCACAAACAAAAACAAAACCAAATTTGGAATGGTGCGAATCTCACGAATGCTCCCGCGATTCATCGAAGTAACTGAGGGCATTTATGTGCCGATTGAAATGGTTGTGGGCGAATTTATCGGCGATATTTTTGAAGGTTGCGAAGTTTTGAGCTACACTTCATTTAGAGTTACGCGAAATGCGGATATGGAGATTGAGGAAGAGGAAGCCGATGACTTTTTGGAGATTATGACAGAGGGGCTAAAATCGCGCAGAAAAGGCGAAATTGTCCGCTTAGAAATAGGCGAAACAGAGGATAATAGTTTGGTGAATTTTATCTCTGAGCATATCAAAATCGATAAAGATGACATTTATAGCTATAAAATACCTTTAAATCTAAGCGCGTTGTGGCAGATTGTAGGGGCGAATCGATTCGCGCATTTAAGATTGCCAAATTTCAACGCAAAAACGCTCCCACCACTAAATAACACAATCGACATTTTTAAAAGTATCGATTCAGGCGACATTGCGATGTATCACCCATATCAAAGCTTCGACCCTGTGGTAAATTTCATACAAAGCGCGGCAAACGACCCAGATGTGTATAGCATTCGTATGACGCTCTACCGCGTGGGGAAAAATTCGCCCATTGTCAAAGCACTCGCACAAGCAGCGGAAAACAATAAACAAGTTAGCGTCCTAGTGGAGCTAAAAGCGCGCTTTGATGAAGAAAACAATCTCTATTGGGCAAAGGCGTTAGAAACCGCAGGGGCGCATGTGATTTATGGAATCCCGGGCTTAAAAGTTCACGCCAAAATCGCGCTTGTAGTGAAAAAAATCGGTGGCGAATTTAAAAAATATGTCCATCTCTCAACGGGCAATTACAACCCAGCCACCGCGAAAATCTACACTGATATTAGCTTTTTTACCGCAGATTCTGGCATCACAAATGACGCTATCAAACTCTTTCACACGCTATCCACAGGATATTCGCACCAAGCGCGCCTAGATTCGCTATTTGTCGCACCTACGCAGATTAAGCCCAAAATTTTAGAGCTAATCAAAGATGAGGCAAAAAAGGGCAAGGATGGCTACATTATCCTAAAAGCAAACGCCGTAGTCGATGTCGATGTCATTGAGGCACTCTATGCGGCAAGTAAGGCGGGAGTAAAAATCGATATGATAGTGCGAGGAATCTGCTGTCTAATCCCGCGACTACAAGGCGTTAGCGACAATATCCGCGTGGTGTCAATCATCGGCAAGTATTTGGAGCACGCGCGAATCTATTATTTCAAACACGCAAACCCGCAGATTTACTTTGCTAGTGCGGATTTGATGCCACGAAATTTGGAAAAACGAGTGGAAATTATGACGCCTGTGAAAAATAAAAATATCGCTGAAAAATTGCTAGAAATTTTAAAAGCGCAAATCGCCGATAACTGCCAAGCGCACGAGTTAGGGGCGGATGGCGAATACATAAAATTATCGCCAAAAGATGGCGAAAACGCGCTAAATTCGCAAGATGAATACGAAAAATATATCAATTTGCTTTACAACTCATCGGCAAGCACGCAGGACAGCAAAGCAAAGAAATTAGTCAAAAAAATGATGGGCGAATCGTGAGAATTTCGCAGAATCTGTGTTTAGATTCTGTGCTTCGCACGAAAATCGCAGATCTCGCCATCTACAAAAATCTAAAACCCCCTACGATTTCCAAATCTTTTTTATTCTCCATTTTATCGCACTTAGCATTGTGTAAATACCATAGTTTCTCCACAAAATAGGCGAGTTGTAATAGGCATATCGCCTTTTGCTTTTTGGCAAATATTTACCACCAAATCGCCCCGCCATCGCCAAAAAATCGCCTTGCATTTTATATGGGTCACTTTTGAAATTCATAATATTGCAAGATTCGCCAAGCAAATGCCTCAAAAATCGCTCTTTAAAATTTTGGCAAATTTCTTTATTTTCATAAGTTTCGATAAATTTTATAAATTCCTGCGCCATCACACACCAGCTATACGCACGAAAATACTCCCACGCCAAATCCACATTACTAAAAGTCGCATTTAAATCATTGATAAATGCAGGAAGCTTGCGTTTGGGATTGCTCTTAAAAGTCATCGTGCTACCAATGCGCACACGGCGTTTGTAGAGTTTCTTTGGAGAAATTATAATGCTTTTGCTCTGCGCTAAAAGTAGTTTGCCAAAAAGGTGGTCTTCGTGGATGATGCCCTCATAAAATTTAAGTTTTATGCGTTTAAGGAAGTGAAAATCTACAATCCCCACCGGTCCAAAGCAAAACCACTCAAATCGCAGTGATTTGATTTTCTGTAACCATTGTGGCGTGGTTAGTTGCGTGGGGTGGGCGTAGTTGTAATGCTCGATTTCTGTTTTTATGCGATTTTGCTGTTGGGGGGGGGCAGACCATCATAAATAGTATCGATGTCAAATATCATAACATCCGCATTTTTCATATCATCTACGCATTTTTCTAATAAATCCGCCTCCCAAAAATCATCGGAATCTAAAAATATAATGTAGTCGATTTTGGGTGGGGTTAGATTCGTGTGATTTGGGTGGGTGTAAAAAGTCATTTGTGGGGAAATTACCCACCCCCTAGCCCCCTCTGCAAGGGAGGGGGAACAAGATTCGTCATTGCGAGGCGATTTATCGCCGAAGCAATCCACAGGATTTGCGAACGCAGTGAAGCAACCATCCAAATCACGCGAATCTAAACTATATGAATCGCAATGTTGCAAAGGCGAATCTGATTTATCGATTCTTTTTTCTGTCATTGATTCAGCTATTTTATTAGATTCGCGTGGTTTGGATACTTCGCTACGCTCAGTATGACGATTATTTTTGGATTGCTTCGTTGTGGCTTCGCCACTGCCTCGCAATGACGATTCGTTAAAATTGCCACCAAAATAATCAATCCCCGCATTTCTTGCGCTACTTAATCCTCCATTTGCCTTGTCAATCAGCACGAATCGCTCATCTTTTGCGACATATTCTAATGCAATTTTTAGAGATTCACTTTTAGATTCGCCCTCCAAAATATCCGTGCTGCCGTCATTTATCAAACACACTTCAAAATTGCCATAAGTTTGTGCGATTACCGAATCCAAGCACTCACGCAAATACGGCGCGACATTGTAGATGGGTATCACGACTCCGATTTTGGGATTGTTTTGCATAAATATTTCCTTTTTATTATAAAATTAAAAGTTGCAATTTTAGCCAAAATTCGCAGAATCTCTGCCAAAATCGTGCTAGATTCTGCGATTTAAATCATATTTTAGATTCTGCGAAATTTCGCAGAATCTTTGCGTAATTTTTGCAAAAATATCGTAAATTTTCATTGCTTTGTTTGCAATGTGGCGTATTTTGTCGCTAAAATATCGCTTTTAAAATTTGTAAAATTATAAGGATTTTTCGATGGCAAAAGGCAACTCAATAAAAAACGATTCGACAAAAAACGATTCAGCAAAAAATAACGCAACAAACGATTCGGCAAAAAACTCAAAAAACCCATTAGATTCTGCGTTTATCGGGCATCCAAAGCCACTTTTTTCGCTATCGATGACGGAGGTGTGGGAGCGATTTTCATTTTATGGGATTCGTCCGCTTCTTGTGCTTTTTATGGCAGCGGCGATTATGGATGGCGGACTTGGGATTGCGCGTGAGAGTGCTTCTGCGATTGTCGGGATTTATGGCGGGTGCGTGTATCTTGCCACGCTACCGGGCGGATGGCTTGCGGATAACTTTTTTGGACAAAAACGGGCGGTGCTCGTTGGCGCGGTGATTATGGCACTTGGGCATTTATTTATCGCGCTGTCGTATTTCACGCAAATTGCGTTCTTTTTAGGACTTTGCTTTATTGCCATCGGCTCTGGGTTGTTTAAGACTTGCGCGAGTGTGATGGTGGGTATGCTTTACAAAGATGGCGACGCACGGCGGGATAGCGGATTTACGATTTTTTATATGGGGATAAATTTGGGCGCATTTGTCGCGCCACTACTTTGCGGACTAGCGCAAAAAGAGATTGGGTGGCACTTGGGATTTGGCGTGGGCGGGATTGGTATGCTGATTTCGCTAGTGATTTTTTATTTTAAAACGCTAAAAGATTTTAGCGAGTTTGATAAAAAAGTCGGCTTTGAGCATAGTATCGAAGCACCGCCGATTCGACATAGATTCGCGTTGCCTTTTATTTTTGGGTTTATTGTGATTTTTGCGGGGGCATTTTTGCTTGTGGCAAGTGGGATTTTGGAGATAAATCCCATTTCGCTATCAAAAAATATGATTTTAATCATCGCAGTGGCGTCAGGGCTTTACTTTTTTTACCTTTATTTTTTATGTAACTTAAACAAGGCAGAGAAGAAAAATCTTATTTTACTAGCGATTTTATATCTCGCATCGGCGTTCTTTTGGTCGGCATTTGAGCAGCAGCCGACTTCATTTAATCTCTTCGCCCACGATTTCACAAATCGAGTCATTTTTGGCTACGAAGTCCCTGCCGCGTGGTCGCAGTCGCTAAATCCGCTTTTTATCATCGCATTTGCCCCGCTAATGAGTATGCTTTGGGTATTTTTGGCAAGGCGGGGCTGTGAGCTAAGCTCTATCACGAAATTTGCACTTGGGATTATCTGCGCTGGGGTGGGATTTGCCATAATGATTTTTGCGTCAAAGGCGGTGATTGCAAGCGGGCAAAGCGTCTCAATGTGGTGGATTGTGATAAGTATGTGGTTTTTAACGATGGGTGAGCTGTGTCTCTCGCCTGTGGGGCTATCGATTATGACGAAGCTTGCGCCAAATGTCATTCGCTCATCTGTGATGGCACTTTGGTTTATCAGCTCGGCACTTGGCAATGTCATCGCTGGACTTATCGGCGGGGGCGTCCATAGCGATAATATTCACGCACTGCCCGATTTATTTGCGCAGTGTGCGTGGGTGCTATTTATCGTGGCGGGGGTTATGTTTGGTATCAAAATATTTGTTAAGAGACTTGCAAAATGATTGAATCTCGCCTAAAATCCTTGCGAAAATTGATGACTTCGCAGAATCTAAACGCATTTATAATCCCAAGCAACGACATTCATAACAACGAATATTTGCCTGCCTGCTTTAAAGATAGGGAGTTTATGAGCGGATTTAGCGGGTCGGCTGGGACGCTCATTATCTTGCCAAAAAAGGCGCACTTATGCACCGATGGACGCTACTTTATCCAAGCACAGCGCGAGTTAGAAGGCAGTGGCATTGCTTTGCATAAGTCGCCAAATTATGCAGAATTTTTGCGTGGCGTTGTGAAAAAAGGCGATTGCGTGGGGATAAATGCAAAGACGCTCTCAATCTCCGCACACAAAGAGTTGAAAACCGCGCTAAAAGGCGCAAAGATTAGATTTTGTGATTTGGTAAGCGAAATTTGGGAGCGTCCGCCCTTGCCTTGCAATGCGATTTATCCGCAAGAGCGCGAATTCATCGGCGCAGAATCTAGCGAAAAATTAGCGCAGATTCGCGCGAAAATGGCGGAGTTTGGCGCGGATTGCCACTTCATAAGTGCGCTTGATGATATTGCGTGGATTACGAACTTGCGCGGGAGCGATATCGAGTATAATCCCGTGTTTATGAGCTTTTTGCTAATATCAAAGGCGGAGGCGGTGCTATTTGCGCAAAATCTCGCCCCCAAATTATCGCAGAATCTAAAAAAGCAAGGTTTTACGATTTGCGAATATAATCGCGCCAAATCCGCACTTTGCAAAATCAAAAATGCAAAAGTGTTGCTAGACGCGAGAAAAACGAGCATTTATATCGCAAAAGTGCTTAAAGCAGGGCAAAATAAGATTATCAAGCGCACAAATCCAAGCACGACTTTAAAGGCGATGAAAAATGAAGCTGAATTAGCGCACATAAAAAATGCGATGATAAGCGATGGCGTGGCGTTGTGCGAGTTTTTCGCGTGGCTTGAAGTGTGGATAAAATCAAAAATCACTTGTCATTTTGAGGGAGCAAAGCGACCGAAAAATCTCAAAAATAGCAGAGATTCTTCGCTCACTTCACTCGCTCAGAATGACAAAATAGACTCCATAAATCTCACAGAATTAGACATCGATACGCAAATCACCGCATTTCGCGCGAAAAATCCGCTTTTTGTAGGCAACTCATTTGCCACGATTGCAGGGTTTAATGCAAATGGCGCACTGCCCCACTACCGCGCCACGCAGGACAATCACAGCGAGATTTCTGGCGATGGATTGCTACTGATTGATTCAGGGGCGCAGTATCAAAATGGGACGAGCGATATCACCCGTGTGGTGGGCGTGGGGCGTGTGAGCGAAGCGCAAAAGCGCGATTATACGCTTGTTTTAAAATCGCTTATCGCTTTGTCTCGCGCAGTTTTCACACCAAAGATTGCTTTGCCTTTGCTTGACTGCCTTGCACGCGCGCCTTTGTGGCGTGAAGGTATCGAATATATGCACGGCACGGGGCACGGCGTGGGATATTTTCTAAATGTCCACGAAGCGCCGGTGGCAATTTCGCATTTTGCCCCGCCAAATGCGGAGAATATCGCGCAGGTGGGGATGGTTACATCGATTGAGCCGGGCATTTATCGCGAGGGCAAATGGGGCATTCGACTAGAAAATTTGGTGGCGATTGTGAGTGATAAAAGCACGGAGTTTGGCGAGTTTTTGCGCTTTGAGACGCTCACACTTTGCCCGTTTGAAAAGGACTTAATCAACTTTGAAATGCTAGATAGCGCAGAATCTGCGTGGTTAAAGGACTACAATGCCAAAGTTTTCACCGCCCTATCCCCACACCTAAAAGGACACGCATTAGAATGGCTAAAAAGGCAAGTTGAATAAAAAAACTGATTTAGATTCTGCGAAATGCAGAATCTGATACGAATTTCGCAGAATCTACACCGCCAAGAGAGTGTATAGCGGAGCGCACTCATCGCCAAAAATACTCGTATCCAAAATCGCTGACAAGGAAAATGAATTTGGCATTTTCGCACAAAGAGTGGTTGTCTTAATCGCAGAATCTATCCCATTCTAAATTCAAATTTTGCTAAAATTGCGTTTTAGTTTTGCAAAATTTAGATTGCCCGCCTTGCACTCGCAAGTTTCGCAATGACAACAAATAAAGGACGCAAATGCCTAGCCTAATCATCGCCCTTGATATGCCGACAAAAGCGCAAAATATGGCACTCTGTGCGAATCTAGCGCAAACTCTCACGCAAAGCGATTTGCAAAATCTCTACCTAAAAATCGGGCTTCGTAGCTTTATCCGCGATGGCGTGGCGTTTGTAAGAGAAATGCAAAGTTTAAATTTTAGGATTTTTTTGGATTTGAAACTCTATGATATTCCAAATACGATGATGGATTCGCTCCGTGAAATAGCGGATTTGGGCGTGGATATAGTTACGATTCACGCATCAGCTGGGCGAATCGTAATGAGTGAGATTGCAAAATTTACGCATAGCACGAAAAATACGCCCCTTATTTTTGCTGTAACCGCGCTTACTAGCTTTGATAATGGTGGATTTAGCGAGATTTATAACTGCGACATTGAAAAAGGCGTGGCGAATCTTGCGCGAATCGCGGCGGAATGCAAAATCGATGGCATTGTGTGTTCGCCTTTTGAGAGTGCGCTTGTCAAAGAAAAATTCAATCTTTTGACGCTCACACCTGCGATTCGCCCTGTGAAAAGTGATTTTGATGATTTTGGCGCGGATTTTGCGCTAGATTTGCCATCACAAAAAGATGACCAAAATCGCGCCTCCACGCTATCCTTTGCGCTAAATCAAAAAAGCGATTTTTTAGTCATCGGGCGTCCTATTTACACGCACGAAAGCCCAGCACTGCTTACAAAACATATCTTACAAAAAATACAAAATCATAAAAATGGAGAATATTAAAATGGACATTTTACGCACAAAAAATGATTTGCGCTTGTGGCGCAAGAATCTGGCGCATAAGCGGATTGGATTTGCCCCTACGATGGGCGCGTTGCACGATGGGCATCTATCGCTATTTCGCGCAAGTAAGCACGATAATGAAAAAACGATTGCTTCGATTTTCGTAAATCCCGCGCAGTTTGGGGTAAATGAGGACTTTGATAAATATCCGCGAAGTGAAGCGCAGGATTTGGAGCTATGCGAGAAAAACGGCGTAGATGCGGTGTTTTTGCCCACTATCGCTGAAATGTATGATAGTGGCAATGAAACTAACATAATCCCGCCCAAAAATCTGGCAAACGCCTTTGAGGGCGGACTTCGTGCGGGGCATTTTAATGGTGTGCTTCGCGTGGTGATGAAATTTTTTAATCTCATTCGCCCAAATTGCGCGTATTTTGGGCAAAAGGACGCACAGCAACTTCTCATCATCAAAAAAATGGTTAGCGATTTGTTTATGCCTATAAATATCGTGCCTTGCGAGATTGTGAGAGATAAAAATGGTTTGGCATTAAGCTCACGCAACAAATATTTAAATGCAAATTCTTACCAAAACGCCCTAAAAATCCCTAGTGCGATTAACGCTGTGCGAGTGGCTTATGAAAATGGCGAGTGCGATTCAAAGGTGCTAGAAAATATCGCGCTCTCACACATTGAAAGCCTAACGATTGATTATTGCAAAATCGTGGATTTTAATTTGCATAAAGCAAAAAAGGCACTTAGAAATGCTACAATTTTGCTTCTTGCGGTGCGTGTGGCAGTCCCTAGCGCACACAGAGCGGGGCAGATAAGCGAAGTGCGATTGCTTGATAATATTTGGTTTTGAAAGGATTGAGAGATGAAAAAGATTTTACTTGCGGTGTTTGCGGTGTTTGCGCTGTTAAATGCGGAAGATTCTGCTAGCGATAGTAGCGAAAATAAATTTATCGAAGCCCTAAAAGGCGGAGAAAAAAGCGGTGATATAAACTTGCTCTTTGACTTTGCGAACTCATCACAGCGGACAGATTCATATTTGGCGACTTCGTTTGGACTTTATTATAAAAGCGATTTTTATGGATATTTTAGATTGCATTTGGGATTTCGCGGGGCGTTGCCACTTTGGGAGCAAAGTCGAAATTTTCAAACGCAAGGTGGCAAAGGTAGCGCGTCAAAGGACTTTTGGGATAATAATATCGCGATGATTGCGCGGAGTTATTTAGAGTATTTTGATGGCGATACAGCGATAAAAGCGGGGCGGATTGAGAGTAAAACCGATATGATTGATAAGCACTTTGATGGCGTGTGGATTAGCAATAATAGCGTGGGGTGGCTACTAATTGATGCGATTTATGTCAATCAATTTGGGCGAGTTTTGGATAGAGAGTTAAGCGGATTTGAAAGCTTCAAGCGATATGATGGCAAAAATGCGGGCTATGGTGGCGGATATTATTTGGGGGCAACCTTTGAAGCGTGGGAGTGGTTGCACTTTAAGGCGTATGGATTTTACGCGCCACGAATCTATGCCTTTGTGGCGGGTAAAGCGGAGATTGAAACGCGGTATTTTGTGATGGATGCGGGATTTGTCGGGGGATTTGAAGATAAATACTCGGCATTTAGAGATTCTGCGACAAGTCACTTGATTCACGCGGATATTGGCGGGAGATATGATTCGCAATATGGGCTATTTTACGCCACTGCGGGGTATCGAAACACTCATAGCGAAGCGGGCATTGGCTCGCTAAATACGCTTGGAGATTCATTTAATCCATTTTTTTATTTCAGTGGCAATGCGCTTGAAAATGCCCGTGATGTGCATTTAATCTATGGCAAATTGGGCTTTAAAGTCGATTTTTTAGATATTTATTTGGCGTATGGATATAATTTTTTTAGGGGCGATTTTTCGCGCAATGGGAGTGTTAGAAACGCGCAAGGCGAAGTGGATTTGTATTTTGATTGGCGGTTTAGCAAGTGGAGTGCGATAAATTTATATTTGATAAACACGCACGGCGCGAAGCTATCTGTGCCAAATGAAACGAAATTTGGCTTTATGCTGAAATTGAGTTTGTGAGATTTGGCGAATTTTATTTCGTTGTCATTGCGAGATTCTGCGATTCGCAGAATCTAGGGCGAAAATGTGGATTGCCACGACTTGCTTTGCAAGTCTCGCAATGACGGATTGGATTCTGCGATTTTCATAAAATTCGCAGAATCTAGGGGTGATTTTTGGTAAAAAACGCAGAATCTAGGGCAAATTTTAAAGCAGATTCTGCGATTCGCAGAATCTAGCGCAAAATTAAAAGGGGAGAGAAAATGCAATTAAAAGATAGATTGAAAAACGAAGGCGATTTTTTGTTTCGGTGGCGCAGTTACTTGCCTTTGGTGCTTGTGCCTTTTATTGTGGCGGTTATTTTTTGCTTTGAATTACCACTTTTTGATGGCAAATCTTATAATAACGCGCTGATTATTTTCGCGCTTTTTGTGGGACTTGCGGGGCAGATTTGGCGCATTTTTGTCGTGGGATATGCGCCAAAGGACACTTCAGGGCGAAATACAAAAGAGCAAAAAGCGGAGGTTTTAAACACAAGCGGTTTATATGCCACCTGTCGCAATCCGCTTTATTTTGGCAATTTTTTGATGATGCTCTCCCCTGTGCTAATGCTTGGTAATTGGATTTTTGCTTTGTTATTTTGTCTTGCATTTTGGCTTTATTATGAGCGAATCATCTACGCAGAAGAGGCATTTTTAAGCAAAAAGTTTGGCGAGGCATATCAAAAATGGTGCGATTCTACGCCCTGCTTTTTGCCAAATTTAGCGCGTTACAGCAAAAACTCTCTGCCATTTTCGCTAAAATCTACCTTGCGCAGAGAATATAACTCGCTTTTTGGCTTGGCAAGCTCGCTATTTGCGACAAATATTTTATTTTGCGCCATTAAAAATTTGCAAATAGGGGGGGGGGGGCAAATCATAATGCCAAGTGCGATTATTAGCGCGTTTTTCGCACTCTGCCTAGTGATTTTTATAATCGTTCGATTTTTAGTGAAAAAAACAAGCATTTTATCAGTAGAAAATAGATAAAATTTCACATTTTTAAAAAAGGGGAAGAAATGAAAAATATACAGATGATGCAAAGCGTGAAATCCGTGCGCGATATAGATGTGAAGGATAAGCGGATTTTGATTCGCGTGGATTTTAATGTGCCGATGGACGCGGACTTTAATATCTCCGATGACAAGAGGATTCGCGAGGCGATACCTACGATAAATTATTGCATTGACAATGGCGCAAAGCATATCATTTTGGTTAGCCATTTAGGGCGTCCAAAGGGCAAGGATTCAAAGTATTCGCTAAAACATATCATAAAACGATTGGAGCGATTGCTTGATAAATCCATCGTATTTACCGAGCGAATCGATAGTGTGCCAAGCATAATCGCCACGCTTGAAATGAAATCAGTGATTTTGCTAGAAAATATCCGCTACTATGAGGGCGAGGAAAAAAACGAGGAATTTTTAAGCAAACAGCTTGCATCAATTTGCGATATTTTCGTAAATGACGCATTTGGCACAAGCCACCGCAAACATAGCTCTACTTTTGGAATCGCCAGCTTTGCAAAAGAAAAAGTCGCAGGGCTTTTGCTAAAAAAAGAGATTGATTCATTTGCAAAGGCTCTCACAAATCCGCTTCACCCCGTGCTTTTGATAGTCGGCGGCTCTAAGGTCAGCTCAAAACTAACTTTGCTAGATAATATTTTGGAAGTGGTAGATAGAATCATCATCGGCGGGGCGATGAGCAATACTTTTTTAAAAGCCGTAGGCTATGATATGCAAAAAAGTTTCACAGAGGACAATTTACTAGAAGAAGCAAGGCGAATCCTCCGCCACGCCAAAGAAAAAGGCGTAAAAATCTACTTGCCTGTCGATGTTGTCAGCACCGATGATATAAAAACGCACAAAAATATCAAAATCACCCCAGCACAAGACATACCAGAAGATTTTATGGCAGTAGATTCGGGACCTGCGAGTATTAAGCTATTTGGCGAGGTGATTCGCGATAGTGAGACGATTATTTGGAATGGACCGATTGGGATTTATGAGATTTCGCAATTTTCGCGTGGGACTTTTAACCTAGCGCATTATATCGCCGATACCTACGCATTTAGCCTAATTGGCGGTGGAGATACGGCAGATGCTGTGGATAAGGCGGGTGAGATTGATAATATGAGCTTTATTTCCACAGGTGGCGGGGCTTCGCTTGAACTTTTGGAGGGCAAAATTTTACCCGCATTTGAAGTTTTGGATAGAAAATAGATTTTTGCATTTTGTCATTCTGAGCGATAGCGAAGAATCTCTATTTTTTGAGATATTTCGCTTCGCTCAATATGACAAATCATACTAAATTTTGCGAAGGGGCGAAAAATGATAAATATCTTTGCAAAGCGCAATTCGCTAGTTTCAAAATACACTTATGATTCGATGGAGGACATTGAGGGCAAAAATATCCTTTGGCTTGACTTGCTAAATCCTAGCATTGAGGAAATTGGCGCGATTTCAAATATTTATGACATTGCAATCCCTACAAAAGAAGAGCGCGAAGAGATTGAATCATCGGCGAGGTATTGGGAGGATAAGGATTCGATTACCATAAACACGCGCTTTTTGGTAAAGCTAGGGCAGGGCGATTTGGATGGCAATTCGCGCGATGAGACGATTACTTTTTTGCTTTGCAAAAATATGCTTTTTACGATTCGTTACAGCGAATTTCAGGTGTTTGATGACATTGAAAGGCGCGTTTTGGCGTCTCCGCGCAATTTTGAGGATGGATATGATTTGATTGCCAAAATCTTTGAAGTGCGAATCGAAAAGGACGCCGATATGATTGAGAATTTCACGCGTGATATTAGAAGTCTGCGAAAAGGCGTTTTTGAAAATCAATTCGACTATAACGAAGTGCTAGGCTCTCTCTCAAATCTGCAAGATGTCAGCACGCGTTTGCGCGATTCGCTCTTTGACAAACGGCGTGCGTTAAGTGCGCTTTTGTCAAGCAACAAGCCAGACGCCGATGTCAAGCGCAATATCACTACGATTGTTAAAGACTTAAATTCGCTCATTGACTTTTGCGTGGTGAATATGAATGCGCTAGATAATATCCACGCGCTTTTTGCCTCACAAATCAATATCGAGCAAAACAAAATCATCAAACTTTTCACCGTTGTAACCGTTGCGATGATGCCACCTACGCTAATTGGGACGATTTATGGGATGAATTTCGAGCATATGCCCGAGCTGAAACTCACTTACAGCTACCCGATAGTCGTGCTTGTGATGATAATCTCGACTATTTTGCCAATCGTGTATTTTAAAAAAAAGGGGTGGTTGTGAGGGGCGCGATTGTCTCTTTGAGTGATTTCGTGGTAATCTAAAAAATGGCAATTTTTCGCGATAGATTCTGCGAATTTCGCAGAATCGCAGAATCTAAACGCAGAATCTGTGTTTTTTCATATTAGATTCTGCGAATTTTGGCAGATTTTTCATATTAGATTCTGCGAATTTTGGCGAATTTTCGTCATTGCGAGAAGTCGCGCGTTAGGGCGACTTCGTGGCAATCCATATTTTTGAAACTTATGGATTGCTTCGGCGATTCGTTGAATCGCCTCGCAATGACGAATTTTGAGGCAGATTCTGCGAATTTTGCGAATTTTGCATTTAGATTCTGCGTTTTTGTTTGATTCGCAGAATCTTGCCCCAAATCGCAGAATCTGCATTTTTAAAAAAAGGACAAAAATGGAATTACTTGATTTCTCTTGGATTTTCTCGGCGGAAGCGTGGATTGCGCTTGTTACGCTGACGCTTTTAGAGATTGTGCTTGGCATTGATAATATCATTTTTATCGCCATTTTGGTTACGCGCCTGCCTAGCGAGCAGCGGGATAGGGCGCGGATTTTGGGACTTGCACTAGCGATGATTACGCGAATCGCCCTTCTTGCGTCAATCTTTTGGATTATGAAGCTTGTAAATCCGCTATTTAGCGTCTTTGGCAATGAGATTTCGGGCAAAGATTTGATTTTAATCGGTGGCGGGTTGTTTCTCATTTGGAAAAGCACACACGAGATTCACGCGCAAACGCAAGGCGAAGCGCACGATAATTTCGACACCGCCAAAAAGGCGAGTTTTGCGGGGATTTTGGTGCAAATCGCGATTTTGGATATTGTGTTTTCGCTTGATTCAGTTATCACGGCGGTGGGGATGGCAAAGGACTTGCCTGTGATGATTTTAGCGGTGATTATCGCGGTTTTTGTGATGATGTTTGCAAGCAAATATATCGCGCGATTTGTCGATGACAATCCAAGCATTAAGGTTCTCGCGCTGGCATTTTTGATTTTGGTGGGCGTGACGCTGATTGCCGATGGGTTTGACTTTCACATATCAAAGGGCTACATTTACTTTGCGATGGCGTTTTCTCTGGCTGTCGAATCAATCAATATTTATATTAGCAAGAAAAGTCGGAGAAATTAGCGGGATTGCCGTTGTCATTGCGAGAAGTCGCGCGTTTAAGGGCGACTTCGTGGCAATCCATATTTTTAAATTATGGATTTGCAAGTGTGGGTCGGTGCTTCGCACAGACGCTTCGTTGTGGCTTTGCCACGCCTCGCAATGACGAAGTTTTAGGCAGATTCTGCGTTTTTCGTGCGATTTCGCAGAATCTAGCGCATAAATCTCCCTAAAAGCCCAAATATCGCTTTTGTTTATTGCTCTTTGGCTTTTTGTATGGTTCTATCGTGCCTTTTTTGCCTGTGTATGGGTTTGTGTTGCCTTTGGTTGAGTAATTATCCATTTGTGATTTATTTGGCTTTGTCCTATAATGCGGTGGCACATATCTGCCGTTTTTGTCCGTGTAGCCTTTGATATAAACATCTCTTGCAATAGCCGCATTTAGCATAAATATCACTAAAAGTAAGATTCGTAGCATTTTATCCTCCGCTATAAATTATTTCCTAACTCAATAAAACTATTAGCCTTTTCTCTTAATTTATCGGCAATAGTTCTTAACATTCTACCTGTTGCATAAAGATAAATAATATATCTATCACTTTGATTGCCCCATTCAGCCAATTCATCTACCATTATATTTGATTGATAACGACAATTTTGAAACATATACTCGCTTACGATTTTCATAGAAATATCCAAAGATTTATAATCATAAACATTAGGGATTGAAAATATCAAATACCCTTTTGCTGGGTCTTTATTAAAACAATCTATCATAGCATCGGTTAATATTGTTGTCGAATCGCCAATGGTTTTAGCGTAGCTAAATGATATTATAAACAGAATTATTAAAAATATCTTTTGCATAAATTAACCTCCCCTAAATAAATCTACCACGCAAAGTTATAGATATAGCGCAATGAACCAGCTATTGTTTGTCGCCCCACATCGCTTTCGTAATCGCCAATTACCACTATATATCTATATTGAAACGATAAATCTAACTGATGAACTTTACTTATAACGAATCTTAAACCAAGATTTGGCGAGACATACATACCGCCTGTCTCTACGCTCTTTATTGTATCGCCAGATTTTTTGTCAATATGTTTAACTGAAAATATATCGCCACCGAGTGCAACGCCGATATAAAATCCCATATTAAAGCGACTTTTATTCACAAAATTTACTACGATAGGGTCATAGCTAAGTCCAAAACTCATATCATTTGGCAAATATGCAAATGTGAAATACATTCTATTTGCGTAATTATCGCTGAAAAATAGTTGCATTCCAGCTAGTAGCTCCGTTTGAAATCTATTTGCCTTATCGGTATTTGTTGCAAGTGTTTCAATGAAAGCTTGATTGCCATAATAGCTATATCGCTCATAGACATAATCTTTATACTTCACATTTGCAATCCCAAGCCCAGCCCCTACAATCCAGCCCGATTGCTCACCTGTAAAAAATCCGCTACTTTTGCTCCCATAGGCATACTCAACGCCAAAGCATTCGCCACTAAAAGCA
Organism: Helicobacter sp. 23-1044; assembly: GCF_053654695.1. NCBI lineage: Bacteria > Pseudomonadati > Campylobacterota > Epsilonproteobacteria > Campylobacterales > Helicobacteraceae > Helicobacter > Helicobacter sp. 23-1044. Next base: position 253,198 of record NZ_JBSIUQ010000001.1, read on the forward strand.
AATAAAACTAACAATATGCAAATTATCTTTTTCATAATCGCCTCTTTTTAATCTAATGACAAGTTGTTATATTGCCCGTTGTAAAACAAGTAACGGGTTGTCTTGGTAGCCATTTTTGCATTTGCTGATTTTGATATTGCATTTGTTGTTGCTGTATTTGCTGTTGCTGTAACAATATTTGCATTTCCGCTTGTCGCTGCATAATTAGCGTTCTTTGGTGTTCCATACCAAAAGCTACATCTTGTTTATAGCCTTTGCCTTGCGGTCTAGTGAGTGTTTGCTGGACACCATTTGGGAATTGATTTGTATTCCATTTATTGCTAAAAGATTCCTCATATCCGCTAGAATACACAGCTTTGCAAGGCTCAGTATATAAAAATCCATCATCATTTATGCCATCTCTATCATAGTATAGCGTAAGTGGCGAAAGCCCCTTACCCACGCCACTACAAACAATATTTGCACCTATTGGGCTAGTATTATAGGTGATAGCATAACTTCCACCACAGCCCACAAATCCATACGCCATAAAGGCTAATGGGGCGTATTTAAGCATCTTTTTTATCTCTGATTTCTTAAAACAATCTAGCAAATCTTGCATTTTTTTCTCCCTAAATTTGATTTAAAAAAGAGAAAATTATAACTGCCCCCCCCCCTTAAAGTTTTCTTAAAAAAATATTAAAGTTTGCTTAAATTGGTGTTTTTGTGGGTAGATTCTGCGAAATATGCGAAAATAGCAGAATCTAGCGTAGAAAACATAAATTTTTAACAAAATTTTGCTATCATCGCATTTTTTTTAGAGGATAGAGAGGTGTCCGAGTGGTTGAAGGAGCACGCCTGGAACGCGTGTAACGAGCAATCGTTCGAGGGTTCGAATCCCTTCCTCTCTGCCATTTTACACAAGGCATTTAGTTGAAATTACCAAATTTAGCGAAGTTAAATCCCACACTAGATTCTGCGAATCCCTACCCCCAAATCGCCATTTTTGCTACCCTTTGCATTGCGCTTCTAATTTGCGTTTTTAATCCCTACGCGCTTTATAATAGCGATATTACGCAGTTTGATAGCACGCAGACAAAAGCGACGCTTGGTGCGCTCTTTGGGGCGTTTTTATTGGCGAGTTTTAGCGCGATTTATGCCCTTTCATTTATCCCGCAAAAGTGGCAGAAAATCCCCGCCTTTGCGTTAAGTGTGGCACTTTTTATCGGCATTGCGTATAGTTTTGTTCTAACGGGCGATTATGGCGCGATGGACCACTTTGTGTTTCAAAGGACGCCATTTGACGATAAAAATGCGCTTGTGAGTGCCGCAAGGGAGTTTGTTTTGGTGCTTTGCGGGGGTGCGCTTTTTGTGGCGTTTGCGCTAAAATATTTGCTCTTTGTGTGGAAAATCATTTTTGTTACGCTGATTGTTGTAAGTGGCGTGAATGCGGTGCAAATCGCTAAAAAACGCATAGATTTTGCGAATTTCGCAGAATCTAAAATAAAATCTACCCACCCCCTAACCCCCTCCGCAAGGGAGGGGGAACAAAATGTAGATTCTGCGAATCAAGCAATAATCGCAGAATCTAACACTTCTGCCCCCCCCCAAATCGTAAATAACGCAAATTTACCCTACGCAGAATCTCCGCTTTTTTCATACTCCAAAACGGGCAAAAATATCGTGGTAATCGTGCTTGATATGTTTAGCGGTTCGCATACGCCTTTTATTTTTGAGCAGTTTTCACACCTAAAAAGCGCGTTAGATGGATGGACGCTCTATCCAAACGCGATTTCTTCGGGCAATGCGACAATGCAAACGATGGCAACGCTCATCGGCGGGGAGCATTACGCAGTTTATAATATGAATAAAAGGGCGCAGAATCTCGCAGAGCAAATAGATTCTGCGTTTATAAGCACTGCAAATGCCTTTGCGGAGGGCGGATTTCAAACTTCGCTTTTGCCATTTGTAGCGACAAATATTCAAAATATTGCGCCAAAGTTTCGCAGTGAGGTTTTCGCCATTAGTGCGAGTAGCAGGGCGTTTGATGAGTATTATCAGCGCAGAGAAAATCTGCTTAAAAAAGATATTTATCGAAGCGTTTTAGGGACGCAAATCGCGCTACTGCTGAACTTTGGACTATTCAAATTCGCCCCAGAGTATCCATTTCGCGCAAAAATTTATCGAGATGTGGATGGTTGGATGGTAGATTCTGCGAAGCAAAGGACGCTAAATGCGATGAGTGCGATAAGTTACTCTGCTAGTTTTTACGCATTTACGCAAAATCTGCGCGTAGATTCTGCGAAACCGACTTTTAAGTTTATCCACTCGCTAATTACGCATTATCCCCTCTCGCGGTATTTTGATGGGCGGAGTTGCGACTTTTTTAGCACAAAAACGGCGTGGGATGATTATCCGCACACAGCGCAGATGAATTATGAAAATGCGATGGATGCGCGAAATTCATATCAGCATTATGACACCGAAGCGTGTGCCCTGCATTATTTGCGCGATTTCGTGAAAAATCTCAAAAATGCGGGGATTTATGATAACACGCAGATTTTGGTTGTGAGCGACCACGGGGGATATGATGCGATAAATATGCCAAGCGGCAATGCGGATGTGCTGTTTTTATTCAAAGATTTTGGGGCGCGTGGGGAGTTGAAGGTGGATAAGCGTTTGATGGCAAACTTCGATGTGGCGAGCATTTTTTGTGCGAATCTAAAAGGCGGATGTCCAAATGTGCCGCCAAATATTTTGCAAAATTATCCGCAAAATCGGGAGTTACTTCACACGATTTTGTATTCGTGGCGATTGGAGCAAAATGAGGCAAATCGGTGGATAATTAGCGATGCGCTCAAAGTGCGGGGCGATATTTATAAGGCGGAGAATTGGGAGTTTGTGAATATGAAGTAGATTTGTGCGGATTTTGCTTTTAGATTCTGCGAAAATTTGGATTTTTTGCATTAGATTCTGCGATTTTTGTTTGATTCGCAGAATCTGCGATATTTTCGTCATTTTTTTGTTTGGATTCGCTTATTTTTTCTCGCAAAAGGGCTGCACCCCCGCTCCGCTCCCCCCAATCATTTAATTGTGTCCCCAAAAAGCAGCCGCTTTTTCGCTTTTAGGGGGAGGGCTCTCGCTTTCTCCGCTTCTAGCAAAAAATCGGCACTCGCACTACTGCTCGTTTGAATCCGATTTTTTGCACCACGAAGCGGGCGAGATTTTGGTGCTTCGCACGGATTTGATTTTATTGTGGATTGCTTCGGCGAATCTATCGATTTGCCTCGCAATGACGAAATGGGGGCAGATTCTGCGATTTTATAATTTTTCGTGCGAGTCGCAGAATCTGCGTTTTATGTCTTTTTAAACAATCGAAGTAATGGCGGTAGTGCTTTGCGTTGTTTTGGCGCGAAATGAGCGAGATAGAACTGATGGGTTCATTGAGCGAAATTTTGTGCCAAAACAACGCAAATGATTACCCCAGAACAAATTGCCAAACTAAAACGAATACCCCATTGATAGATTCGCCAATATCAACCTCCCCAAATCGCCTGACTGATAAATACTCTTTGAGCCGTCTTTTAGATACATTGTCGCACTTGCGCCAAGCGTGAGATTTTCTGTAACGGGGAAGTTTATGCCACCGCCCACGATATACGCAGTGCTATCAGGGATACCGATTTGCTCTTGCGGGACGGGGCTTTCATCATACGCCACGCTCCACATCATTGTGATGCCATTATCCATTCGATATGTAAATCCCAAGCGATAGGCGTTTGTATCCTTCCAGCCGTTGCCCATCGCAACTGCGTTGTAATTTGCCATATCCATCATACTATCGATTTTCCCCGCCTTTATGAGTTGCGCGACAAGGCTATCGGGGTTTAGCGCGGTAAATGTGGGATTGCTGAAACTAAAATCAAACTTTTTCCCGCCACTCCACCAGATTTTTTCATAGACAAATTCGATGGTTAGATTGTAGATTCGCTGTGCAATGCCTACTTTGAGCTGTGCGGGGAGTTGCGTTTCTAACGCCAAATCCGCTTTCATATTCACATCGCCAATGGGGTCGCCTATGTAAGTATCCGCGTCCAATTTGCCCTTAAATTTAAACTTCACAGGCGAATCAAACACCACACTTGCCGTAAGCGCGTAGTTTTTGGTATTTATCGGGCGATATGTTATCCCAGCGCGATAGCCAAACGCCAAATCCGCTCCATTGCTTCGCTGCTCGACTTTGGTAGAGCCTTGCAAAATCGTCTTTATATCCATATCGCCCATACCAAAGGCGTTTGCGACTTCTTTTGCGCCCCATAGATAATTATATCCGCGCGGTGCGCCGTTTTCATCTTTTTCGGTGGGGTTTGGATAGTTGCAAGGTCCCGGATTTGTCGTTTGTAAAGTGCCATCAAAATTATAAAATGTCCCCGTGTAGCAATTCACATATAAATCGCCCGTATGCCCGTGTTTAGCTTTAATTTTATTTAGTTCGCCATAATTCATATTTTGACAGCCAAAAAACCAAGAAGTTGTGTAGCCATTTTTTATGCAATAATTTATGCCATTTACGAATTTGAATCCTGTGGTTTCTATGCCATTTGGTAAGGTGGTTTTATATGTTTGATTTGGCACGGGATTGAATACCGTAGGCAAACAAATCGAATCCTGACTTGCGCAAGTTTTGTCATTATATCGCCATTCTAAATGCCCATTTGCCCATTCGTTTTGATAATGATTCCAATTTGCCTTCATTATCGCATTTGCTTCACGCACTTTTTTATTGTATGATGAAATGTTTTTATAATCGCCCATATACTCAGGCGCAGGGATTCCAAACCACCGCTCGGGGCTAAAAAGCGTAGGATTATTATATCGCTCTCTATTATTCCAATGCGCCCCGCCACCGACAAAAAATCCCGCGAATCCGCCCATATTTTGCGCGTTGTTGATATTGTCAATCAGCTCTTTCATCACAGGCGGGATTAGCGCGTCAGGTATGGATTCAAAGTCTTGCAATTTCAGCAACACATCGCCTTGCAGTGGGACATAAACGGTGTTATTAAAATTCCCCATTCCATATAAGATTCGCGGGCTAAAACCAATCGAAATCATCTCGCGAAATTGATAAGAAATCGCAGGGCTAAGCTCCAAAATCGCAATCATCACATCTTTTAGAAAGTCCCCCGCTTCGCCATTCCAAGTCATCGCCAAGCCACTAGGCGCAGTAAATGCAAGTCCAGCGTTGAATCCGCCCCCGCCGTAGTTTAAAAAACTCTCGCTCTTATAAAATAGCTTTGGCACGGGGAAAATAGTCGTATCCGCGCTCCCATCGACCATCGCACCATTTGCGCTGTAACCAAATGTGCCGTGCTGATTTGGGACGGCGTGTTGCACGACAATGGGATTTTTCAGCGTATCCAATCCGTTAATCCCAAAAAACTTCGCAACCGCCGCCAGATTATCATCTATTGGGGGCTTCATAGAGCCGTCATTTTGCAAATAGCCCATATAAGTGCTTGAAGTAAGCCCCCAATTTATGCTACCCTCCCCGATTTGCTTTGTGCGCGTGTCAGTGGTAAAGTTGAAGCCGGGAATATAAATCGCAGTTAAACTCACCTCCAAATCGTGCTTGTCTTTTCGAATCCCGTCCAAAAAGCCCATATTCGCGGGATTAAAATAACTCGAATCCGCCCCATAAGCAGCCGCCACATACGCGCTACTAAGCGCGATAGAGCGCAGACTTTGCTCATTTATCTTAAAGCCAGAAGCGTGAAGTTGCACCGACAATAAAGCTAGTATCACAAGAGCTATTCGAAACATTTTTGCGCTTTATCTCCCCAAAAATTTATCTCCAAAAAAATTGCAAAAAAGTTAAGCATTATAGCAAAATAAAATTATTTTCGCTATAATCCGCAGTTATGAGTAAAAAAGACGATGTTAAGGCGAAAGTCAAATTTTTTCAAGGTTTTATTATGTTGTTTGTAGCCACGCTGTTTGCGATATTTGGCTACACGGCGACACATTACAAAGAATTTGACTTGGCGTTAGGAATAGGCGTTGCAATAGGCATTGTCCTATTATCTATTGCGATTTGGATTTTTGTGAAATTATTTTTGCAATATACAAAGAAATTAAGGAAATTAAAATGATTGGAATTTTTGTTTTGATATTTGCGTTTGTGGCGTGTGCTTGGTCGCTATTTTATATCGCTTACGCTGTGGGCGGGGATTTAAAGGATTAGATTCGCGCAAATTCGCAGAATCTGCGATATTTTCTAACTCAAATCTACAAATTTTTTATCCGCCAAATATTTTGCCCTTTCATCGCCACCCATAAAATTAAGATTGCCATTTTTGTCCCTGCTCTGCCTTGCATTGTGCCTTTTGCAATATTCCTCCAAACTATGAATTTGCAAAAAATCCACCTTTTTCGCGAGTGCAGAATCCACAAAAAATAGATTTGTTCCGCTAGATTCTGCGCCGATAAATTTCATCCCTTTTTGCTCGCCAAGTGCGATAAGCGCGCAAATACTCGCCCCAAAATACAATCCACTATAATCCGCGCTAAATCGCTCAAAGTTCGCGCTGTAAGGCACACTTTTAGATTCTGCGCTACCCAAAAGCGCATTATATTCCACAATCGCAATCGCAGGGCGGACGCACTCTATCGCCTCCCACACGAAGTAATCCACGCCATCAATATCCACACTCAAAACCGCGACATTTGATAATTTCGCAGAGTCCATCCAATTTTTTATAATCTCATTTATGTTTTCACGCGTGATAAAGGCGCACTTCGCGCATAAATCAAACTTCCAATAAATCTCATCATTCCGTATAAAATCAATATTTTTTGCGCTCCCATCGATGACTAATCCCATAAAATTTCGCTTTTTAAGCAAATATCGCGTGTTGCTTTCGCTGTAATTTTGCACACCAAACTCCACAAACGCCCTTGGATACGCGCTATTTTCCAAATCCAAAATTTCGATTAAAAAGTCGATTATGCCATCCTCGCCATTTTGTGAATACGCGCTAAATTCGAAGTTTTCTATGCTGATTGTTGCGGGAGATTTGGTGGAAGATTCTGCGGATTTGGTGGATTTTGCGGGAGATTCTGCGCTAGATTCTGCGTTTTTTAATCTATTCTGCCCCCCCCCTATTTGCACTTAAAAAATTATGCAAAAATTCCATATTTTTTCGCGCCAAAATCGCAGAATCTAACATTATAATTTTGTCTAATTTAGCATTGATTTCGCGGGTGAAAAAATGGTAGATTCTGCGCTTTATACGCATTAAAAATGATTTCATACAACACTCCAAATTCAAAAAAATAAATGGCAATTTTATCAACAATAAGCAAAACTTCACGCAAATCTAAAAACCACCAAACGCGCGGTTTGGATTGGTTTGGATTTCGTTTAGATTTCGTTTAGATTCACGCATTTGCGCGAATCTAAAAATTTTATCGTTTATGAACCTCATTTGTGTAGAATCTAACAGATTCTACGCCCTCTTTTTGCGCCCACTCATAAGATTTGCTTACAAATGCCCAATTTATGTGCGCAAAATATTTCTCCAAATACGCAGGACGCGCATTTTTATGGTCGATATAGTATGCGTGCTCCCACACATCTACCACAAGCACGGGGATTTTGTCCTCTGTGATGGGCGTTTGCGCGTTGCTAGTTTGGATAATTTCTAGCTTTTTACTTGCCACATTATACACAAGCCAGCACCAGCCAGAGCCAAAAAGCGTAGTGGCAGCGTTCAAAAACTTCTCTTTAAACGCCTCCACACTGCCAAATTCTGCCTCAATCGCGCTTTTTAGCTCCGCACTCATCGCCAAATCGCCCTTTGGTGCGATACAATCCCAATAAAAATCGTGATTATACACCTGCGCCGCGTTGTTAAAGACGCCTCCACTTGCCTTTTTGATGATATCATACAGCTCTGCGCCCTCAAACTCGCCACCTTTGATAAGGTTGTTTAGATTATTGACATAAGTTTGGTGGTGTTTGCCGTAGTGAAAATCAAAGGTAACGGGGCTTAAAAAGTCCCCAAAGCCGTCTTTTTCGTAGGGTAATTTTCGTAGTTCAAACATTATTTTTCTCCTTAACTTTAAAAAATATTTTTTTAGCGCGTTAAGATTTGCGACTAAAATTTGCAATTATAGGCAAAATTCCTTGCATTTTCTTTGAAATGCGATAATTTTTTGCAAAATTTTGCAATTTCGCACACGAAAATGCACGATAAATCGCAGAATCTCGCCCCTACCAAATCAACTTTTTTCAATCAACTTTTCTTAATCAACTCGCGCAATCTCATCGCGCACTTTTTTAACTCATCCAAATCTTTGCACTCGCCAAAATACTCGCAAAACGCCTCTTTCGCAGAATCTAGCGCATCAAACGCCTCTATTGCCTTAATGCCATCTTTTGTTAGCCTCGTTCCGCTGCCGCCCTTCCCACCGATAAATCGCTCCACAAGCGCATCGTCGCTTAGATTATTTATCGCATCAACACTATCCCACGCCGCTTTGTAGCTCATCTTCATTTTTTTGGCACTTTGGGAGATTGAACCCATTTGCGCCACACCTCGCAGAATCTCAACTCGCCCCACGCCTAAATAATTTTTATTATCTTTTTTCACCCAGATTCTGCTACAAACTTGCATTTTGCGCCTTTTAGTCGAAAAATAAATTGACTTTGTGTCGCTTTTTTTCTTTATACATTAGTGCGTCTGCTTCGATTATGCAGTCTTGGATATTTGCGCCACTGCGATATTCAATCACGCCCTTGCTTACGCTGATTGTGTATGGAAACTTGCCTTTTACATTTTTGTTGTCAAAATCGCTTTGGATTGCCTTCCAAATGCGCTCAATATCGCTCATCTTGCGATTTATGAAAATAATCAAAAATTCATCTCCGCCGATGCGGATTATCATCTCATCTTTTTTAATATGCGATTTTATCGTGGCAATGGTGATTGAGATGAGTTCATCGCCAAATTTATGTCCTAATTTATCATTCGTCTTTTTTAGATTATCAATATCCACTAGGCAAATATGAAGAGAGTTGAAAAATCGCCTAAAAAATATCCCCCTTACAAAAAAGCGATTTAGCGCACTTTTATTTGCCAAACTATAAAAATGCGTAAGTTTTTCTAATAGTTGAAATCCGCGTCTGCGATTATATGCGCCGGTGAGCTGGTCGGTGTTTACAAGCAGACTATTTTTAATCCGCCCGATGATGATAATATACATCACAACGCTTGTAAATGTTATGAAAAAATATCCAATAATCCAATATGAAATCCTATCTTTGAAATCCACATATTTCACAAACGCACGAATGCTATCGATGTGATATGGACTATCTTTTTTATCAATCGTCATCATCGATAAAAAATACAAATCCCCCGTTTCGATTACAAATTCATTTACCTTTTTCTCCGGCACGAGCAGTTTATATGTGAAAAGCGCAGAATCTGTCCTAAACTGCCCTTCATTTTTTTCCTGTATTTTTTCCCACTCTTTTGGATATAAAAATCCAAATGTTTTATTCCCCAAATAAATGCTGTTTATATCGCTATTATTTAGCACAAAACTATCTTGCGAGATAAGATACATATCGCTAATATCGATAAACGCATTCACATCCAAATATCCTACGATATATCCTTCAATTGCGCCATTTGTGACGATTGGATAACTCAAAATGCGGTAAGTTGTAAGCGTGTGTGTGTCATAAAGAATGGTGGATTTTATGGTTTGCGTTTTTTTATGTGGTTTGAAAGTAAAGATTTTCGCTAGATTTGGGTTGTTTGAGTAGATGAACTTCCCATCATTATTCATAATACCGACAAAATCATACATCACACTTTTTGGCAAAAACTTAATCAACTTCTCTTTATCGCTTTTGTAAATATGCTCCAATAATCGCGCAGTGTCTATAAAATATCGCAATTGACGGAAATTCACAGATTCTGCGATATTTGTCGTGCGGGAAATGTGAGTGGATATCAACTGCTCTTTGCGGTTTAGCTCCGCCTTAATTGCGTCAGTTCGATTTATGTAAAATAAAATCAAATAAAAAATCGTAAATGCCGTTAGGATAAACATTAAAATATGAATATATTGCCTTGCGATTGAGCGTCTCATTATGCGCCTTTTGTGATGGGATTGCTGATTGCTTCGCCGATGAAAAATCCTTGCGAAAATTCAATGCCTAGATTCTGCGTTAGATTCTGCGTGACTTTTGAGTGCACGTGCTCGGCAATGCACTGCACGCCGATATTTCGCGCAAACTCCGTAACCGAGCGGACGATTTTGTGACTGATGGGATTTGCGTCCATATTTTTGATAAATCGCCCATCGATTTTTATGTAGTCAATTTGCATTTTGATTAACCGCCCAAAGTTTGAGTTTGCATACCCAAAGTCATCCACCGCGATTTTAAATCCCATATCTTTCAAAATCAAAATATTGTTAATTATCAAATCATCATCATCAAACTCAATATCTTCAAGCAACTCAATAATTATGCGTTTTGGGTTAATGCCGTGCTTTTTGCAACGATTGCGGATATAGTCAATCATCTGCGTATCGCGGATGTCCTCTTCTGTGATATTGATTGAAAACTCAAAATTATTTTTTGAAAAAGTTTGAAAACTATGATTTATAATCGAATATGTAATACTTCGCATAAATCCCATTCTCCGCACTTGCTCCAAAAAATCAAATGGATACAAAACTCTATCATTTTTCTCATCAAGCAGTCTTGCCAAGCACTCAAATTTCGTCACTTTTTGCAAAGCATTATCGAAAATCGGTTGATAAAATGGGATGATATTTCCACTCTGCACGGCATTTTTTATAAGTGCGTTATACTCAATCTCTTTGCTTTGCTGCTCTTTGAAAATCTCATCATTTATATCCAAAAAATACACTTTTGAAAATAACTTTTTGGCATATTTAATCGCGCTAAACGCCTTTGGCATAATGATATCCGCCCCACCAATCACAAGTCCGCTAGAAATCGTCACATCCACTTCACTTAAATTCGTGCAGGACTTTCGCTCGATTATTAGCGTCTTTAAAATATGCGCAAATTCGATGCCTCGCCTCGCATCCACCTCGCCAAACAAAATGCAATATTTATCATCAGAAATTTGGAAAAACTTCGCCCCCAAAGGCAAGATTTCATTTATCACACCCAAAATCTCTTCACCTGCTTTTGTCACGATATTTGGCGCATAGATGGAAAACCACTCATCCAAATCCTCCATCTCAAAAAGTAGCAGCATTACTTCCTTATCGCGCGGATAGTCCGCCAAATAATGCAGCAACGCCTGCCTATCAAACAAATAATCAAAAAATTCTCGCCCTTTTACGCCCTGCCTAAATGGTATCATTCTAACGCCTTATTTAAAAGATTGCTTTCTAACTCTTGAAATCGCATTCGCATCGCATCAACTTGCTCTTTTTGGATGGGTTGCTGTGTGTTATTATAACTATTTGTAGATGAATTTTGCGACTTTTTTGCAGAATCTTTTGGCGGATTCTGCGAATTTTTAAGATTTGGCGGAATTTCGCCCGCAGGCATTTTGATGAATTTATCCTCATAATTTTTCCCCTCGCCCCTATGGCGGATGAAAATATCGCCACTTATATTGTTGTAAATGTAAGTGTCCTCGCCATCATTAAACATCACCCACGCGCCAAATAAATGCGTCCAAACCACCGCCACAAAAATCAATATTTTCATAATGTTCCTCCAAAGATTCTGCGAAATTCCCTTGCGCCGTCATTGCGAGATTTTGCGTAGCAAAATCGTGGCAATCCATTATTTTGTCATTTTGAGCCGTAGGCGAAAAATCTCTTTTGTTTTGAGATATTTCGCTTCGCTCAGTATGACAAGATTTATTAGATTCTGCGATTTTATCACAAAATGCAGAATCTGCCAAAAGATTCTGCGAAATTTGCATAAGATTCTGCGAATTTCACTTGCGCCGTCATTGCCTACGCCATTTTTCCGTCATTGCGAGATTTGGCAACGCCAAATCGTGGCAATCCATTTTGTCATTCTCGCGCGAAGTCGAAATGCGAAGCGAAGAATCTCTTTTTAGATTCTGCGATTTTATCACAAAATGCAGAATCTAGCAAATTCTCCCCCTCCCAAATGCGCACGGGGGATTAAGTGGGTGGGTAGATTCTGCGAATTTTGCGTAAGATTCTGCGAATTTCACTTGCGCCGTCATTGCCTACGCCCTTTTTCTGTCATTGCGAGATTTTGCGAATTTTCGCTTTCCATTTCGTCATTGCGAGATTTGGCAACGCCAAATCGTGGCAATCCATTTTGTCATTCTGAGCGTAGCACAAAGTGCGAAGCGAAGAATCTCTTTTTTTTAAATTATGAGATACTTCGCTACGCTCAGTATGACAAAATTGATTAGATTCTGCGTTTTGCGCTTAAATCGCAGAATCTGCGAGATTTTCGCCGTTTTGTCCCTTTGATTCACTTGAATCTTCTCGCAAAAAGGGCTGCACCCCCCTCCCCGCTCCCCCTACTCGCCAAAAAGAAGCCGCTTTTTCGCTTTTAGGGGGAGTGCCTCGCTTTTCCGCTTCTAGCAAAAAATCGGCACTCGCACTACTGCTCGTTTGCTCCCGATTTTTTGCACCACGAAGCGGGCGAGTTTTGGGTGCTTCGCACGATTGATTTTTATCATTTTTTGCTATCGCAAAAATTATGGATTGCCACGCTCGCTTCGCTCACTCGCAATGACGAATATATTTTTCCTCCCTTGCGGAGAAAATTCCCAAAAATTCCCCCTCCCTTGCGGAGGGGGATTAAGGGGGTGGGTAGTTTTAGATTCTGCATTCGCAGAATCTCGCAATGACGGATTTTTTGCATTAGATTCTGCGTTTTTTGTGCGTTCGCAGAATCTAAAAACAAATCATCTCTTTGCATTTTCCAATTTCTCATATAAGTCCAAAATCTCCCTTTTTTTCGCGTAAAAACTATTTTGATTTGCGATTAAATACGCGCTTGACTCCATAATAACTTCATCGACTTTTAGATTGTGCTGTTTCATCGTGCTTCCGGTTTCCACAATATCCACGATTGCATCCGCCAATCCCACAAGTGGCGCAAGTTCAATCGAACCATAAAGTTTTATAATCTCTGTCGCCACCGCCTTTTTGGAGAAAAATTCGCGAGTTATGTTTGGCATTTTGGTAGCGATTTTAATCTGCGGTTTGTTAAAGTCCAAAACTTCGCCATTTTTTGAACCAAGCACAACCTTGCATTTGCCGATTTCCAAATCCAAAAGGCGAATAATATCGCATTTATTTTCCTCCAAAACATCCAATCCCACAATGCCTAAATCCGCCGCTTGGTGCAAAACATAACTTGGCACATCTTGATTTCGCACGAGCAAAAAGCGAAAATCGCCCTTTTGCAAAATGAGTTTCCTATCCAAAAAGCAAAATTCATCATCAAATATCCGCCCAATCATCGCCAAAACTTCATCTGCGATTCTGCCCTTTGGCAGTGCGATTGTAGTCATCTTTTCCCCTTGTTTATTGCTTTTGTCATCCCTTTGAAAATTAGCGTGCTATCAAAAATCGCATTGCTAAAAAACTGCGCTAAAAATTTCCCATCGCCCCCTGTGAAATAAATCGCAGAATCTTTTGCAATATCGCCAATATTTAGCACAATGCTTTTTAGCGTCCCGTAACTAATCGCATCTCGCGTATTTTGCGGAATGCAATCAAGCGAAACACCTAAATTAAAATCAACGCTCAGCACCTCGATTTTTGAAAACATTCTTTTATAACTCTCAATGCCGGGCATTATATATCCGCCCAAATGCACTCCCTTGCGGATGATATCAATTGTGATGGCACTTCCGGCATCCACTATTATGCCCTCATCCACGCCAAAGCACGCCGCCTTTCTATCAATCCCCAAACCTTCATAAATCGTATCAAGCGCAATCAGCGGGGCGATATTTTCGCAATTATTGTGCGTTTCTAATAACTTTTTTTCACTTCTAGGATTTACGGAAATGTAGTAAATGCGGTAATTTTCATTTTTTTTGGTTAGGGCGTTAAATCCCTCTTTCCAAACTCTGCCTTTGTAATAAAAGTGAAAAAATGAGTTCCCAATATCGCACAAAAGCATCGCTACTTCACTTTTATGATTTTGTTATCATAATAGATGATTTTATCAGTCGCAAAACTGCTTTTATACGCGCCAATGTTGATTTTATAAATGCTATCGCTAAAATCTTTTGGATGGATTTTTATCAAAAATCCCTGCGATTCTAATGCGTAAATATATTCATTCACCGTAAGCGAAGATAGCGTGGCAAAGGGGAATTTCTTTTTATTAAGTTCATTTAAAAGCAAATCTAGCATAATCACTTCGCCCTCCAAACTCAAAATATAAATTTTGTCATTTTTATGCAAAATGTCATTGATATTCACCGCGTAATTAAACTCTTTTCCGCTCACTATCGTGCTAACCTTGCTATTTGTCGCGGCGATTAGATTTTCGCCCTTTACGCTTAAATAAATGACATTGCCAAAATAATTTCCCCCGCCTAGCGTAATATTTCGCAGAATCTTATAGTTATTCGCGCTCACCACGAGCAGTCTCGCATCTAACATAGGAAAAATAATCGTAGAATCCAAAAAATACGGCGAGGCATTTTTCGCACTTATGGCATAAACGCTTCCGCCTTTATCGATGAAAAGTTGCTCATTTGTCTTTGTATCCCACAAAATCGCAGTATTATTCGCAAGCACCACCGCCAAAATATCGCCCTTCACACTCGCACTCAACGGCATAAACTCAAATTCAAAACTTTTCAAAATCTTCCCATCACTGCTTAAAAAATGCACACTATTATTGCTGTAATCTCCCACAACTATCGCAGAATCTGCCACATTTAAAAATAAATAGTTTTCATTTAATCTCGCCTCAACAATGCCTTTTTTTGTCACAAGTGCGCCATTTTCCAAAACCGCGCCATTTTTATTTGCCAAAATAATATCGCTTGGCAGTTTGTCATAAATCTCAAATTCGCCACTTATCATTTCCTTTTGTGGCGTGAAATATTGCTTTTCGCTGCACCCAAAAAACAAAAGCGCAATCGCCAAAAAAACTATTTTCATTTATGTTCCTTATGCAAGTTGATTGTCGAGTGGTAGAGCAAATCCACCAATTCTTTTAACGTAGAATCGCTTGGGATAGCACTTAAAATATTTTTCGCCTCGCTAATTTTGCCATCTTTTAGCAAGAGATATGCTTCCTGCACTTTGGCAAAATCGCCGATGGCAAACTTCCCGCTTTTGCTTAGATTTTCCACATCTCGCTCAAAAGAGGCGAAATGATAGTTCGCCAAAAACTGCGCCAAATCGCTTTCATTTGCGTTTTTCTTGTCCGCATTTTGCGCGACTTCTTGCAGTTGCGCGATATTGCCATTATTTAGCGCGTCTTTTAGCAAAAATAATTCATATAAATTTTTATTGCTTTTTTGCAAGTCCGCGCGGAGAGTTTCATCGCTTGGATTTTCAAGCAGTTTTTCCAAAATCGCACTTGATTTTTTTGCATTAGATTCTGCGATATAATTTTTTATCCCAAGCACAGCAAACAGCGCAATTACCGCAATTACCGCGCCCCAAATAATATGCCGATACCGCCGATACAAAATCTCTAATTTAAACGCACCTTCGATGATTTTCTCATCACTGCTAAATTCATTTTTTATGAAATTTAGATTATTTTTTATGCTCATTTTAGTTCCTTAAATGTGATTTTTGGATTCTGCGTTTTTGTGGCAGATTCTGCAATTTGTTCCCCCTCCCTTGCGGAGGTTTTCGCCTTTTGTTCCCCCTCCCTTGCGGAGGGGGTTAGGGGGTGGGTATTTTTTGTATTAGATTCTGCGTTGAGATTCTGCGATTCTGTGCTAGATTCTGCGTTTTTTTGGATTTTTTCCGTCATTGCGAGAAGTCGCGCGTTTAAGTGCGACTTCGTGGCAATCCAAAAATCCCCCTCCCTTGCGGAATTTGAATCGAATCGTTCCCCCTCCCTTGCGCTAGGGTGGCGCAGGGGGTGGGTAATTTGCGAATTAGATTCTGCGTTGAGATTCTGCGATTCTGTGCTAGATTCTGCGTTTTTTTGTATTTTTTTCGTCATTGCGAGATTTGACGAAGTCAAATCGTGGCAATCCAAATTAAAATCTAATTCGTGCGAAGCACCCTTAATCTCGCCCGCTTCGTGGTGCAAAAAATCGGGAGCAAACGAGCAGTAGTGCGAGTGCCGATTTTTTGCTAGAAGCGGAGAAAGCGAGGCACTCCCCCTAAAAGCGAAAAGCGGCAGCTTTTGGCGCGTAGGGGGAGCGGGGTGGGGGGTGCAGCCCTTTTGCGAAAAAATAAGAGACTTTGAAATAGGTTTTGGCGATAGATTCGCAGAATCGCAGAATCTAAAAAGAGATTTTTCGCTTTGCTCAAAATGACAAATTGATTTGGATTGCCACGATTCTGCGTTAAACGCAGAATCTCGCAATGACAAAGTATTCGCAAAAATTCCCGTGCGAGTCGCAGAATCTAAATTCGCAGAATCTGTATTATGGATTGCCACGCTCGCTTCACTCACTCGCAATGACGAATTGAGCGCAGATTCTGCGATTTTTATGAGATTCTGCGATTTTGCGATAAAGTCGCTGTTTTTCGCACGATTCGCAAAATCTGCCAAACTCTTCCATAAAAGCAAAAAAGGCGCAGTGTCCCATAAAGACACATTAAGCGTCCCAAACGGCGCACACCTAAATCCCCGTGCTACCAAATCCGCCCTCCCCTCTTTTCGTAGAATCTAGCTCATCGCTTAACGCAAAGTCCGCCAAAAACACCTGCGCCAAAACCGCCTGCGCGATTCTATCGCCCTTTTTTATCTCAAACTTTTCTTTGCCAAAATTAAACAAAATCACCATAATTTCCCCGCGATAGTCGCTATCAATCGTGCCGGGCGTGTTTAAAACGCTAATGCCGTTTTTAAACGCAAGTCCGCTTCGTGGGCGCACCTGCACTTCGTAACCTTGCGGGATTTCAAAGGCAAGTCCCGTTTTCACCGCGCAAAATCCGCCGGGCAAAATCTCGCTAGATTCTACGCTATGCAAGTCAAATCCCGCAGCACCCGCACTTTGATACTTTGGCAAAATCGCAGAATCTACCAATTTTTTCACCTTTATTTTCACAGCTCAATCTCCCTATAAAAAATCTCCGCAATCTCAAATTCACTCTCACCGCGTGGCAGTTTGATACTCACCTCATCGCCCACACTTTTCCCAATGATACTTTTTGCAATGGGCGAGTGAAAGGAAATGTAGCCCTTCTCCGGCGCACTTTCATACGAACCTACAATCGTATATTCAAATTCCTTTTCGCTCTCAACCTCCACTAACCGCACCGTGCTCCCAAAGCTAACGCTTTTATGCGCGCTCTTTGATGGGTCGATAATCTTAATATTCGCCAAAATCTCGCTCAGCTCGGCAATCCGCGCTTCGATAAACGCCTGCTTCTCGCGCGCCGCGTGATATTCGGCATTTTCCTTCAAGTCGCCGTGTGAGCGCGCGATATCAATCTCTTTTACGATATTTGGTCGCTCAACCTCTTTTAATTCCTTTAATTTCGCGCAAATCGCGTTGTATCCGCGCTCAGTCATTGGCTCTTGTCGCATTTTTGTCCCTTATTTGATTTTCGCTAAATTCTCGCAACTTGGCTTGTATCCGCTATCACACGCCTTTTTAAAGAGTGCCTGTGCTTTCTTTTTATCGCGTTTTATACCACCCTCATCGTTGTTGTAAATCACGCCCAAATTATTGCACCCCTGCATTTTCCCGCCATCGCACACTTGCTTAAATAGCGAAAAACTTTGCTTTACATCGCGCTTAACGCCATCTCCGCGATAATATTTCACGCCAAGCACATAGCATCCATCAAGCGATTTTAAATCACACGCCTTTTTGGCAAACGCCACGCCAAGCGCATAATCGCCCAAATCATCGCCATAAATTTCAGCAATATTCGCGCAAGATTTTGCGTCCTTATTTTGGCAGGGTTCAAGTAGCGATTTTATCGCATCTATTGCTTGTTTTGGGGACTTTTTTGGTTTTTTCGCTTCTTTTGTGCTGTCTTTTACGGGAGACTTTTTTTCTAGTGGATTTTTCGCAGAATCTGCGCTTTGTCCGCCCTTATTTGTGGAGGGGGCAAGTGTTTGTGTCGCAGAATCTGCCCCACACTCATCAATCGCGCAAGTCTCACTTGGCGCAGAATCCATCGCATTTGGCGTAAAATCCGCAGATTCTGAGCCTTGCGGTGCTTGTGGCAGTGGCATTTCCAAATCCTCCACTATTTGACTTCCACCGCCAAATCCCACAAGTGAGAGCAAACTATCCTTATACAAAAACCCCGCAACGCCCAGCACCACAACTAAAACAACCGCATAAATTATCTTCTTTTTTGACTCCATCTCTACTTCCTTCACAAAAATTTATGAGATTTATAGCATAAATTTCATTTATAAATCATAAAGCAGTTTTGCAACCGCCTGTGCGCTACCTTTTTGCAAGTATTTTCGCAGTGCAATAGATTTTTGCAAAAATTCATCTTTATTCGCAGAATCTAGCGCATTTAGCAGATTTTCCGCGCTCATCTCATCCTGCACCAATTCCGTGTGAAACGCAGAATCTTCCGCGATTTTCTCATACAAAATATTCGCCAAACCAATGTATTTGATTTTCAAAAAGCACCTCGCGATAAACGCCTCAAATGCGCGAGTTTTATACCCAAGCACAAATGGCGTCCCAATGAGCGCGCACTCCAAAGTCGCCGTGCCCGAGCAAATAAAGGCAAAATCGCTTTGAAAAAGCGTCCTATGCGCATCAAAACTAATCTCAAAATCGCTCAAATCGCCGTAAATTTCGGCGAGATTCTGCCCTGCGAATTTGTGTGGGATAATCAAATAAAACTTCGGAGCGCGGCGGGGGGAATGCTGATTTTTGTTGCTAGATTCTGCGAATTGTTGATTTTTTTCGTCATTGCAAGATTTGGCAATTTTGGTTTCATTCGCAGAATCTAATGCGTCATTTTCCGTCATTGCGAGATTTTGCGTAGCAAAATCGTGGCAATCCATAGGATTTTTGTCATTCTGAGCGAAGTGCGAAGTGCGAAGCGAAGAATCTCTTTTTAGATTCTGCGATTTTGCGTTAGATTCTGTGTTTTTTATGCGAATCGCAGAATCTGCAATAGTTTCGCTATTTTTATCATTTGATTCGCTTGAATCTTTTCGCAAAAGGGCTGCACCCCCCGCCCCGCTCCCCCTACGCGCCAAAAGCTCACGCTTTTCGCTTTTAGGGGGAGTGCCTCGCTTTTCCGCTTCTAGCAAAAAATCGGCACTCGCACTACTGCAACCTTGAATCCGATTTTTTGCACCACGAAGCGGGCGAGATTCGGGTGCGCTTTGCGCGACTAAATTTTGTTTGGATTGCTTCGTTGTGTTCGCTACGCTCACACTGCCTCGCAATGACGAATCTATTTTAGATTCTGCGAATTGCGCTTGATTTGCAGAATCTGCTCGCTTTTTTAAAATATCCTTTACCTGCCGAAAAATGGGGAAAATGCGCCGAATTTCACTCAATCGACTGCCGGGCATAAAGGCAAAAATCTCGGTAGATTCTGCGTTTTTTGCATAATTCGCAGAATCTAGATTCTGCGATTTTTCCGTCATTGCGAGATTCTGCAAAGCAGAATCGTGGCAATCCACATTAAAATCTAATCCGTGCGAAGCACCCTTAATCTCGCCCGCTTCGTGGTGCAAAAAATCGGATTCAAGGTTGCAGTAGTGCGAGTGCCGATTTTTTGCTAGAAGCGGATTAAGCGAGGCTCTCCCCCCTAAAAGCGAAAAAGCGGCTGCTTTTTGGCGCGTAGGGGGGAGCGGGGTAGGGGGGTGCAGCCCTTTTTGCGAAAAAGAAATGAACTTCAAAAAGTGTTTTGGCGACGGATTCACAGAATCGCAGAATCTAAAATGAGATACTTCGCTTCGCTCAGTATGACATTTTTTTTTGGATTGCTTCGTTGTGGCTTCGCCACTGCCTCGCAATGACGAATCTATTTTGGATTCTGCATTCGCAGAATCGTGGATTGCTTCGGCACTTTGTGCCTCGCAATGACGAAGTGAAGCAGATTCTGCGAGATTTTCGCCGTTTTTTGTATTAGATTCTGTATTCGCAGAATCTCTAAAATATTCTATCTCATCCATCAGCGGATGCCCCACAAACTCCGCTTTTTTCGCATATCTCTCCACCTCAAAGGGCAAAATCGCGCAAAGTTTATCGCAATATCGCTCCACCGCCTTCGCACGCCAAGCCTTCCACGCCCACACCTGCGGGAGAATGTAATACATAATTTTTCTTTGCGGAGCGATTTTTTTAATCTTTTTTGCAAGGGGGAGGTTAAACGAACTGCTATCCATAAGCAAAATTTTATCGGCGGAAATGGCGAGATTTAGGCACTTTTTCCGCAAGTCCAAAAAAAATCGCATTTTTTTCAAAACATCCACAAACCCCATCACGGCGACTTTGTTTATATCGCAGATGGATTTGCCGTTGATTGCGAATGTTTTTTGAGACGCAGAATCTACCCACCCCCTAGCCCCCTCCGCAAGGGAGGGGGGATTTTGAGATTCTGCGTTTTTATAATCTCCCGCACGAGTCGCAGAATCTAAAATATTTTCATCAAAAATCCCGCATAGTTCGACATTTTCATACTTCGCCAATTCCATCAGCAAATATCGCAAATGCACATTTGCCGAGTATTCAAGCGCGCTTACAAATAGCTTCATTTCGCACTTTTATCTTTCAAATCCCTAATTTCTTTCCGCAACTTCGTATTTTCCAAATCGCTATCAACTAACTGCGCCTTTATGGACTTCAACTCCCAGAGGCACTGCAAATATTTCTCCGCAATCTCCCTGCTATACACATCATCGGCGGGATTTGCCTTCACGACAATGCCATCTTTCAAGCGAATATCAACCTTTGCAAGTGGCGTAAGCGGGAGATTTTTCCGCAGGTTATCAATCGAGTCCGGCACGCTCTCCCTAATTTTCTCGCTTCTATCTTTTAGCAATTCTAACTCATCTTTTGCGCTTTTTATTTCCTCTTGCAGTGCCAAATACTCGCTTCGCAAGTCTTTTAGCGCGTTTTGCTCTTTGCTAATGTTGAACTCATAGTCATTTAACTCATCTTTAAACTTCTGCATCTCATTTTCAAAAAACTCGACAATCTGCCACGACTCGCGGATATTTTCGACATTTTGTATAAATCGCTCAAACACACCATCAAACTTTTGATTACCCATCATCCACCTTCCATTTCTAATCTTAGCAAATCTAACTCCATCCCTTTTGCTATCTCAACGCTTCTGCTTCCGCAAAAAATGCAAAGTCCGTATTCTAATCCCTTTGCCTTAAAGTTTGCATTGCAAGTTTGGCAGCGCAACTCAACTGCGATTCTGCGGACTTCTAACGCAGAATCTACGCAAATTTCGCTTTCTTTTTTAAACACCTCAAACGCGCTTTTTAATAACTCCACCTCCACCGCGCTTCGCTCGCCTACGGCGATTGTGATTTTGTGGATTTTCTTTGCGTTATTTTGGCGGGCGTTTTGCTCGCTCAGCTCGATTAAGTGCTGGACTATGGAGTATTCGTGCATTATTTTGTCGCTTTTTTTGCTAGAAAAATGATGATTAAAATCACGCAAATGCCTATTGCCGGGAAAATATAAGGATTTGAATATTTCTCATACAAACGGCGCAAAGTCTCGCCCATCACAAAGGCACTCCCGCCAATCGCCCCCGCCCAAAGAAATGACGCAAGGATATTATACGCCATAAATTTTCTCCCGCTATACTTGCTAAACCCCACAACCATCGGCACTATCGTCTTTATGCCATATAAATATTTGTGAATGAAAATAATCCAAAAGTCAAATTTCTTAATCCAAATGTGGCTTAAAGCAATCTTTCGGCGGTGATTTTTTAGAAATCGCATAACTTCGCTTTTTTGATAGCGCGAGAGATAAAAAAGTGCGGACGAGCCGATGAGATTTGCAAATCCTGCCACAACAATGCAAAGGAAAATATTTAGAGATTCTGCGCTAGAAATTATCCCCGCTGCCAAAAGCGCGACAAATCCCCCGCCAAGCGAGTAAAAAAACAAAATCACATAGCCCCACAAGCCAAGCGATTCGCTTAAAGTTTGCAAAAGTGAATCCATAAAAGTCCTTTGCATAAATTGCATAAAATTACATAAATTTTAAGCGCGGATTTTAGCATAGATTCTGCGAATTTTTGGCATAGATTCTGCAAACTCGCATTTATTGCACGAAAATCGCAGAATCTAATATTTTATGCTACAATTTCGCTTTTTTAAGGACAAATGATGATTACACTAAATCCGCAATATGCGCCATTAGAAATCAAAAGTTTTTTGGGTGGCGATTTGTATTATGGCTCTAAAATCAAGCCCGAGCAGTGCGAAGATTTTCGACAAAAAATCAACGATTATTTGCCCAAATTAGACTTAAATCAAAACGAAGATTATTTAGTCGCAAACGCGCTAAATCCGCTTTTGCAATCGCTAGGATTCACCACCGCAATAAAGCAAAAATCGCAAGGCAGAAGCGAGATTGACTTAATCATCACACAAGAAAACAATCAAGAAAATAATGTCGCTGTGATTTTTGAAGCAAAAAAGCCCCAAAATACCGAAATGATAAGCGCGGACAATCCCAACAAAACCGCATTGCACGAAGCGATTTTGTATTATTTGAGAGAAAAAGAACGCGCGATTTTGCAAGGCAAAAGATTCGAGCTAAAATATATCATCATCACCGATTTTTATGAATTTTTCTTTTTCAAAGAGAGCGAATTTGAGCGCGTTTTTTACAAAGATGAGTTTATAAAAAGCCTTTATTCGCGCTACAAATCGCTAATCAAAAGTGATTTGGCGCACGATTCAAAGCGAAATATCGACTTTTATGACGAGTTAAAGGCGTATTTTGGGGCTGAATCTTTTGGCGCAAATCTAATGCCCTTGCACCTAAATTTGCGAAATATTGCAAATGCCACAGATTCAAGCGATTTTAAGCCCTTTATAAAGGCGTTTGCGCCTGATTTTTTGCTTGATAGATATATCCACAAAGATGAAATCAACGAAGCATTTTATAAAGAATTACTCTACATTTTGGGGCTAAAAACTATCGAATCTGGCAAGGATAGAAACAAAATTATCCCAAATAATGTAAGCGGAACGCTCTATCACAATATCGCTGATTCGCTACCAAATGACGCTGATAAAACGCAAGAAAATATCATCTCACTAATCATCGTGTGGCTTAATCGAATCTTATTTTTAAAGCTGATTGAAGCAAATTTGGTGCGTTTTAGCACAAATAGGATTGACAAAAATGCAAACAAATTTTTAACCAACGCAAACATAAAAGATTTTCAAAGTTTGGAGCATTTGTTTTTTGAAGTTTTTGCAAAATCGCACGACAAGCGCGACAAGGATTCGCCATTTTTTGCCTTGCCATATCTTAACTCATCGCTTTTTTCACCAAGTCAAATCGAGCAAAATCTAATCCACATTCGCGCTTTAAGCAATGACAAAGAGTTGCTTTCATACAAATCGCAAACCAAAATCAACCTTTTGCGCTATCTTTTGGATTTTTTGAATAGCTATGATTTTGGCAGTGGCGAAGAATACGAAGCCGATACGCTCATAAATGCGAGTATTTTAGGCAATGTCTTTGAGCGAATAAACGCCTACAAAGAAGGCTCTTTTTACACGCCAAACGCGATTACAGGCTATATGTGCGAAGTTGGATTGCAAAAAATCGTAGTGCAAAAGTTTAATGAAAGATTCGCGTGGGATTGCGCGAATCTCACTGATTTGCGCATACAAGTGGATAGAAATTTCAACAAACACAAAGATGATTTTTTGCAAATTTTGCGCGAAGTAAAGATTTGCGACCCTGCGGTGGGCAGTGGGCATTTTTTGGTATCCGCCCTAAATGCGATGATAGGGATTTATGACGCACTTGGGCTTATTGAAAATATCGCTTCGGGCAATGTTGCTATTATCGGCGATGAAATCATTGTGCGCGATAGATTGGGGCTAATTTTCACCTATCAAAAACCCCGTGTAAATAGTGAAAATCACAAGATTCAAGTCGCCATTTTTAATCTCAAAAAATCCATAATCGAAAATAATCTCTTTGGCGTGGATATAAATCCAAACTCTGTGGAGATTTGCAAGCTCCGCCTTTGGATAGAATTGCTAAAAAATAGCTATTATTTGGTGGATTCGGCGGAGGGATTTGATGCGAATCTAAGCGATAAGATTCACCAAATGCAAACACTCCCAAACATTGACATAAATATCAAATGCGGCAATTCGCTTTTATCGCGTTTTAGCCTAAATGATTCGCTCCCCACTACGCAAAATATCAAAAATCAAATTAGCGAATACAAAAAGCTCGTTTTTGATTACAAAAACGCCGACAGCGCGATTTTGAAGCCAAACAAAAACGACATAGAAAAAAAGATTGACAATCTAAAAGCGACATTTCGCCTAACGCTAAAAGATTCAAAGACGAAAAAAGAGTTAGAAAAGGCGATAAAAAATCACACCGCGCTTTATGGACTATTTGCTTTGGAGGGCGAATCGCTATTTGTGGGATTGGATTGTGGCATTAGCAATTCATTTGCGGGTGTGAATCTAAACGAAAATGAAAAAAGAGCAGCATTCGCAAGTGCCGCAAATATCAATTTTTTGCGCGACAAATTAGATTCGAATGGCAATGGCTATGGCAACGCATTTGAGTGGCGATTTGAGTTCCCCGAAGTTTTAAATGAAAATGGCGACTTTATGGGCTTTGATTTAGTCATCGGCAATCCGCCCTATGGCGTGGATTTAAGCGCGGAGGATAGGCAAAAATATAAAGCCATCTACAATCTCATCTCTACAAACACAGCGCAACTTTTTATCCTACTTGCCGACAAAATCGCAAGTCAAAACGGCATAAATACCTTTATCGTGCCAAAATCCATTGTCTATGTCGCACAATGGAAGCCACTGCGCGATTTTTTGCAACCAAATCTCTTTTTGCTGACCGATTGTGGCAAGGCGTGGAGCTATGTTTTGCTTGAAATGGTGATTTATGCGATTCGCAAAAATCACAAATATGAATCTTATACAAATACATTTTTGCCACCGCTAAATCAGCCCGTAAATGAGCGAGATTTGGGCATTGTCGTGGATAAGAATCTCATTGATTTATTTGGGCTTTTTGTGAATGGTTTGAGCCAAAAGGAAATCGATTTGGGCGTAAAGATTCGCAATACAGGGGAAATGATGGGGAAATATTGTAAAAATATCGGCGGTTCATCATATCAAAACAAACTAAAAAAGCGTGGCAAACACGCATTTATTGGCGGAAAAGAAATCGGCAGATATGGAATCAAATCTTTTAAAGGATTTTGCAATGATATTTCAAAATTGCCAAATTGCGCTAGAATAGTGCCAAATTCGATTTTGGTGCAAGATATTGTCGCACACATTCAAAACCCAAAACCGCATATAAAAATTATCGCTACATTGCCTGATTCGCAAAAAGTATTTTTACTAAATACGATAAATCAACTTGTATTTACGGAGTTAGATTCGCGCTTTGCTTGGGCACTTTTTAACTCAACTTTGATAAATTGGTATGTTTATAAATTTATCTTTTCAAATTCTATTAGGACAATGCACTTAAACACCACAGCCACCGATAAAATACCGCTCCCAAAACTCACCGCCAAAAATCAAAAAATCACAAATGAAATCATAAATTTAGTGGATAAAATTTTAGCACTAAAAGCGCAAGGCAAAGAAATATCCGCATTTGAATCCAAAATCGATGATTTAATCTACAAACTCTACGCCCTAGATTCGCACGAAATCCAAATCATCGAATCTAAATAATTTTCGTCATTGCTTTGGCGAATCTAGTTTCGCGTAAAGCAATCCACGCACTTTTAGCACAAATCGCGCGAATGGCACGAATCTTGCTTAAAAACTACAAATTTTTTCATATTTTTTTCACATTTTTTTATAGGATTTGATAAATGCTAAATGGATTTTACGGCGCGACAGGCGGTATGATAGCGCAATTTAACCGCCTTGATACCATCTCAAACAACCTTGCAAACGCAAATACGAATGCCTACAAGCGCGATGATGTCGTAATCGGCGACTTTTTGCGCCTTTACCAAGAGTTTAAGCACGAGTTGCCATTGCATAATCACACACGCGAGGCGTCCAAATTTTTAAATCGCACGATAAATCGTGTGCCCGGCGTAGTTGAAGAATACAGCGATATGAGCGTGGGGAGCTTTGAGAAGACGGACAATCCGCTAGATTTGGCACTTAAAAATAAGGACGCATTTTTTGCAATTCTTACCCCAAATGGCGTGAAATACACGCGAGATGGGGCTTTCACGCTAGATAATAACGGCGTCCTTGTAACAAAGCAAGGACACCCCGTGCTTTCACGCGAGGGCATTGATGAGCGTGGCACAATCACCATTGATTTGGCGGTTAGCAATGTTGAGGTGAATCCAAATGGCGATATTTTCGTGCGAAGTATCACAAATGACAGCGTGGGCGTTGCTGAGCCTATCGGTGCGGTTGCGATTGTGAGCTTTGTGAATCCAAAATATTTGAAAAAAATCGGCGACAATCTCTACGAATTGCCAACTGAACGCATAGATGAGCGCGTAAATATCAACGATGACAATGTCGTGGCGAGTGGATTTATCGAAAAAAGCAACATAAATCCTGTGGTAGAGATGACTGCGCTTATCACCACAAACCGCCTTGTGGATATTTATAGCAAGGTGATGAAAACTTATCAAGATGATTTGGCTCCAGAGGCGATAAACAAACTAGCGCAACACAGAGCATAATTTTGGAGCATAAATAAAGGGAGGATAATATGATTCGAGCATTATACACGGCTACTACGGGAATGATAGGAATGCAAACGCAAGTGGATACCACTTCAAACAATATCGCAAATGTCAATACCATCGGCTACAAAAAGCAGCGCGCGGAGTTTGCGGATTTGTTTTACCAGACAATGCAATACGCGGGGACTTCGACAAGCGAGACTACGATTTCGCCAACAGGCATTGAGATGGGGCTTGGTGTGCGAAATGTCGCCATCGCAAAGCATTTCTCGCAAGGCAACCCAAAAGAGACGGAAAATAATTTAGACATCGCAATCACAGGGCGCGGATTTTTTCAAATCGAGTTGCCAGATGGGACGATTGCCTACACGCGCGATGGGAGTTTTAAGCTTGATAACGAGGGCAATATCGTAAATAGCGAGGGTTACCGCCTTGTGCCAAATATCACAATCCCCGAAGACGCCACACACATAAATATCGGCACGGACGGAATTGTAAGCGTGGTGCAGGCGAACTCTACGCAGATAAATACGCTTGGGCAGATTGAAACGACCGTTTTTATAAACCCAGCGGGGCTTCACTCACTAGGCGATAATCTCTACCTAAACACAAATGCTTCGGGTGAGCCGATAAATGGCGTGCCGGGAATGGAGGGATTTGGCGCGCTTCGGCAGGGATTTATTGAGATGAGCAATGTGAAGTTAGTAGAGGAAATGACGGACTTAATCACAGGACAAAGGGCGTATGAGGCAAATTCAAAATCCATCCAAACCGCCGACTCAATGTTGCAAACGATAAATACGCTAAAAAGAGTATAGATTTTAACGCAGAATCTTAAATAAAAAATGCCTTAACACTCCGCAGAATCTCGCGCGAAATTCACAGAATCTAATATAATTCGCAGAATCTGCGATATTTGCTGTCATTGCGAGATTTGACGAAGTCAAATCGTGGCAATCCAAAAATCCCCCATACCTTGCAGAGAAAATTCTCAAAAATCCCCCCTCCCTTGCGGAGGGGGCTAGGGGGTGGGTTTTTTAGATTCTGCATTTAGATTCTGCGTTTTTTATTTGATTCGCAGAATCTGCGAGATTTTTGTCATTTTGTCCCTTTAATTCGCAAAATTTTGGATTGCTTCGTTGTGTTCGTTTCACTCAAACTGCCTCGCAATGACGAAATGAGGCGTTTTTGTCCGTCATTGCGAGATTTTGCGAAGCAAAATCGTGGCAATCCATTGTTAGATTCTGCGTTTTCGTGCAAGATTCTGCGTTTTTTATTTGATTAGCAGAATCTGCGTCATTTTCGCCGTTTTTTGGATTTGATTCGCTTGTTTTTTCTCGCAAAAAGGGCTGCACCCCGCTCCCGCTCCCCCCGACTTCATTTAAATTGTGTTCCCAAAAAGCAGCCGCTTTTTCGCTTTTAGGGGGAGAGCCTCGCTTGTCCGCTTCTAGCAAAAAATCGGCGGTTGCACTACTGCTCGTTTGCTCCCGATTTTTTGCACCACGAAGCGGGCGAGATTTGGTGCTATCGCACGATTGATTTTTATCATTTTTGGATTGCTTCGTTGTTTTCGCTTCGCTCAAACTGCCTCGCAATGACGAAGTGGGGCGTTGTTGTCCGTCATTGCGAGATTTTGCGAAGCAAAATCGTGGCAATCCACAACAAAATTGTCATTCTGAGCCGTAGGCAAAGAATCTCTTTTTAGATTCTGCGATTTTTCGCACGAGATTCTGTGTTTTTATGGCAGATTCTGCGAATTTCAAATGAGGTTCTACGATTTTTCGCACGAGATTCTACGATTTTCACGCAATTTCGCAGAATCTACCTCGCATATCGCCTCATATCCTCATTAAATCCTTCAATCGTTTGAAGCACGCGGATGAGTGCCATCATAAACTCTCGCGGGATAAACTCATCCACTTCCACGAGGCGATACAGTTCGCGCGCAAGTTCCTTATTCTCGCGAATGGGGATATTATTCTCCCTTGCAATCTCTTTTATCCGCACGGCGAGCAAATCCGTCCCCTTTGCCACCACCTGCGGAGGTATGCCCTCTTTCACATCCAAATAAATCGCCACAGCATAATGCGTGGGATTTGTGATGACAACCTTTGCCTTTTTGACGCTTGAAAGCATTTTTGATGATGCCATCTTACGCATCATTTGGCGCACGCGGGCGCGGATTTGCGGGTTTCCTTGCAGTTGTTTGAACTCATCTTTGACTTCTTGCTTTGTCATTTTTAGCGAATTTATATATTGCCTTCGCTTTACAAAATAATCCACAACCGCCATAAAGAAAAACAGCACGAGAAGCGCGGATGCGAGGATTAACGCCTTATCTTTCAGCCACAAAAGTTGCTTAAAAATATTTAGAAACGCAACGCCCTCTAACTCCCTCAAAAATGTCGCAAAGATGAAAAATCCAAGACACAGCGCGATGCCGACTTTTAGCGTGATGAGCGCGCCATCGAGCAGTTTTTTCGCCGAAAAGAGATTTTTTAGTCCATTTATCATATTTATTTTTGAAAATTTTGGAATGATGGTTTTGATGGTAACTAAAAATCCAAACTGCAAAATATTCCCGCCAATGCCGACTAAAATCAACGCCAAAAATATCGGCGCAACGATTAGCAAACTCTCGCCAATCACGCTAAGCGCGAGATTTGCCATCCCGCCACTATCAAAATCCTCTAAATTAAAATCCATCACCAAAATAAATAAATTTCGCACGCGCCCCGCAAGGTAGGGAAGCAGGGCAAAAATCGCGCCAAATCCAAAAAGCAGTGCCAAAAATCCCACGACTTCTTGGGACTTTTTGACATTGCCTTCCTCGCGCGCCTTTTGGAGCTTGTGCTCGCTAGGTAGCTCGGTGCGCTCTTCGCCCTGCGCCATTTACGCGCCTAACGCTTTTAGCGCGACTTTGTAATCGCTAGCTGTGTTGATATTCAAAAACTCCGCCCTGTCGAAAAAAATCGACTTTATGTGGGTAGGAATATTTTGCAATTTAAAGTCGCCTTTTTCAATCATTTGGCGCAGAATCTGCGCTAATGACGCACTCCACACGCCCACCAAATAATGCACATTCAAAGAATCTCTCGCGCAAGTAATCTCATAATCCTTTGAGTTTTTACATAAAATATCGATGGTTTTTGCCCTAATGAGCGGGGAATCGCAGCTTATGAAAAATGCTTTTTTGGATTCTGCGATTAGATTCTGCGAATCCGCAGAATCTGCGGGGTTTGTGGGAGATTCTGCGATTTTTGCAGAATCTGCGGGATTTGCCTTTTGTTCCCCCTCCATTGCGGAGGTTTTCGCCCTTTGTTCCCCCTCCCTTGCGCTAGGGTGGCGCAGGGGGTGGGTAAAATCAAAATTCGCAGAATCTGAAATTTTTGCGGTGGATTCTGCGAATTTCGTGCTAGATTCTGCGGTGGATTCTGCGTCAAAAAGATGATTTAGCGCATTATAAATGCCAAAAATCGGCGCGAAAATATCGCCATTTTCCAAAATAAAAATATCATTTAGATTCTGCGAATCCGCAGAATCTATCAACGACAAATTAGATTCCCCCTCCCTTGCGGAGGTTTTCGCCTTTTGTTCCCC
The DNA here is from genome assembly GCF_053654695.1 of Helicobacter sp. 23-1044. Classification (NCBI taxonomy): domain Bacteria; kingdom Pseudomonadati; phylum Campylobacterota; class Epsilonproteobacteria; order Campylobacterales; family Helicobacteraceae; genus Helicobacter; species Helicobacter sp. 23-1044. The sequence goes on from NZ_JBSIUQ010000001.1 coordinate 283,858, forward strand.
CTCCCTTGCGGAGGGGGTTAGGGGGTGGGTAAAATCAAAATTCGCAGAATCTGCGTTTTTCTCGTTTTCCGCAGAATCTCCCGCCAAATTTATCGCAAAATCCACCAAACTTTTTTTAATATTTTCCCTTTGATTTTCCTTGCACGAAATAAATACCTTTGGGAAAATTTCTTGCATTTTTTTAAATTGATATGCGACTAAACTCGCACCGCCAAAAGGCAAAAAGATTTTAGATTCTGCGTTTTTCGTCTTTATGCGTTTGCTTGCCCCACCGCATAAAATCACGCAAGTATCGATATTTTGCGCCATATCAAATCTCTAAAAATTTATTGCAGATTGAAACGATAGCATTTTTTATTTCATCTTTGCTAATTTGGGTGCAATTCACTTCATCTTTGTCAAATAAATTTCTTATATTTTTGTGGATTTTTAGGTTGAATTTTTGGCTGATTTTTAGCATTGCATCTTTTTCGGATTTTTTAGATTCTTCGCTTCGGCGAGAATGACAAATAGGGGTGGATTCGGCGTTTAGATTCATTAGATTTGCCGAATCGAGTGCGCTTTTGATTGTCGGCACGAATTTGCACCATTCTGCCGTAGAACAGACGATAATTTTTCGGCTTGAATCCGCCTTTTTTGCGCCCAAAATCGCATTTGCGCTGTGCGGGTCGATGATAATATTTTGCTTTGCATAATGCGCGATGATTTCTAGCACAGATTCATCATCAAAGCTAAATGCGTCAAAAATTTCTTGTATTTTTGAGAGTTCATTATCGCTTAATTTATAGCATTTTTTGGCTTCTAAATCGCTCATCAAATCTTTTGTCCGATTCGCCCCAAATAGCGCAAAAAGCACCCGTTCGACATTTGAGCTTTTCAAAATATCCATCGCAGGGGAGTTTGTCTTAATCAGTGTGCGATTTGAAATATCATAAACGCCCCGCGCCATTAGCGTTTCAAGCACATTATTCGCATTTGTGGCGATGATGATTTTAGCAATAGGGACACCCATAAGTTTGGCATAAAACGCACCCAAAGCATTGCCAAAATTCCCGCTAGGCACGACAATATCAAAGCTTTCACTCTCTGTAATCGCACCCAAATCACGCAAGAAAATATAACTATGAATGTGATAAATGATTTGAAATGCGATTCGCCCGAAATTCACAGAATTACTCGCGCTTAAATGCAAGTTTTTTGCGCTCAAAAATGCGCGAAAATCGCTGTCATTTAGCAAATTTTTTAGCGCGTTTTGCGTGTCATCAAAGTTGCCATCAACCTCCAAAACGGCGATATTTTTAGCGTCATTTGTAGTCATTTGAAGCCGTTGCACCGCGCTTGTGCCATCTTTTGGGAACATACATATTCCAAAAATATTTGGTTTATTTTTGATTGCCTCCAAAGTCGCTGGTCCCGTGTCGCCACTTGTTGCGCTCAAAATCAAATATCTTTTATTTTGCAGACTATTTTCACGCTTGGCTAAATCGCAAAGAAGCGCACCAAAAGGTTGCATTGCCATATCCTTAAATGCGCGTGTAGGTCCTGTGAAAAGGTTTTGCAAAAAGATATTTGGCTCGATTTTTGTGTAGCTTAAAGGCAAGTTTGGATTGTCAAAATTCTTGTAAGATTCAAGGCTAATTTTGCGCCAATCAATGCCGATTCGCTCAAAAATATAAGAAATTAGCTCATTATAATTTAGATTTTTAATGGCGTTTAAGTCGATTTTTGGGAGCGATTTTGGCTCATTTGGTAAAGTCCATAATCCGCCAAAACTCGCCTCTGGGTTTAGCACCGCACTAAAAAAATCGCTCTTTTTATCTCTAATCCCGTCATTTCCGCGTGTTTCTACTAACATTTTTTGCATTTTTGCCTCCGTGTGTTTTGTTTGGATTGCTTCGGCGATGAATCGCCTCGCAATGACGAAATGAGCGTGGATTGCTTCGTTGTTTTCGATTCGCTCAAACTGCCTCGCAATGACGAAGTGGGGGCAGATTCTACCTTTTGTCCCCCCTCCCTTGCGGAGGGGGTTAGGGGGTGGGTATTTTTTATTTTAGATTCTGCGTTTTCGTGCGAGATTCTGCGATTCACAGAATCTTCGTCATTTTCCGTCATTGCGAGATTCTGCGTAGCAGAATCGTGGCAATCTAAATTCAGATTCTGCGATTTCACATTAGATTCTGCGATTTTTGACGCAAAAATCGCAGAATCTACGCCATTTTTTAGATTAGATTCGCTTGTTTCTTCTAGCAAAAAGGGCTGCACCCCCCGCCCCGCTCCCCCTACGCGCCAAAAAGCAGCCGCTTTTTCGCTTTTAGGGGGAGTGCCTCGCTTTTCCGCTTCTAGCAAAAAATCGGCACTCGCACTACTGCTCGTTTGCTCCCGATTTTTTGCACCACGAAGCGGGCGAGTTTTGGGTGCTTCGCACAAATTATTTTTTTTGGATTGCTTCGTTGCACTCGCTTCGCTTCGTGCGCCTCGCAATGACGAAGTGTTGGCAGATTCTGCGATTTTACGCAAGATTCTGCAATTTGCAGAATCTAATAACAATATTTCATTCATTTATTTGCCTTTTTCGCGCTAGATTCTGCGATTTTTTGGGATTTCGCGCTAGATTCTGCGATTTTTGTTTGATTCGCAGAATCTTTTAAAAACTCTCGCACTTTTTTATATTCTTTTTTATTCAAAAAGCGGCTTTTGCCACAAGGCAGGGCATTTAAGTGGATAAAGCCAAAACTCACGCGCTCTAAATCCACCACTTCCAACCCAAAGTGCGCGAAAAATCGGCGCAATTCCCTATTTTGCCCCTCATTTATGCCGACTTTGATTTTCGTGTATCCGCCACTTGTCCGCACAATCTCAAAAAACGCAAATGGCGCAAAATCCATTCCCACAATCTTGCTATTTTTATGCCCTCCAGCCCTAGCATCCGCCAAACTCAAACCATTTTGCGCCGAATCCAAAATCTTTGAGCGCGTAGAATCCGTGATTTTTCCACTCACTTTGACATTATAGATTCGCACCAAATCGCTTTTTGTAAGCGCGGTGGCGATTTTCACGCTATCACTTAAAATCAAAAGCCCACTACTCGCAAAGTCCAACCTCCCCACAGGCGTAAAATGCTTGAAGCGAGTTTCAAGCGAATCAAAAATCACTTTGCGCCCTCTGTCATCTTTGCGACTTACAAGTTCGCCCTTTGGCTTGTTGTATGCGATTATGGTGTATTGATTTTGTGGCTTAATTTGGCGCGAATCGACAAAAACTTTGTCATTTTCGCCTACTTTGTCGCTTAAAACCGCGACTTTGCGCCCTATTTTTACCCTGCCACTTTGCACCAAAATATCCGCTTCTCTGCGAGAAAACTTCGTGTTGTGCGATAAAAATTGATTTATTCTCACGCGATTTCTTTCACTTTGCTTTTAAAATTATCATTTATTTTTAGCGCAGTGGTGATTTTGTGCGTGTGTGCGCCGTCCTTTACCATAAAAATCAGCACTTCATCGCCGACATTATTTAGCGCAAGATTTTGAATCTCTTTTAGCTTCGCATACGAAATATCGCAGGGCAAGGCAAAAGTAAAGTTTAGGCAACTATCATTTAAGGCATTTGCATTTAGCGCATTTGCATTTATCGCAGAATCTGCCAAATTCGCAGAATCTACGCTAGATTCTGCGTTTTGCGCGTTTGATTCTGCGCTAGATTCTGCGTCTTTTTTAAACTCAGGGATAATCTTTCGCTTTTGCGCCTCTTCAAAGCTCAAAACACCGCTTAGTCGCAGTGAAATGCTTTTATCCCTGCTATCCTCCCCTGCTTGGCACAAAAAGCACAGCGGCACTCCCTGCGCGGCGTTTTCAATCACGGGCAAGTCCTTTTCAAACACGCTAATTTGCACATTTCCCACGCTATCAACTATCAGCACTTCGGCAAATCGCGTCCCCTTTTTGCTTATGCGAAACTTTATATCCTTAATCACGCCCACGATAAACGCCCGTGAGCGGTCTTGCAAATCCTGTATTTGATACCCAAGCACCACGCCTTTAATTTTTTTGATTTTGTCCTTGTAATCCTCCATCGGGTTGCCACTCATAAAAATGCCTATCATATCGTATTCAAAGTCCAAAAGCTCCGCTTTGCTAAACTCATCCACCGCCTTAATATCAAGCGAAATGCTTGGCGTTTCCTCCACAAATAGCGCGTTTGAAGTATCATAGCTTGAATTTTCGCGCACTTTGTCAGCGAGTAAATCTAAGTTTTCAATAATCGTGCGCGTATTGTAGCCCAAATTACCCAAAGAGCCGGATTTTGCGAGAGATTCAAGCACTCGTTTATTTATGACTTTGCTATCCATTTTGCTTAAAAACTCTTCTAAATTATTGAATTTACCGCCATTTTTCGCCCGTGCCTCCAAAATATTTTCGATAGGCTTCTCGCCAATGCCCTTAATCGCGCTAAATCCATAAATGATTTTTTTAGTGCCATCGATTTCAACCACGCTAAAATCTCTATTTGAATAATTTATATGCGGTGGGAGCACTTCAATCCCCATATTTCGGCACTCTTCGATATATTTGTTGATATTATCGGGCTTGTTTTTTTCGCTTGTAAGCAACGCTGCCATAAATTCATAGCGGTAGTAAGTTTTCAAATACGCCGTTTGAAAGGTGACAAAGGCATAAGCTGCGGAGTGAGATTTGTTAAATCCATATTCGGCGAATTTTACGATTAGCTCCCAAAGAGATTCGCATTTTTGCCGTGCAAAGCCCTTAGATTCTGCGCCATTTAGAAATTTCTCTTTATTGTCCTGCATAATTTTGGCGTCCTTTTTCCCCATCGCACGGCGTATCAAATCCGCCTCTCCAAGTGAAAATCCGCCAATGACTTGGACTATTTGCATAATTTGCTCTTGATAAATTATCGCGCCATAAGTCTTTTCTAAAATGGGTTTTAGCTCATCGAAAATGTATTCGATTTTTTGCCGTCCGTGCTTGCGTGCGCTAAACTCATCAATCGTCCCCATCGGTCCGGGGCGATAGAGCGCAATCATCGCCAAAATATCCTCAAAAGTATTAGGACGCAGAATCCTTGCCGCCGAGCGCATACCGCTTGATTCAATTTGAAACATACCTAGCGTATTGCCCGCTTGAATTTCATCATAGACTTTTTTGTCATTCAAATCGACATTGTTAAAGTCAATCTTTTGCGGGATAATTTCAAGTGCGTTTTGAATCACCGTTAGCGTTTTTAGTCCCAAAAAGTCAAATTTGATGAGATTCACCTTCTCCAAATAATCCATCGAATACTGCGTAACGACTTCGTTATTGATTAGGCAAAGTGGGATTTTGTCCCAAAGCTCATTTTCGCTATCGATGACAATCGCTGCGGCGTGGGTGCTTGTGTTGCGCTTTTGGGACTCCAAATTTAGGCTCATATCCCACACTTTGCGCAAAACTTCATCGCCATTTATCGCATTTGCGATTTTTGGCTCTTTTTCAAAGGCGTCATTTAGGTGAATCTTCAACTCATTTGGAATTAGCTTTGCAAATTCATCCGCCTTTTTATACTCCACATCAAAAACCCGCGCCACATCGCGAATCACAGACTTTGCCGACATTGAGTTAAAGGTAACCACGTGCGCGACATTGTATTTGCCATATTTTTGCTCGACATATTCGATGATTTCGCCCCGCCTACTTTGGCAAAAGTCCATATCAATATCAGGCATACTCACGCGCTCAGGGTTCAAAAATCGCTCAAAAAGCAAATCGTGCTTCAATGGGTCAATGTCCGTTATCTCCAAACAAAACGCCACCAAACTCCCAGCCGCACTACCGCGCCCGGGTCCCACAGGAATCTTTCGCGCCTTTGCTTCTCTTACAAAATCCCACACAATAAGCATATATCCGCAAAATTTCATTGTCGCAATGACTTGCATTTCATATTCTAGCCGTTTTTTGTAGGTTTCGTGCATAGATTCATCGATAGTTTTTAGGCGCGATTCAAGCCCTTTTAGGCATTTGTAGCGAAAATATGGCTCATCATCGCTAAAATCTAACCCATCATTTTTGGCGTATTCGCTTGTGAATTTAAAGCTAGGTGGCGTGGGCGCGGAGTATGGGATAATCACTTCGCCTTTGTCATTTTTAAGCTCAATGCTTTTTAAGTCAATGATGAGATTGCATTTATCTGCGATTTCTTGCGTATTTTCTAGGACTTCGGGGATGTCAGCAAAGATTTTGCGCATCTCTGCTTGGGATTTCACATAAAATTCATTCACAGAGTGCTTCAAGCGGTTTGAATCTTGGAGTTTTTTGCCTGTGGAGATACACATTAGGATTTCTTGGCTAAATGCGTGTTCTTTTTGCGTGTAGTGCGCGTCATTTGTGGCGATGAGTTTAATGTCGCATTCACGCGATAATTTTATCACCTGCTCATCGATAAATTTCTGCTCTGCAATGCCGTGCCGCATAATCTCTATGTAAAAATCATCGCCAAAAATGTCTTTGTATTCTAACGCGACTTGCTTTGCGTAGTCATAGCCTTTTGCGCCTGTATTTTTGCGCCCGATTGTGTTTAGGTGATAATTCACTTCGCCTTGCAAACACGCCGATGAGCAAATAAGCCCCTCACAACGCTGCCTTAAAATCGCTTTGTTGATTCGCGGTTTGCGATAAAAGCCCTTTAAACACGCCATCGAGCTTAAATACATTAGATTTTTGTAGCCCACTTCGTTTTTGGCAAAAAGGCACAAGTGAAATGCGGGGGATTGCGGGTCTTTGGTGTCAAGCGATTCGCCGTTGTGGATATAGGTTTCAATGCCGATTATGGGCTTTATGCCCTCTTTTAGCATTGTGGTATAAAAATCAATCGCGCCGTGAAGGACGCCGTGGTCGGTAATCGCCACAGAATCCATACCAAAAGATTTGAGTTGTTTTGCGAGTTTTTTGATTTGATTTGCGCCATCAAGCAAAGAATATTCGGTATGCAAGTGTAAATGCGTGAAATTGCCTGAAAAATTGCTCATTTTGTGTCCTTTTTGATTTTAGATTCTGCGAATTTTAGCAAAATCATTATTAGATTCTGCGAATTTTATGCGAGATTCTGCGAAACAAACAAAAAACGCAGAATCTAGCGCAGATTCTGCGTTTTTTGTATTAGATTCTGCATTCGCAGAATCTCAATCGAAGTAATGGCGGTGTGGCTTTGCACGAAGTTTGCCCCGTTGCTAGGAAATAGAACTAGTGGTTCATTGACGACGCAATGGGGCAAACTTCGTGTGAATTGCATACCCCAGAACAAATTGCCCCTAAAAGCTATCGATAAATTTCCATATCAACACCGCTACGATTACTATCGGCGCGACATATTTCACAATCACATACCACACATTAAATAGCTTTCGGCTCATAAACCCACGCGCAAATTTATACACGACTTCTTTTCGCACAAAATACGCCAAAAAAATCAACGCAGAAAGCGCCCCCAAAGGCATAATAATCGCCGCTGTGATAAAGTCCATCCAATCAAAAAAATTCTTACCAAAAAATGTAAGATACGCCTTTGTCCCTTCATTCATCGATAAAATCACCAAAACCCCTACCAAAAATATCATCACACACAAAGCATAAGACGCCTTTGTGCGCGAGATTTTGTAGGTGTTTGAGAGATATGCCACAGGCGGCTCTAAAATGCTGATTGTCGAAGTGATACCCGCAAAAAGCACCGCCAAAAAGAATAACACAGAAATAATCCACCCTTGCGCCATATCGCCAAAGACAATCGGCAGACTAATGAAAAGCATCCCCGGACCCGAGCTTGCGGGCTGTCCATTTTCAAATAAAAATGTGAAAATCACCAACCCCGCGATGATTGAGACCACAATGCCAGATAGCGCAATCCAAATGGCACTTGTTAGCAAGTTTTCGCCCTTTTTGGCGGATGAGCTATAAGTGATAATCGTCCCTACGCCCAAAGACAGCGAGAAAAAGACCTGCGAGAGTGCGATAATCACCACGCTTGGCGTGATTTTGCTAAACTCAAATTCAAATAAAAACTTCGCAGAATCTACAAATTTATCCATACTCATCGCGTAAAAAAACAGCCCGATAAAGATGATAAAAAGCAAGGGCATAAGCACCAAATTATACTTCTCCAAACCATCTTTTACGCCCTTTGAGACGATAAATCCTGTGAAAAATATACAAAATGCAAACGAAATCAAAGACGCCAAAAAATTATGCTCGGTAAGATTAGCAAACATTTCTCCACTCGCCTTTGCGTCCTGTGGCAGAGAAAAACTACCCACAAAAAGATAGTAAAACACCCACCCAAGCACCACAGCATAAAATGTCAAAATGATAGGACCGCCTACAATCATCAGTCCCGCCTTATTCCAATGTCCGCGCGTGGTTTTATCAAGCTCTCTAAACGCGGCTACGGCGTTTTTCTGCGTTTTGTTGCCGATAATCATCTTTGCCACAAGGATTGGCACGCCGATGGCAATGGTTAGCGCGACATACAGCACCACAAACGCGCCACCGCCGTATTCTCCCGCCATATACGGAAACCGCCAAATATGCCCAAGCCCAATGGAGCTCCCCAAAGTCGCCAAAATAAACCCGATTTTGCTGAAATTATTCATAATTCGCCTTGCAATTTTTGATAAAAAAGAGTGAAATTTTATTGTAAATATTTTAAGTTTGCGTTAAGTGGATGAAAAATTATAGATTCTGCGTGTAGATTCTGCGAAATTTGGGTGGTTTTGTGATAGATTCTGCGATTTTTGTTAAAAACGCAGAATCTGCGTTCAATTTCGTCATTGTGAGATTCTGCGATTTTCGTGCGAATCGCAAAATCTCATCACATTAAAGTAATCCAAAGGGCACAAATCTAAAAAGCAAAGAAAATCAATGACAAAAAATTGAATTGATATTTATAACCAATCCGCATCTATCAATTCTATTTCTAACTTTTTGGTTTGTTTATCCTCCCACGCTCTAAAATGATATACGCTATACTTATCATACCACCTAATTATTATATTATAAATACTAGCATCTCTATCAGAATCTCCCAAATTACAATCAGCTATCGTATCGTCATTGTCAGAATAGCGAACATAATATTTTATTTCTTCACCAATTCTGTATCTTTTTTTCTTTTTATAATATTTGATACAGCCAACCACTAATTCTTCGCTCATTATTCTTTTATTGTTACCTTTGACATTTAAGATTACCTTATTTTTATCATCTTTTGCTTCCCAACCAAAAATTCTATCTGATATGGTAACTTTTTCTCCAAATGCAAAACTTACAAATATCGCCATTATCAAACATAACTTTCTCATTTTTCACCTCCATTTTTAGAATACAACACAGGATTTGCCATACCTTTTGTGCGGTAATGCTCGGGGATTCGCTTATTTATAAAAAGTTCGCGAATCTCTTGCCTTGCGACTTTGCCGTCAAATTCATAGCGTCCTTTTAGGTTTGATTCTTGCCACTTTTCCACTTCAAAGACTTCTTTGACTATGCCATCCATCACGCATAGCACAAATCTATCTTTGGCTTTTTCTGGCGAGATTTTCCACGCATAGCGACAGGTTTCATAATAGCTTCCGCGCTCATCTAAAAATCTTTGCTTGATTTTAATCATCATAAAAGGCGGTTTGTCGCAATCGCTAAATTCCTCGCAAGAATACACTTTTTGCAAGGTTTCAGCCCTAGCAATACCATAATCATCGCTATCTGCGCCACTTTGCTCGTTTGCCAAAAACTCTAAACCATAAAAATCAATCAAAGTCGCTTCTACAACTTCGGCTTCTTTCGCACTTAATCCGTGTCGCAAAATAAGGTGCATTACCTCTAAATTTTCTTGTTTGATTTGATTGATGATTTTGTGCTTATCTTTTTCGGCATTTTCGCCCATATTTTGCGCTTCTTTTATGTGCTGAAAGATTCGATTATTTTGCCCCCTGCCTATGTAAAAATATCGCCCATTGCGCGGGTCAATAAGTCCATAGACATAGTGCCCTAATTTCTCGCACACTTCATTGCTGAATCTATCGATTGTCATTTTTTGCTCCTTAAAATTAAATTTTTTTGCCCCTTTTGATTTTGGGGCGAATCTTGCCTAACCGACGCCTTAAAAAGCGCAGAATCTTTGCGTGAAAAATCTAAATATTCATTTTCACGCCTTTTAGAAAAATGCAAAGAATTTGCCTAGTTTGCGGAGAAAATCGCAATAATAAAAATCGTGGTGGTGAAAATCGTAGAAGTAAAAAGATGAAATTGCGTGAAGATTCGTAGAATCTAATTAAGTGTGTAGTTAAAAACGGGGGGGGGGGATTTGCCTAAAATGTCTAAAATGCGCTGAATGTTTTGCTAGATATTCGCTAAATATTTCGCCAAATGCTTTGCGATTTGCGATGAGTGCTTTGTGAAGTTTGTCAAATATTTTGCTAAATGCCTTGCTAAATGCGCTCAAACTCTACCATTTTTAAAAAATGCGAAATTTTATAAAAAATAAACTTAAAGAAAAAATGCTGCGCGAGATTCTGCCCTAATTCCGTCATTGCGAGATTTGCGAATGCAAATCGTGGCAATCTACAAAACAAAATACATAGATTGCTTCGGCACTTCGTGCCTCGCAATGACGAAGTGGTGGTAGATTCTGCGAATTTCGTGTGATTTTCGCAGAATCTTACAATGACGGATTTTCGCAACATCGCAGAATCTGCCATAAAAAATACCAAAATTCGCAGAATCTATCGCCCAAAAATCGCCTTTATAAATCGCTTTATCGCCCTTCGCAGTTCTTTTGCATTCGCCCTAATCGCCCTAAAATTCTCTCGCAGATTCTGCGAATATGACTTATTTTGCGGAGATTCTGCGATTTTTGGCGATTCTAAAAACTTTGGCGCATAAACTTCGCCCGCCAAATCCGCCACATTTAGCACTTCGCATTGAAAAATCGAAGGCGTTTTTGTCTTAATCGCCTTTCGCAAATGTGACGGGATAAAATAAAATAGCGCACCAAACCACCCATCCACCGCATAAATCGCGCATTCTTTTGGATAGTTTCTTGCCACCCACAAATACAGCTTTTGGTCATCATCCATTATTTGAAAGCTCACAAACGCGCGGAGTGCTTCTTTTAGGCGGGAGTTAAACTTCAACCAAGCATTTCCCCCCCCCCCCATAACATTGCCAATTAGAAAATGCTCCGTGCCCTGCGTTAAAATATGTGGCATTGTATTCGAGTCAATCGCACCAAGCGAAAAAAGATGGATTTTATCCTCCGCCAAAGTCGCACAAATCGCAGAATCTGGCGCAAGTTCAAAGTCAAACTGCGTAGAATCTGCAAAATAATATCCATTAAAGTTATATCCAAAGTCTAACCAAAGGAATACGCCGTCCCTAGATTCTGCATAATTTCGCACAAAATCGCACACAAAAAACGACTTGCAATACATCAAATAATCATACTCTGCGCTCGTATGTGGCGGATGCGTAGGGTCAAATCGCCCCTGCGTTTGATTAAATCTCGCAAATGTGCCCTTAATCGCCTCATAATCATTTGGCGCAAAATCTAAAAGCGACTTTTTGATAATTTGCGTTTTACCCCCACCTCGCGCACTTCTCATCATATAAATCTCATCTTCAATATCCAAATCCGTGTAAATCACAATGTCATTTTTCAGCCCCGCCCAAAAGCCAAAAAATGCCAAATAATCCGCCGTTGTGCGCTTTGCTTTGTAAGATTGTGCGCTAGTTTTTGCTAAGTCTAATTTGTAATATGCCGTGATTATTGTCATTTTCGCCTCACAATTTCTCTTTTAGTAATTCATTTACCCTCGCAGGATTTGCGCCTTTGGCGTTTTTCATCACTTGCCCTACAAAAAAGCCAAAAAGTTTATCTTTACCACTTTTATACTCCGCGACTTTATCGGCATTTGCGCTTAGCACGGATTCAATCGCGCCCAAAATCGCACCATCGTCATTTACTTGCGCAAGTCCAAGTGATTGTATAAGGCTATCTACTTCTAGCTTTTTGCCACTCTCATCTACGCCACGCTTCTCTACTAGCAAATCCAAAATCTGCTTGCCACTTTTGCCACTTATGGCGTTAGATTCTACGCTTTTTACTAGATTTGCCAAAGTCGCAGAATCCACCCCGCAAGTTTGCAGAGTATTCTCTCCCTTTAATCGCCCCAAAAGCTCGTTACCAAGCCACACAAACGCCCCCTTGCCACTTGCGCCATTTTCTATCATAGATTCAAAGTATTGCGCGAGTTCTAGCTCATTTGTCAGCATTTGCGCATCTTTTGGCTTCAATCCAAAGTCATTGATATATCGCGCGCGCTTCTCATCAGGCATTTCAGCGATTTGCTGCCCTTCGCGCATTAGATTTTCATCGATAAACACGGGGAGCAAATCAGGGTCGGGGAAATAGCGATAATCCGCCGCTTCCTCCTTGCCCCGCATAGAGCGCGTCTGCCCCTTTTGCGTGTCAAAAAGGCGCGTTTCTTGCACCACTTCGGCTTCATATTTGCCATCTTCCCACGCCTCTCTTTGCCTTTGCACCTCGTATTCAATCGCTTTTTGGATAAATTTAAACGAGTTTAGATTCTTAATCTCCACGCGTGTGTAAAGCGTAGAATCTCCACGCGGACGGATTGAGACATTCGCATCACAGCGGAAGCTCCCCTCCTGCATATTCGCATCGCTAATGCCTAAAAAGCGCACGATTGAATGGAGTTTCTTTAAATACGCCACCGCCTCATCGCTACTGCGCATATCTGGCTCGCTTACGATTTCTAGCAATGGCGTGCAGGCGCGGTTTAAATCGACTTTGGAGTATGTGCTTTCGTGGATATTTTTGCCCGCGTCTTCTTCTAAATGTGCGCGAGTTACACCGATAATTTTACGGGTGGATTCAGAATCTAGCTCAATCTCAATTTCTCCCCGTCCCACGATTGGAATCTCATATTGGCTGATTTGATACGCCTTTGGCAAATCGGGGTAAAAATAGTTTTTTCGCGCAAAAATCGAATTTTGGTTAATAACCGCATTTATCGCCGTGCCAAATTGAATAGCCTTTTTTACCGCCTCGCGGTTAAGCACGGGCAGTGCCCCGGGCAGTGCAAGGCAAGTGGGGCAGACATTTTTATTTGGCTCTTCGCCAAAGCTTGTCGCACAACTACAAAAGATTTTGGTTTTGGTATTTAGCTGGACATGGACTTCTAGCCCGATGATTGTTTCAAATTCCATTGATTTTCCTTATCAAAAAAATAGCGCGATTATAGCAGGTTTTGCGCCAAAAATCACAAATTTATACAGCAGGTAGAATGTAGAGCGGTTCGCATTTGTCGCTAAAAATGCTTGAATCTAGCCTCATCGGGAGCGTAAAAGCATTTTGGCGTTTGGATTCAAGCGTGGTGGTGCGAATTGCGCCATTTTCCTTAAAAAAGTGGATTTTGCCATAAGCGTTTATAAACTCACTATCACTAAAATGAAACGAATCCGCGCAAAAAAGGCGTATTTTGCGATTTTGATTCACACTATTTCGCGCGATGATTAGGCTTTGCAAAAAAATATGCGTGAGTTTGAGCGCACTAAAATTGCCCGGTCCATTTGCATAATAAATATCAAAATCTTCGCCTATATCGCGCAAAATCTCGCCAAAAAGTTTTGGCAGAGTATCGCTAAATTTGCCCTCTTTTGCAAAAGAGCGCGTTAGCATTTTGTCCTCATAAATGCCAAGCATTATGGGCGAATCCACGCTAATTAGCAATAAATCATAATGTTTATTTTTTTGCGCCAAAATAATCTATCCTTAAAAATGCAAAATTTCAAAGGCGAAATTGTAACATAAATCTACACAAATCAAAGGCGAATCGCACCGCATTTTGTCATTGCGAGATTCTGCGATTCGCAGAATCGAAGCAATCCGCAGGATTGGATAAAGAAACTTCGGCTTTGCCTTGTTTTGCGAACGAAGTGAAGCAACCATCCAAATCAAGTGAATTTAAAAGAAAATGAAAATAAATGATACAAAAGCGAATCGATAAATAAGTTGCATTTAGATTCGCAAAAAGTAAGCGATTTGCATTTGATTCACAAGTCGCATTAGTGGATTGCCACGACTTGCAAGCAAGTCTCGCAATGACAAATTTTTGAGATATTTCGCTACGCTCAATATGACAAAGCGGGATTTTATGCAAGATTCTGCGATTCGTAGAATCTAACCCACCCCCCCCCTTTGTCCCACTCCGCAAGGGAATGGGAGAGTTTTTGAGATTCTTCACTCACTTCGTTCGCTCAGAATGACAATTTTTTGGATTGCTTCGGCGAATCTTGCGATTCGCCTCGCAATGACGAGAATATTAAAATAATTTGCGACAGCAAATTACAATTCGCAGAATTTGCGAGCGAAGCGAAGCAACAATCGAAGTAATGGCGGTGGTGCTTGCGTTGTTTTGGCGCGAAATGAGCGAGATAGAACTAATGGGAACACCCGAGCGAAATTTTGTGCCAAAATAACGCGTAAAGATTACCAAAGACACAAATTGCGCCAAAAACTCGCCGCTAATATCCAAATCGCTCATATATTCGCGCCTGTGGTAATCTGTCACATTTTCTAGCGTGAAATGCTCTTTGCCCGCCTTTTTGTAGGTGAAGTGGTAGAGCGCATTTAGCGCGATGCCAAAGTGCTCACCCAAGTCGCGCAAATATCCAATGCGAAAATTTAGCGGATAGGTGGGGTTAAACTCGCCTCCGTCCGCCTTTTTGTGCGTTGCGATGATGGCGTAGTTTTTGCCATTTGCATTTGTGCGAATCGTCCCAATATCCACAAATCCCACATTTAAAAGCGAAAAGTCAAAGCCAAAGATGAAGTGATTTTTGGATTTATCGTTGCTTTTTGTGGGAGATTCTGCGGGATTTGTGCGATTCGTAGAATCTGCGCTTTTGTGAGATTCTGCGAATTTAGATTCTGCGAATTTTGCCACTTCTTTTTTGGGTAATTTTTTAGAGATTTGCTCACTCCCTACCCATCGCACTGCGCCTAATTGCAAGTCAGTGAGTGTGAATGAAAACACATATTCGTTGATTTCATCATCGATTATTCGCTTATTTCGTTGCGTGATTGTCCCTGTGAGCGCGTAATGTGGCGCGATTAGGTTGCCTTGCTCGATTGTGGTGTATTGATTATACTCGGCGTTTTGGCGCAGTGTGCGCGAATCTGTGATAATTTGCTCGATTTTTTTGTCTCGCCCCGCATTTACGATGACAAATTTCCCGCTATTGCTTAAATGCCTTGTCAGCTCATTTGAGATGATTTCAATGTCAATGTTGTCATTGGTTTTGTTTTCTATCGCGCCGATTGTTAGCACTTTTGGCTCATTTTGCTTTTTTATGGTGGGGTGATTTAGCAATGAATCCACTTGCTTTTGCAACACATCGCCAATGTCGTGATTATCCAGCCCAAAGGTAACAAAATCGCGCGAATCGACATATTGCGGTTGATTTGTGCTACACGCGACAAAGAAAAGGGCGGATAAAATCATCGCATAGATTCGCAAAATTCACCCCGTGCCTTAAAATTCAACTACGCCTGTGCTTTGTAGTGGGATAATCTTATCGCCGTTGCCTTTATCGCTCACATAACTCTCACGCAGTTTTTGGCAAAATTCGCCATCGCCTAATTTGCTAGGATTAAAGTGCAAATTCCCCGTGCGCGTGTTTATCCAAAGCAATGGTAGTTTGCTTTCATTAAAACATAGCTTGTCCTTTGCGCCATCTTTATAAATGGGATAAACGCCGTTATTTTCGTAATGCCATCTATTGCTATCAAGTCCCGCGACACTTATAATCCACTCGCCCCAGCCGCCTTTTAATCTTTTGCCTTTGCCCCACGCCATATTTGGGTCGGTTGGCTTTGCAACTTTTGGATTGATACTATCTGCGAATATTTTTGCCACAATCGCCTTTTGCGCACTTGCCATATCGCTTCTAGCTACCGCCACCTGCGCATCGCTTTTTGTTGCTACAAATCTAGGCACAATAATTGCCGATAAGGGCAGTAGCAAAACAATCGCAAATCCAATCAAATCCGATTTCCCTAAAAATCGCTTTTGTCCGTCTTGTGCGGTTTTGAGCTTTGCCCTATTGTCAAGCACAATGCCAAGTGGCACTAAAAACCAATCCAAAAAATAAACAATGCCATATAAAATAGCATACGCGATTCCAGCCTCCGTGCCAACGGCAAAAAACACCACCAACGCCCCGATTATCCCAAAAAGCTTGATAATCCCAAGCAAAATGCTAATAATCCCGCCTTTGTAAAACCTATCAATCCCAAATCCGCCCAAAAAGATTGCTAGGACAAAGCCTATCACAGGGGATTTTAGATTCGCCACGACTACTTTTACATTTTCATTTTTTACATTTTCGCTCATTTTTGTCTCCTTTATTTTTCTAAAATTTCTTTGATTTGCTTGTAATCATCAAGCATTTTTTCATCGCTCACGCGCAACTTTGACAATGGCGAAGTCGAATAAAGCGGACAAACGATTTGGCGCGAATCATTGCAATGCGGAAAATATTTCGCATAATTCTCCCAAAGCCAAGATTCTACGCCCCACTTTTTAAAGTTTTTGCCTCGTGGCTCTGTGCTATTTTCGCTACCGCCGATTGTCGTAAAAATCTTTTGGATTTTTGCCGTGCGCAAAATCTCGCTTAAATCCACTTTTTCGCTCTCAGGCTCGGGCAAAATATGCTTATCGTATGCGCTATCTTGTGGATTTTTGTAGCAATGTCCCCAAATATCCCAAAGCGCGATACGATTCGACTTCAAAAATGTGATTTTGTCATCTTTTGACTTGCTTTTTAAATCGCTATCGCCAAATAACGCGCCCAAAATATCCCAAAAGCGATTGCTTGAATCGCCATAATAAAATCCCGCTTCTATCGAGCTTTTGGGCGGAAATGAGCCCAAAATCAGCACCTTTGAATCGCTCTCAAACACAGGCGCAAACGGGTGCTTTTGTGCTTTTGTATTCATTTTTTTATCCTTTTTTATTGAATTGTTGCTTGCTTAAAAATCCTAGATTCTGCGAATAAAAGCGCAGAATCTCGCGTGAAAAAATCTAAATATTTATTTTCACGCCTTTTAGAAAAATGTGAAAACGCAGAATCTGCCTAGTTTGTGAGAAAAATCGTGGTAATGAAAAGATGAAATTGCGCGAAGATTCGTAGAATCTAATTAAGTGTGTAGTTAAAAACGGGGGGGGGGGATTTGCCTAAAACGCCTTGCAATAAGTGCTTTGCGAAGTTCGCTAAATATTTTGCTAAATACGCTCAAACTCTGCCCTTTTTAAAAAAATGCGAAATTTTATAAAAAATAAACTTAAAGAAAAATGCTGTGAGATTCTGCGAAAAAATATTAGATTTACGCGAATCGCAAAAAACGCAGAATCTAAAAACGCCCCACGCAGTCATTGCAAGATTCTGCGATTTTCGTGCGAGATTCTGCGATTCGCAGAATCTTGGCAATCTATTATTTTTTTTGGATGGTTGCTTCACTTCGTTCGCAAAACAAGGCGAAGTCGAAGTTTCTTTATCCAATCCTGCGGATTGCCACGAAAATGCTACACATTTTCTCGCAATGACGGAATTTTAGATAAATTGTTACGCAAAACCTAGCGATTCATAATGCTTTATCAGCGCAGATTCAAGTGTGGATTCGTCTAAATGCGGGATTTCGCCAAATTGTGTGCGATTAAATGTCCGCTGTCGCTTTGCCAAAGCCAAAGTATTTTTGATAATCGCGCTCTTTGCTTCATCTTGCGTGATTTTGCCATCTAAAAACGGCAAAATTTCTTTAATGCCGATTGCTTTTAGTGCCTGTGAGTGTGAGAAATTGTCGCGCAAACTTTGCACTTCGCTTACTAATCCTGCGTGAAACATTCGCTCTGTGCGCGTTTGTATGTCATCTCGCAAAATTTCACGCGCCTTTATTAGCTCAAAGATTTTTATCTCACAAGGCAATTTTTGGCGCAGATTTTGCGCGAAAAACGCGCTTGGAGCTTGGCGTGTGGCAAAATAAATCTGCAAACCTTTTGCGATTCTAAATCTATCATTTGGGCTAATTTTGTCGGCAAAATCTCTGTCGATTTGTCGCAAAAGCGCGTAAGATTGCGCCCTATTTTGCGACATTTTTGCGATGAATCGCTCAACGATTTCGCTTACCTTTGGTGCGATTGACAAGCCATCAATTATGCTTTTTAGATAAAAGCTACTACCGCCTACGATTAGCAATTTTTGGGGATTTTCGCACTCCATAGCTTCACACAAAAGCTTTAAAAAAATCCCAGCGTTGCATTTTTCGCTTGGATTTAGCACATTTATGCCATAGTGGCGAATCTCGCGCAGTTCTGCCACGCTTGGCTTTGCGGAGGCAATGTCTATGCCTTTGTAAATGCTAAGTGAATCTAGCGAAAAGATTTTTAAGCCAAATTTTCGCGCTAGGCGAATGGCTAACGCGCTTTTGCCACTTGCCGTAGTGCCTATTATTGCGGGGATTTTGTAAATCTTTTTTGTCAAATGCTATTTGCTTTTTTGTTTGCGGCGTGAATTGCGTCCATAAATGCGCTACGAACGCCCCTATTTTCCAAAATCGCTAACGCCTCAGCGCTCATCCCAGCGGGGCTTGTGGTATCTGTGCGAATGGTTTGCGCCTCCGCGCTCATAAAAAGTGCGCTAAATCCGCTAAAAAGCCCACGCGTTAATTCTTTGCTAACCTCCAAACTCAATCCTTCGCGCACTCCGGCATCAATCATCGCCTCCGCGATTAAGCCCAAATACGCCGTCCCACTGCCTGAAATTGCGCCCGATGGATTGATATAGCTCTCTTTATCCACAAAAATGCACTTGCCAAGCGGGGCAAAAATGGATTCACATTCGCTTTGAATCTGCTTTAAATTTTTGCTTTTAGATTCGGCGGATTCGCCACTAGATTCGCACGATTTGGCAGATTTGGCATAAATCACGCTCACGCCTTGCCCCACAAGCGAAGCGACATTTGGCATTACACGCACGAAAATCCCAGCCTCCGCACATTTTTGCAGTCGCTCTATGCTAATCCCAGCCATTATGCTATAAATCGCGTGTGCTTTGCCACGATAGCGAAACGAATCGAACGCATAAGGTTTGATTGCCAAAATCACGCATCTATTTGCAATGTCAATCGCATTTGATTCGGCGCAAGGCGTAATTTCGGCATTTTGCAAGGCATTTTCGCGGATAAATCGCTCCATTTTTTTGGCGTTGCGCCCGATGATTTCAAGGGCGAATCTGCCATTTAGCGCGACTGCGATTGCCTTTGCCATTTTGCCATAGCCGATGATTGAGATTTTTTGCATTGATTTTGCCCTTTATTTTGTGCGATTCGCGCTTGAATCTGCGCTAGATTCGCCAGATTCGCCACTTGAATTATCGCCCTTTAAAAATGTCGCTATTGGCTCAGCAATGCTATAATGCGGATATTTTGGCGCGTCTAACACCACTTGCGCCATTGTTTTATTATCAAAGTTAAATACGATAGGCGCGATAAAATTGATAGTCGAATCGATGATTTCCTTATACACAACCATAATATTTGCGATTAAAATGTCTTGCGTTTTGCCCTCTTGCAAGTCAAGCAAAACTTGAATAGCACTAGGAATCTCAAAGCTATATTTATCCCAAAGCGCAAATGGATTTACCAGCGTAAAGCAGGGCGTTGGCGCATCGGCGTTGCTTAATTTCAAAAAAATATCATCGATTTTTTCTAACTTCATTTTGGTAACTTCTTCAAAGCCTAAAATGGGCGATTTTACGATAAATTCGCTTGTTTCCATTGCGCGTCCTCTTAATTTATGATTCGATAGCTTAACGCTTCTAATAAATGCTCTTTTTTAATGCTGTTTTCACAATCTTTCGTTTCCAAATCGGCAATCGTTCGCGCTACTTTTAGAATCTTTTGTCGCCCACGATAGCTTAAACCATATCGTTGCGTAGCCAAATCTAGCAATTCTGCCTCCGCATTTTTTAAAGCGCAAAATCGCTCAATCTCGCTGTCATCTAATTTGCCATTTAGCTTGCGCTGTCCGCGTGAAATCTGTGCTTTAAACGCAACTAGCACTTGCGCGAAAAGCTCAGCCGAACTCACGCGCTCTTCGCTTTTGCTCTCATCCATTTTGATAAAAATATCAATCCTATCGCGCAGTGGTTCGCTTAATTTATTGCGATATTTGCGAATCTCCATATCCTTGCAACGACATTCTTTGGTAAGGCTGTAAAGATTCCCGCACGGGCAGGGATTCATCGCGCCAATAAATAGCACGGAGGCAGGATAAGTTACCTTAATATTCACACGCGAAATGCTTAATTCATCGTTTTCTAGCGGTTCGCGCAATGATTCTAATGCAGTTTTTTGAAAATTTAGCAATTCATCAAAAAACAAAATGCCATTATGCGCTAGTGAAATCTCGCCCGGTTTGGCATCATTTTGAATGACAGAGCCTAAAATGGACGCATTTGAGCTACTTTGATGTGGATTGCGAAATGGGCGAAGCGCAGTGTAAGAGTTTTCGGCATTATTTAACGCGCTAATACTAGCACACTCGCACATTTCAGCAAAGCTAATTGGAGGCAAAATATAGCGCATTCGTTTAGCTATCATTGACTTACCACAGCCCGGGCTACCTTCAAAGATGATATTGTGAAACCCCGCAGCTGCGATTAGCGCGGCTCTTTTGGCGACAATCTGCCCTTTGACATCGCTAAAATCCATTGCGCCATTTTGCGATTCATCATAATAATATTTTTCGCCCTTAATTTCGACATTTTTAAAGCTAAATTCGTATTGCTTTGCTTTGTTGTGGGGATTTTTTAGGATTGCGATTGCCTCCATCAAATCACTTGCATAATAAATATTTAGATTTGGTATGTTTGAGTAGAGTTTTTCGCCCTCTTTTGGGAGCAAAACATTGCTTTTTGGATAGGATTTGGATATTTCAAGCAAAAGCGGATAAATCGCATTTGTGTTTTTGATATAGCCATCTAATCCCAATTCGCCAAAGGCAAACCAATTTTTTAAATCCACTTCTTGCTTTTGGAGTGCGACTAAAAGGGCGATGGGCAAGTCAAAATGACTGCCATTTTTGGATAAATCCGATGGCGATAAATTTATGGTGATTTTAAAATTTAGCGTTTGAAAATTGTTGTGTGCTAACGCACCTTGCACTCGTTGCTTTGCCTCTTGAATCGCACTCCCAGCCAAACCGCTAATCACAAAGCTAGGCAGTCCGCGCGAAAATGTCGCTTCTACTTGAATCACCTTTGCGCCCACGCCGTAAGCTGTGGCACAACGCAGCTTTTTTACCATTAGGATTTGCCTTTTGAATCGCTCTTTTTGTTGCGATTAGATTCGTGCGAATCGCCCTTTGAATCGCCCTTTAAATCACCCTTTTTGGCGCGAATCTTTGCCTTTTTTTCGTCCAAATCCTTTGCTTTGTAAATCTTTGGCGGTTTGTGGAGTAATTTTAACTCATAAGATTCGCGGAAATCCTCGCTCATTTCGGGTAAATGAACGCTTTGGAATCCCTCTTTTTGCAATCTTTTGTATTCTTTTTCAAACTTTTTGCGCTTCAAAATCGATAGCTTATCCACAAAAAGCACACCATTTAAATGGTCAATTTCGTGCTGAATTGCAACAGCCAAATAATCCTCCGCCTCTAAAATCCACTCAACGCCGTATCTATCGCAATACTTTAAGACAATATTGCTAAATCGTTGCACCATTTCAAAAAAGTTTGGCACACTCAAACAGCCCTCTTGAAATAAAATTTCGCCCTTTGCCTCCAAAATCTCTGGGTTTATGATTTCAAGCAAGTCATCTTTGTGAAATTCTTTATCATCGCGTGGCAGGTTTATTACAAGCATTCGTTTAGCGATGCCTACTTGAATCGCAGCCAAACCCACGCCACCTTTTTCTAACATCGTCTCATACATATTGTCTAAAATCTCGTGCAGATTCGCGTCAAAATTTTCAACAATCTTTGATTTTTGGCGCAGGAGCGAATTTGGATAAGTTATGATTTCTAAAAGCATAAAAAACCTTAAAAAAAATCTTTGAAAAAATTGCGCGATTCTACTATAAAATTTAAAAATTTCACAAATATTTCACTTTTGGCACATAAAATTTCATCGCTTTTTTAAGCTAAATCTTAAATTTTAAAGGAGAAACAATGAAAAAGTTGTTTTTGTTAGTAGCATTTTTGGGCGTGGCGTTTGCGGATATGGTAGTCCCTGCGACTAATTTACCGCCAAATGCGCAAAGTTTCATCACCCAAAATTTCAAAGGCGCGAATATAATGTATGTGAAAATGGACTACGATGAGTTTGAGGCAATGTTAAGCAACGGCGTCCAAATCGAGTTTTTTACAAATGGCGAATGGAAGGAAATCAAAAGCTATGCAGGTGTGAATCCCGCTTTGCTCCCTGCGCCTGTGGCAGCAGGAATCGCAAAATCCTTTGCTGGTGCGCAAATCATCAAAGTAAAAAAAGAGTGGAATAACTTTGAAGTCAAATTAGCAAACCGCATAAAAGCGTATTTTGATGCGAATGGGAATTTGATGGGACAGAAATATGATGATTAGATAGATTGCCACGATTCTGCTTCGCAGAATCTCGCAATGACAATAAATAAATGTTTATTTTCACACGCTAGATTCTGCGATTTTGGGAAGATTTTGATTTAGATTCTGCGAATCGCAGAATCTATTTTAAAATTGTTATTTTGAATAAATGAAATGAGCGAAAAATCTCTTTTTAGATTCTACGATTTTCGTGTGAATCGTAGAATCTAATGGATTGCCACGATTTTGCTTCGCAAAATCTCGCAATGACAAAATTTAGCACAGATTCTGCAAATTTTAAATAATTTATAGTGCAGATTCTGCGATTCAATATAAAAACGCAGAATCTAAATATCCAAATTTTTAACTTCTTTGGCGTGTGCCTGTATAAAATTTCGGCGCGGTTCGACTTCGCTTCCCATAAATAGGCGAATCTTATCCTCACTCTCTACCTCATCGCCGATTTGGACGCGAAGTAAAGTGCGATTTTCCTTTGTCATTGTAGTCTCCCAAAGTTGCTCGGGATTCATCTCGCCAAGCCCCTTATAGCGTTGAATCGTTGCGCCTTTTTTCGCGCTATTTTCGATTTCCTCTAAAAATTCGATTATGTCGCGATTCGCCAAAAATTCTAAATCTCTATCTTTGATTTGCCCATAGATTTTTTGCGCATCCAAAAAATATTTGTCATCAAACAAATCATAACTGATTTTTAGCTCATTTAGCCCTAATTTTGTCTGCACATAAAGCATAATATAAGATTCGCCTTGCATTTTGTTTAAAATATTGCAATTTGATTCGCCTAAAAATTTCTCCACACGCGCGGATAAATCACCCAAACTCAAATCTCTCAATCCATCATTTTCGATAAAAAAGCGCAAAATATTGCTTGAAAAATACAGCTTTTCTAATCGCTTCAAAATCGCGCGATAATGCGAAATATTTTTCAAAATATCGATTAGCTCGACATTGCCAATGCCCTCAAAGTTGAAATTTTCAATGCCATTTTCGATGAGAAATGAGCTCAAATGTCGCTCATCTTTCAAATAAATGGATTTTTTACCCTTTTTAAAAAGATAAAGTGGCGGTTGCGCGATATAAATATGCCCATTGTCAATTAGTGGGCGCAAATATTTGTAAAAAAATGTAAGAAGTAGCGTCTGTATGTGGCTACCATCGACATCGGCATCCGTCATTAAGATGATTTTGTGATAGCGGAGCTTCGCCAAATCAAATTCATTGTCGATGCCACAGCCAAATGCGGTAATCATATTGATAATTTCATCGGTTTTTAGGATTTTGTTGATATTGCTTTTTTCGACATTTAAAATCTTACCGCGCAGTGGCAAAATCGCTTGATAAGCCCTATCTCTGCCTGTTTTCGCGCTTCCCCCAGCCGAATCGCCCTCTACTAAAAATATTTCAGAAATTGTCGGGTCTTTGCTTTGACAATCTGCAAGTTTTCCCGGGAGAGTGCCAAAGCTATTTACTTCTTTGCGTGTGAGTTCCCTCGCTCTTTTTGCTGCCTCGCGCCCTTTTGCCGCTAAAAGTGCCTTTTGAATAATCGCCTTTGCGTCATTTGGATTTTCCTCGAAAAATTTAGAGATTTTTTCATAAGTTAGCCGTTGCACGATATTTCGCACAAATGAATTGCCTAATTTGCCCTTTGTCTGCCCCTCAAATTGCGGGTCCATAACTCGCGCTGACACCACCGCCACAAGCCCCTCACGGACATCATCACCTTGAATCTTAGAGTCTTTTTCTTTGCTATTTAGATTTATGTAGTTCATAATCGCACGACTAAGCCCCATTCTAAACCCTGCTTCGTGCGTCCCGCCCTCAATCGTGCGGATATTATTCACAAAACTCAACAATTTTTCGCTATATGAGCTATTGTAAGCTAATGCGATGTCAATCTCTACTTCATTGCCCTTTTCGCCATCCCCATTATCGCCTCGGTCGCTAAAAAAGATGACTTGTGAGATTAGCTCATTGTTATTCAAATCCTCTACAAATTGTTTTAATCCGCCCTCAAAGTGAAATTTTTCGCTTCGCCCCGCAATCTCATCGCTAAAATTTATCTCAATATTTTTGTTTAAATACGCCATTTCTTTGAATCGATTGCATAAAATATCACTATCAAATGTTGTAATTTCCATTATTTCGCCATCTGGGAAAAATTCGATTGTCGTGCCGTTTTTAGTCGAATCGCCGATGATTTCAAGGGGTGTTTGTGGGATTCCTTTGGCAAACTCTTGGCGGTAGATTTTGCCATTTTTGTGAATTGTCATAATGAGCTTTTTGCTTAAAGCATTTACAACGCTAACGCCCACGCCGTGAAGTCCGCCAGAGACTTTGTAAGTGTCTTTGTCAAATTTACCCCCAGCGTGAAGCACGGTTAGCACAACGGTTGCAGCGGGGAGATTTTCGCCCTCGTGCAAATCGATAGGGATTCCGCGCCCATTATCTTCGACTATGACGCTACCATCTTTTGTAAGGGTAATATTAATTTTGCTACAAAATCCCGCCATCGCTTCATCGATAGAGTTATCCACCACTTCATAAACCATATGATGAAGTCCGTTGATATTCGTATCGCCGATATACATTCCCGGGCGTTTTCTAACCGCTTCTAAACCCTTTAAAACCTTAATATTTTTTGAGCTGTATTCATTCATCTTTGCAAAGTCCTTTAAAAATATTTAGATTCTGCGCCAAAATCGCAGAATCTATCGCAGAATCTAATCAATAATAGGCATAAATGTCAGTAAGAAATTATCGCTTTTTAGCGTTGAAGCGGCGTGTAAATTTTCATTTATGCCAAATTCAAATGTTTGCGTATTGATATGCGCTACAAAATCCAAAATATGCTTTGAATTGACCGTTATTGAGAATGATTCATCGCCTAATTTTTCTGCAAATTCTTTATTTAGTTCGCTATCAAGCTCAATCTCCGCATTTGCTTCAAAATCCTTGTCGCTATACACCACTTCAAAGAAAATGCTGTCTTTTTTGAATGTAAGACGCGCTTGAAACCACACGGAGTTGATGATTTTTAACGCTTCTGCGATTTTGTCTTTGTCAATATGGACGCGGTATTTTATGTCTTTTGGTATGACTTTTTCATAATCGATAAAGTTGCCATTTGGGATTTTTGTCCAAAAGGTGAATTTTTCATTTTCGATTATGATATGTTTGTCATTAAAATAAATATTTGAATCTTCGCTAAAAAGCTTTTGAACCTCCATAATGGACTTTTTGGGGAACATAAAATTCATTTTATCCACGCTTTGGCTATCAAAGCTAATGACTTCAAGTCGCTTTGTATCGGTGGCTACGAAGTTGAATTTGTATTCTTTGATGTCAATTAACGCGTTGCGGTATTCTGTGCGCGGATTGTTGATTTCAATTACAGGAAGTAGCCGTTTTAGCGAATCTATGAGATTTTTTGAATCAATATTTAGCTTTGATTTTTCGTAATTTTGCGGAAATTCAGGGAAATTATCGCCGATAAAGCTTGGCAATTTTATCGTAGATTTGCCTTGCTTAATCTCTAATTTTTCGCCCTTTTCGCCGTAATCTTTCTTTTCGATTTTGATAATCTCATCTTTTAGACTTTTTAGCGAATCTAAAAATTTCTTACCATTTATCGCTAAAATGCCTTCTTCTTTCACATCGCACTCTATTTTTATAACAAGTCCCATTTCGTAATCTGTGCCTTTTAGGATTAAATTTTGCGATTCAGCGATGATTAGAATACAAGAAGTTATCGTGCTATTATCTCGCTTTTCTAAAAATGGCTGAATGTTGCTGATGGCAGATTCAAGGGTGGATTTGTCGATTTCTATTTTCATTTTTTCTCCTTTATTTAAGATTCTTAGTAATAGTAGTAGAGATGTGAAATATGTGAAAATCTCATCGTTTCTATCAATTTCTACCGCTAAATACGCAGAATCTTTTGTTTTTATTTATGTGAAAATAATGTGCATATTTTGGCATAATTTTGCTTGATTATTTTTTAATTTCTTTAATTTTTGATTGAATTTCTAAAATTTTTTGTTTTAGCGCAGAATCTTTCTCAATATCGCTTTGGATTTTTTTGACTGCTTTGCTGATTGTGCTATGGTCTTTCATATCCAATGCTTTGGCGAGCTCGGGCATCGAGTTTGATGAGATATTGCGCCCTAAATAAATTACGATTTTTCGCGCTAGTAAAATGTCCTTTGTGCGCTTTTTGCTTTTGATGTCGCTTGGTTTGATATTTAGGTGCTTTGCGGTGTTTAAGATGATTTCATCAAGGGTGATTCGCCCGATTCTACTTCGCTTGCTGTTTTCAATCTCATTTCGCACCAAATCGATGGTGATTTCTTGATTCATAATCGATGAAAATGAATTTATAGTGGTTAAAATGCCCTCAATCGTGCGAATATTGTCATTTATATTTATTGCGATATATTCGATGATTTCATCGCTAATTTTTATCAAATCTAACTCGCATTTTTTCTTAATGATGGATTTTTTTAGCTCAAATTCAGGCGGATTTATGCGCGAAATTATGCCTGATTCAAAGCGGGATTTTAGTCGCTCTTCGATGCCATTTAGCTCTTTTATGGGTTTATCGGAGGTTAGCACGATTTGCGAATTATTATTTTTCAAAATATTAAATGTTTGAAAAAATTCTTCTTGAATCTTACTTTTACCACTGAAAAATTGAATATCATCAATCAGCAAATAATCGCACTTGCGGTATTTCTCGCGGAATCGCTCCATAGTTTTGTTACTCAAATGTATCATATAATCATTCAAAAATTCTTCGCTTGTGATTAAAATGACATTTTTTTGCCCGGCGTTGTAGTTGCCGATGGCGTTTAGCAAGTGCGTTTTGCCAACGCCCGTGTTACCGCTGATAAAAAGCGGATTGTAATTTTTGCCCTGCTCTTTTGCCACGAGTTTTGCGAGTTTTAGCGGGTGCTCATTTGACTTGCCAATCTCAAAGTTATCAAATGTAAAACTCGCGTTCAAAACGGAATTTTTATACATAATTTTTTCTTTGAAAATCGCAGAATCTGCGGTAGATTCAGCGAAATTTTGTTTTAAAATAAATTTGATTTCTGGTTTGATATCCGTATGTGTTTCAAAAAGTAACGAAATGCGATTTGCAAAATGCGTTTTTAGCCAATTTTGCAAATACACATTATCCACTTCTAACACGCGCACATTGGCATTTGACTGCTCTTCGTTATATTTTATATTCTTAATATAACGATTGAAAATCGCAGAATCTAACTTTTTACCCAAATCTTTTAAAATAATATCCCAAATCATTTGAATCTCCGCTAATATTCGATAAAATTCACAATCCAAACTATGTGAAAAACCTGTGAATTTGATGTGAATTATGTTGAATTTGATGTGAATTATATGTGAAATAAGTTTAAAAAAAGGATAGGTATGAATATTTTAGGCATTGACCCGGGGACGAAAAACTGCGGATATGCCGTGATTTGCGGGGAGAAAAATAAATTATCACTTTTAGAAGCGGGACTAATAAAAATGAAAGAAACCAAGTTACAACACCAAATCGCTGAGTTTAACGAAGGATTTAATCTCATTTTGGCAAATCATAAGATTGATTCAGTGGCGATGGAGGACATTTTCTACGCGTATAATCCAAAATCTGTCATAAAACTTGCGCAATTTCGTGGCGCAATTAGCTTTAAAATAATCCAAGAGTTAGGCAATTTTGCCGAATACACGCCTTTGCAAGTCAAAAAAACGCTCACAGGCAACGGCAAAGCGGATAAGATTCAAGTGGCATTTATGGTAAAAAAGATTTTGGGGATTAGCAAAGAAATAAAACCGCTAGACATTACAGACGCGATAGCAGTGGCGATAACGCATTACTACAATGTGCGATTCTGTTAGGTGGTGTGGCAATTTGTTCTGGGGTATGCAATTTCGCAGATTTGATAATTTTTGGGAGGCTCACAGACCCCAAGTCTAGCTTCGCTCCCAAAAATTATCAAAAGCTACGAAAGCCACACCGCCATTACTTCGATTGTTTTTAACGCTAATTGTCATTTTGAGCGAAGCGAAAAATCTCCGTCATTGCGAGAGAATGAGCGAAGCGAATTCTCGTGGCAATCCAAAAAAAATTGTTATTCTCGCGCGAATGAAGTGAGCGAAGAATCTCAAATTTCGCAGAATCTCAAAATTTTTATGCTAAAATCTTAAAAAAATTTTAAGGATTTTAAAATGGCAGTGGCGGTAAGTAGAAGCACTCAAATTTTGATAGAAAATTTCGTAAGCACATATTTTTCTAGCGTCTCAAACGATAATCGCGCGAAAATTAGAGATAGTGTCGTAGAAATCGCAGATTCGATTTTGGAGCAGAACAATAAGGATTTGGATAAACTCGCCACAAAGGGCGACATTGCGATGTTAAAAGATGAAATTACGCTTGTGCGAAGCGAAACAAAAGACGAAATTGCGCTTGTGCGAAGCGAGACAAAAGATGAAATCAAAAAGTTAGAATTAAAAATCATCGAATCAAAATATGATTTATTAAAGTGGTTAGTAACGGCACAACTTGCGATTGCGGGGTTGCTGCTAGCGATGATTAAGTTAATTTAACGCAGAATCTTTGGGGCAATTTGTTCTGGGGTATGCAATTTCGCAGATTTGATAATTTTTGGGAGGCTCACAGACCGCTAGTCTAGCTTCGCTCCCAAAAATTATCAAAAACTACGAAAGCCACACCGCCATTACTTCGATTGTGATTTGCGATAGCAAATCAGCTTTAATATCTCCGTCATTGCGAGTCCTTGCCAAAGGCAAGGGCGAAGCAATCCAAAAAAATCATTGTAGATTCTTAGTTTCTAGCGCAGAATCTATCTCATTCTCCGCCAAATCCCCCGCACATTTATAAATCTCGCCTTTTATCTCCATCTCCCATCCGCCAAGCGCGTAATCCCACTTTTTTTCCGCACTTAAAATCAGCAACGCATCGCCATCCACTTTTACACTTCGCTCTCTTAAATAATTCATCGCTTTTTCTTTCATCGCCGCATCGCTCATCGCGCCAGAGACATCCACAATCGCACCTTTTGCGCTTTCAAGCATTTTGCAGTCATTTGGCTTCTCGCTCAAAAGCAAAATATTCTCCGCCAAAGGCGACAATCCCCCACACGCAACAAAAAATACCGCCAAAATCGCCCCAAAAAATCTCATAAATCCCCTTTTTTGTAAAAAAATATCAACGCAGATTTTAATAAAAATTGCTTAATTTATCGCCATTTGGCACATTATTTTGTGCCACGCAAGGGTATTGCCCAAATGTGGGCGTTTGCCATTGATAGTTGTATCATTGCAAAGAAATTCCACCACGCACAATCCATCGCAAATATTGTGTATTTTTCGCTCCACGCGATTTTTTGCAAAATCATCTTTGTGGCAAATATTTACAATGATGAGCGATTTTTTACAAATTTTTTCCCCCCCCCCAATTTTTAAACAACATTTGCATTTTGCACCCAAAATCAGCGATTTTATCCACGCTATCATTCCTTGACGCCACCAAAGCGATGGTTTGCGAATCCAAAATCTTTGCTTTGATTTTTTGAAATCGCCTTTGCATTTTTGCCCTAAATGTCGGCAAATATTCATCTAACGCGACATTTTTAGGAAATGCGTGAATGCTTATCATTTCATCATTGCTAATCGAAACGACATTGCGCTCTTTGCCCTCCGCCCCTCCACTATCATAGCATTTTTCAAAAAAGTCGCCAAATTCCACACAAAAGCACCTATGCGCCTCATCTAGCGAATAATTCCACATCCAATCAAGCGGAGATGATAATTTTCGCAATCCATATTCTCTCAAATGAAGTGCGGGTTTGCACGCATCGCCTACGCTTATAAAAATGTCTGCTTTGATTAGATTTTGCTTTGATATTTGGTAAGCGTGGCGTGAGATGATAAAGGGCAGATTTCGCGCATTTCGGCGTAGATTTGCATTTGGAATGAGTGCGGAGATGATTTTAAAAATTTTAAGCGTGATTGAGAGCAAAAAAGGATATGGATTCATTATATTTGCCTTATATCGCTGATTTGCGCTTCGATTTCGTTATAAAAATTGCGCTTTATGTGGTAGCGGATTCGCACTTTTTGCCCGATAAAATCTTGCGTATTATTAAACAAAATAGCCCTAAATGTCGCATTTTTAAAGCTTAACTTTTGGTGCAAATCTTTGATGATTTGCGAATCGCGCACCACAGCAATCGATTCAAAGCTAATCATCGCATTTTCATTGCCAAACGGCTCAAATCTCTCTAAAATCTCTAAAATCTCCATATTTATTTCATTTAGATTCGCGCTTATTGTGGCGGATTCGGCATTTTTTTCGCTAAAAATTAGATTTGATTCAAGCGAATCTATGAAAGACTCCAAATTTTCGCATTTCAAATTTAGCCCAACCGCCCCGCTATGTCCGCCAAATCGCAATAAATGCGCACTGCATTGTTGAATCGAAGCGATGAGATTCACGCCATCTCTTGCGCGTCCAGAGCCTTTTAACTCGCCGTCTTTTAGATTGAAGCAAAACGCGCTTTTGCCAAATTTATCGGCGATTCGCGCTGCTACAATGCCTATGACGCCGTCATTCCATTGTCCTATGGCGTAGGCGATTTTTTCGCGCTCAACGGCGCATTGCAAAGATTCGGTGAAAACTTCGTTTGTTAGTTTTTTGCGCCATTCGTTTGTTTTTCTTAAAATTTGTAGCAAATTTAGCGCGATTTTGGGATTTTTGGCGGTTAGAAATTTAAATGCCAAACGCGCATTTTTTACGCGCCCAGCGGAGTTTAAAAGGGGCGTGATATAAAAGGCAAGATTCTGCGAATCGATAGTTTTTCTAGATTCTGCGAATTTATTGCCAAACTCATTTCGCAAAAGCGCAAAAACGCCGTTTTTTTCGCTATTGATTCGCTTCACACCTAATTTATAAAGTGTGCGATTTAGCGAAGTCAAAGGCATAATGTCGCTAATAATCGCCAAACTCAAAAACGGCGTAAATGCGAGTAAATCGATATTTTTTGCGCGTGAAATCCCGCGCTTTGCGAACTCACACTTAATCCCAGCGCAAAGATACCACGCCACAACCGCCCCGCAGACTTCCTTTTGCAAAAAGTTGCATTTGCGCTGATTTGGGTTTATAATCACGCTTGCCTTTGGGAGAATCTCAACGCCATTTTCAATCAAAGGCTTGTGGTGGTCGGTTATGATTAGAATCTTGCCACGCTCCGCGCAAAATTCCGCCACTTCAAATGCGGTAATGCCGTTATCTACGCTAATATAAATGTCTGCATTGTAAATTTTTACCATTCGCGTGGAGATTCCATAGCCATCAATGAATCTATTTGGGATTTTTATGATGAAATTTTGGTAGCCCAAAGCCTTAAAAAAGCCCTCCATTATGCAAGATGAGCTTACGCCATCGACATCATAGTCGCCTATGATTGCGATTTTTTTGTTTGATTCAATCGCGCTAACGATTATTTCACTAGCTTCAGCGATACCGCTCATCGTGGCAGGGGCGGGGATATTTTTGGATTGCAGTTCGCCTAAATTGCGCGATTTGAAAATGCTTAAAATTTTATCTTTTAAATCACTCATTTTTGTCGCATTTTAGGGATTTTACCTGCTTTATAAATTCCAAAATGATAGGATTTGGGCTTTGGAGTTTGGAGGTAAATTCGGGGTGAAACTGCACGGCGACAAACCAAGCGTGATTTTTTAGCTCGATTGCCTCAATAAGCCCATTTGATTCGCCACTAATGATGACGCCATTTTTTTCAAAAATCTCGCGGTATTTGACATTTGCTTCATAGCGGTGGCGGTGGCGTTCCTTAATCAAATCGCTATTGTATGCGCTATGAATCTTTGTGCCTTTTTTTAGGTGGCAGGGATATTCGCCAAGTCGCATAGTGCCTCCCATAGGCGAATTGTGCGTCCTAAATTGACTTTTGCCATTTTGGTCGATGAAATCTTCAATGAGGTAGATGATAGGTTCGCTCGTCCCTTTGTCAAACTCCGCGCTGTTAGCGTTTTTTAGCCCTAGCACATTTCTAGCAAATTCGATTAAGGCAAGTTGCATTCCAAGGCAAATCCCCAAAAACGGCACATTGTGCGTCCTAGCGTATTCAATCGCCAAAATCTTGCCATCAATCCCGCGCTCTCCAAAGCCCCCGGGGATTA
Source organism: Helicobacter sp. 23-1044 (assembly GCF_053654695.1). Lineage (NCBI taxonomy): Bacteria > Pseudomonadati > Campylobacterota > Epsilonproteobacteria > Campylobacterales > Helicobacteraceae > Helicobacter > Helicobacter sp. 23-1044. Next base: position 316,784 of record NZ_JBSIUQ010000001.1, read on the forward strand.
AAATCCCGTCAATATCGCGCATTTCATCATCGATATTTTTGGATTTAAGATTAGAGCTATCAATCCACTTAATGTTGATTTTTGTATCCGTGTGCGCCCCGCTGTGCGTGAGAGCTTCGATTAGGCTTTTATAGGATTCCTTTAAATCCAAATATTTGCCGACAAATGCGATTTGAACCTCGCTATTTGGGGCGATGATTCGCTTTACTAGCAAATCCCAATTTTGCATTTGTGGTTCAATCGGTGGGATATTAAAGTAACGCGCAATGGGCGTTAGGATATTTTCTCTCATTAGATTTAGCGGGACTTTGTAAATGCTATCGGCGTCCTCTACCACGATAACGCAGTCATTATCCACATCGCAAGACATTGATAGCTTTTGCTTTAAATCGCGTGAGAGTGGGCGTTCGCACCGCGCCAAAATGATTTGCGGACTAATGCCGATTCGGCGAAGTTCCTGCACAGAATGCTGTGTTGGCTTTGTTTTTAGCTCACCTGCGGCTTTGATAAGCGGGATTAGCGTTACGTGAATGCTAATCACCATCGATGAGCCTAACTCGTGTTTGAGTTGCCTCATCGCTTCCAAATATGGCATTCCCTCAATATCGCCAACCGTCCCGCCAAGCTCAACTATCAAAAACTCGCTGTTTTTCCCTGCGTCTTTTATGCGCTCTTTGATTTCATCAACGATATGCGGGACGATTTGAATCGTTTTGCCCAAATAAAAGCCACTGCGCTCTTTTTCGATGACGGATAGATAAATCTGCCCTGTGGTGAAATTGTGCTTCGCGCTTAAATTTATATCCAAAAATCGCTCATAATGCCCCAAATCCAAATCCGTCTCCGCGCCATCATAAGTTACAAAAACTTCGCCGTGTTCAAGCGGACTCATCGTGCCTGGGTCAATATTTATGTAAGGGTCGATTTTTAGGATAGAAACCTTGTGATTTGCGTGTTTGATAAGTGTGGCGATTGACGAAGCGGATATGCCCTTGCCAAGAGAGCTAAGCACACCGCCTGTAACGAAAATATATTTGGGTTGCATTTGAATCTAACCAAATCTAACGCGAATCTTGCCTAAATAGTGCCGAATCTTTACTAAAATCTAGCGCGAATCTACTTGCCCTGATTTTTCTTAAACTCTAACACCATCGCGTAAGCTTCGTCTTTTAGGCGCAATTTTTGCTTTTTCATCGTATCTAACTCAAACTCATCGACATATTCGCCCCCGCCTGCTTCGACTTCTTTAATCCTATCATCTAACTCATTGTGCTCTTCAAAAATCCTAGCAAAATGTGGATTTTGCGCCTTTAATTGCGCGATTTCTTCTCGATATTCGTGTAGCATTTTTACCTCCAATTTTTAAAATGCGAAATTATACTTTGTGAAACTTAAAAATATTTGTAGATTCTGCGATTCGTATAAAATTCGCAGAATCTACTTTGTTTGTCATTTTGAGCGAAGCGAAAAATCTCAAAAAAAATAAAAGAGATTCTTCGCTTTGCACTTCGTGCTTCGCTCAGAATGACAAGGTTTTGGATGGTTGCTTCGCTTCGCTCGCAAATTCTGCGGATTGCCACGAATCGCTTCGCGATTCTCGCAATGACGGAGTTAGGGCAATTCGCAGAATCTACCCACCCCCTAACCCCCTCCGCAAGGGAGGGGGAATAATTCGCAGAATCTACCCGCCATCCTCTTCATAAATATTATAAGGTGCATTTTCCCTTTGTGCCTTTCGTAGGGCGTTTATGGCGAAGTTTAGCGTAGATTCTGCGTTGCGATTTGGGAGTAATTTTGCAATGCCAATATTCAAATCCAAGCAAATCTCTCGCCTCCCCAAAAATACATTCGTATTTTGCATTAGCGCAAGAAGTCGCTCGCTCGCGTTTTTACTCGCCAAAATATCGCAGTTGCGCAGCAGCATAGCAAAAATCCCATTGCCGATATATCCAATAATATCGCTTCGGCGGGAGGTTTTTAGCAGTAGTTTTGCGACGGTTTTCATCACCACAAGGGCGGTTGTTTGGTCGTTTTGCAAATATCTCGTGACGCCAAGCGGAAGCGACATCATTATAATCGTGCTCGCGTGGGCGAACTTCTCCACCATTTTTTGCTCATTTTGCACTAAATAAATAAAATATCGCTTGTTATAAGTGTCGAAATTTTGGTCATACATCGTGTTTGTATTGATATTTTCCAAAATTTGATTGCATTTTTGGTAGAGATTTTTCAACTGATTTATTTGCAAATCAATCTCATTTTGAATGCTTTGAGTTTCCTTTGAAAAGTGATTTGCGCTTCTATTGTGCGCTAAATCCAAACTCCACTTTTTCTCAATATCATTCATAATGATGAGATTTTTATAGATGTTTTGCGTGCATTTCAAAATATCGCGAGTGTTTGCAAATGCGCTGTGTATGCTCTTTTCAAAGGTTATGTTCCGCTCGTCATTCTCCACGCCACTTTCAGTCATCGCGCTAATTTGTTTTTGAAACTCGATGCTTTTCGTATTTAAAAGCGTCTCAAAATAAGTTTGATAATTTAGCGGAAGTGGCGGGATATTTTTGCTAAGAAGCGTTTTGAAAACTTGGGTAGAAAAGTCCTCGATAGATTCTGCGTTTTGCGGAGATTCTGCGCTAAAATTCGCAGAATCTCCGCCATTTGCAGAATCTAAATTCGCCAAATCCGCAGAATCTAACTCGCAAACTTTATCCGCCATTTCGGCAGATTCTGCGGTGGATTCTGCGCCTAAATCTACTTCCGTTTGCAGTCTAATCATTTCAAACTTTTTCCCAAAACATCATCGATTATGCCATAATCCTTCGCCTCTTTGGCACTCATAAAAAAGTCCCTATCGGTGTCGGTTTGGATTTTTTTAATGCTCTGCCCCGTGTTTTTCACCAAAATTTTATTTAACTCGCCCTTTATTCGCAGAATCTCTTGTGCGTGGATTTGAATATCGCTTGCCTGTCCGCTCGCTCCGCCAAGCGGTTGATGAATCATAATCCTAGCATTTGGCAAAGCATATCGCTTGCCCTTCGTCCCGCTACTCAAAAGAAATGCGCCCATTGACGCCGCCTGCCCAATGCAAATTGTCGAAATATCAGGTTTTATATAATTCATCGTATCATAAATACTTAATCCGCTTGTAACCACGCCACCGGGCGAATTTATGTAAAGAAAAATATCTTTTTGCGGGTCCTCCGCCTCCAAAAATAGCAACTGCGCGACAATCGAACTCGCCACAAAATCATCAATCGCCCCGCTAAGCATTACAACCCTATCTTTTAAAAGTCGCGAGTAGATATCATAACTGCGCTCCCCGCGAGAAGTTTTCTCAATCACATAAGGAATATAATTCATTTTTTCGCCCCTTTTTTTATTTAGATTCTGCGTTTGCGGTGGATTCTGCAATTTTCGTGCGAGATTCTGCGCTAGATTCTGCGTTTTTCGCACTTTTCGCAGAATCTGCTTTTTTCGCCAAATCCGCAGAATCTAAAATATGATTTAGCACTTTATTTTCCAAAATCGTCATTTTTATCGCCGGAAACATTCCGCTTTTTTCGTAACTATCCGCCAAATCCTTTGGATTTTGCCCGCTCATCATCGCTTCGTAATAAAGCATTTGATAAAGTTCGCCATCCGCGACTTTGATATTATTCGCCTTTGCGTAGGTATCGACTATGAAAGTCAATCGCACGCTTTTTTCCGCCTCCGCGCGGTGCGTCTCGCGCTTCTCTTTTGCCTTTTGCTTGTTTTCTTGCAGTTCTTTTAACTCGCCTTCATTTAGTTTGTGCAGGGCGTTTCTAAACACTATATCCATTTCCTGCTCGATGATATTTTGCGGTAAATCAAATGTGAAATCTTTTAGCAGATTTTCGACAAGCGCGGGTTTTGCCTCGTTAAATGCGGTGCTTTTCGCCTCGCTTTCTAACTGCGTTTTGATAAACGCTTCCAAATCCTCTAACTTCGCCTCTGCGTTATTTGAAAGCACTTTTTTTGCTAAATCATCGTCTATCGGCGCAGAATCTCGCTTTTTAATGGCGTTGATTTTGACTTTGAATTCGCATTTTTTCCCTGCCAAATGCTCCGCATAATCCTTTGGAAACTCCAAATTTAGCGTTTTTTCATCGCCTTTTTTTGCGCCAAGCAGTCCGCTTTCAAATCCATCGATGAAAGATTTACTGCCGAGTTCCAAATCAAATCCTTTCGCACTTCCGCCCTCAAATGCGCTCCCATCGATAAATCCTTCAAAGTCGATATTTGCAATGTCGCCAGATTCTGCGTTTTTATCCACTTCGATTAACTCGCCACTATTTTTTGCAAAAATCGCTAATCGCTCATCAACCGCCTTTTTGTCGATTTTTTTGAGATTTATTTGCGGGATGGACTTTTTCAAATCTGCCAAATTTATTTCAGGCAAAAGTCCTAATTTCGCCTCAAACTCAATATTTCCATCCGCCACTTCAAATTTATCAAAAATCGCACTGCCAATCACGCTATTTTGCGCGATATTTGCGTCTTTTAGGTGCTTTTGAATGCAGTCATTTAATGCTTCGTTTTGCGCCTCTTGCGTGATTTGCTCTTTGTGGCGCGATTCTACGACTTTTAGGGGAACTTTGCCTTTTCTAAAACCATCGATTTTTAGATTTTTTGCGAGATTTTGCGCGATTTTATTTCGCTTTAAATCCACTATGCTACAATCGATTTTGTCCTTAATTGCGATATTTGCGCTGTCTATTTTCTCAATCATATTTCAATCCTATTTTTAAAAATAAAGTGGCATTTTATCACAAATATTATCTATAATTCCAAAAAATATTTTAGGATTTTCAATGCCACTCTCAAAGTTAAAAGAAAAACTGCAAGATAAAATCGACTTATCGCCCTATTTTGGGGAAGTCGTGCAAATAAATGAAGATGTAATCAAAGCGCGAGGTTTGAGAACCTCAATCGGCGATATAATCCGCATTCAAAACGCAGAATCTACCGCAGGTGACGCGCTAAATGGCATTGTAAGTGCGATAAATATCGATACATTTTCCATTATCCCATTTACCTCCACGCACGGATACAAAATCGGCGATAAGGTTTTTCTCTCGCAAAAAGGACTTAAAATCGGCGTGGGAGACGCGCTTTTAGGGCGAATTGTAAATACTTTTGCAAATCCCATCGATGGCAAAGGCGAGATTAAAAAAGATGAGTTTGTCCCCATTTTAAGCGCACCGATAATGGCGATGAAGCGCGGACTAATCGATGAAATTTTTAGCGTGGGGATAAAAAGCATTGATGGATTATTGACTTGTGGCAAAGGGCAGAAAATGGGGATTTTCGCGGGAAGTGGCGTGGGGAAATCCACGCTTATGGGAATGATAGTGCGCGGAAGCAAAGCGCAAATCAAAGTTGTCGCGCTCATCGGCGAGCGAGGGCGGGAGGTGCCTGAGTTTGTAGAGCGAAATTTGGGCGGAGATTTAAGCAACACAATAATTGTCGTGGCGACTAGCGATGATTCTGCGTTTATGCGAAAATATGGTGCATTTAGCGCGATGGCGATTGCGGAGTATTTCAAAAATAAAGGGCACGATGTGCTTTTTATGATGGATTCCGTCACGCGATTTGCCCAAGCGCAGAGGGAAATTGGACTATTTTTAGGCGAGTCGCCTGCGAGTAAAGGTTATCCGCCATCGGTGTTTTCTTTGCTTCCGCAGTTGATGGAGCGAGCGGGAAAGGAAAGGGGCAAAGGTTCGATTACGGCGTTTTTTACGATTTTGGTTGAGGGCGATGATTTGAGCGACCCAATCGCCGACCATAGCAGAAGCATTTTGGATGGGCATATCGCGCTATCGCGTGAGTTAAGCGAAAAGGGAATTTACCCGCCTATCGACATTCTCGCTTCAACTTCGCGTGTGATGACAAAAGACTTGGTTTCGCAAAAGCATTTGGAGAGCGTGGCGAAATTCCGCAAGAATTACGCACTTTTGAAGGATAATGAGATTTTAATCCGCATTGGTTCATATCAAAAAGGCAGCGACAAAGAGCTAGATTCTGCGATTGAGAAAAAAGAGAGGATGGAGCGATTTTTAGAGCAAGATTCGCAGAATCTCAGCGATTTTGATGAGATTTATAGGCAGTTAGAGGCGATTTTTAGTTAGATAAATCCACCATCCAAAAATACCCAATTTCATCATTTTGATTATACAAATCCACCTCCGCCACGATATAGCTAAACTCATCGCGCACATTTTTCACTCTCCCCACGCCAATGCCCTCAAAAAAAATGCCATCCAATCCGCTTGTGATGATTTCATCACCCTCTTTTATGTCCTGCCACGCGGCGATGTATTTCACTACGACATTTCCGCTGATGTCGGTTTGTAAAATGCCTATATTTTTGTTTTCGCCCACAAATACGCCGTAGCTGACTTTTGAGTCGCCATTCAAAATCCCTTGCAATAATCCATCTTTGTAAAGGGCGATACCGGCGGTGTAGCCGTCTTTTATAAGTCCGTAAATCTTTTCTTTTGCGGGGGGTTTTGTGGGATTTGGTGTGGAAACTTTTTTCGCAGAATCTAGTGTGGGGTTTTTCGCAGAATCTAGTGTGGGGTTTTTCGCAGAATTTAGCGTGTTTGGCGTGAAAAATTGCCTAGATTCTGCGATTTTTGGTGTAGAATCTGATTTCGCAGAATCTACCGAAAAATTATTCGCAGAATCTCGCGCACTCGCAGAATCTAATTTTGGCGCAGAATCTACCGCAGATTCTGCGATTTTCGTGGGATTTTGCACTTTTAGCCACACTCGCAAATACTGCCCCATCTCTACGAATGAATACGCGCGCACGAGCGTTGCACTGACTTCGAGTGGCTTTATGTTTGTTTGCGTTAGGGAGCGCATTTTCGCCACTTCGCTTTGTAGATTTGCGATGATTATGTCGTTTTGCTCTTTTTGGATTTTTATGTTTTTAAGTTCGCTAATTTGCGCGCTTTGATTTTTGTAGGTGGCGAAAGTCTCGCCGATTGCGGAGGTGGCGTCATTTATATTGTCTCTAATTTTGTTCCCAAACGCCACGCCGTAGCGAAAAATATCGTTATTCACTCCCGCCAAAAATAAAATAAAAACAGCTAAAATACAGCTCCACAGCCAGATTCTGCTCCGTTTTTTCAAGCGTCATTAGTCCTCATAGAATAATTGCTCGAAAATCTCATCATCCTCCATCGCCTTGCCTGTGCCTTTTGCCACGCTTAAAAGTGGCTCATCTGCGACATAAACGGGCAGTTTCACAATCTCGCTTATGTATTTATCAAGTCCGCGAATAAGAGCCCCGCCACCCGTTAGCACCACGCCATTTTCCACAATATCGCCCGATAAATCCGGTGGCATAACTTCAAGCACAGATTTTAGCACATCGACAATGTCGCGCAGTGGCTCTTTTATCGCGTCTCTTATGTCCTCGCTAGTTAATTCAATCGTATTTAGCAGTCCGCTAACTTGGTCGCGCCCCTTTACCTGCATACTGATGGTTTTTTCAAGTGGGTAGGCACAGCCGATTTTCAGCTTGATTTCCTCGCCTGTGCGCTCGCCAATCAAAAGATTATACTTTTTGCGGACATAATCGACAATCGATTCATCCATTTTATCCCCTGCCACGCGAATAGATTTGCTTATAACAAGTCCGCCAAGCGAAACCACGCCAATTTCAGTAGTCCCCCCGCCGATATCCACTATCAAACTTCCCTGCGGGTCTTTGATAGGCAAACCCGCGCCGATTGCCGCTGCCATCGGCTCATCAATCGTTCCTACTTTTCTAGCACCAGCACTCATAGCGGACTCAATGACGGACTTTTTTTCCACGCTTGTAAGTCCATAAGGGACGCAAACAGCAATGCGAGGGCGGATAAATCGCTTTCTATCGTGCGTCTTTTCAATGAAATAGCGAATCATCTTTTCTGTCATCTCAAAGTCCGCAATCACGCCATTTCGCATAGGGCGAATCGCCTCAATGCCACTTGGCGTTTTGCCTAACATTTCCTTTGCTTCTTTGCCGACTGCTAGGACTTTGCTTCGCCCATATTTGTTATTTTGCACCGCGACAATGCTAGGCTCGTTTATCACAATGCCCTTGCCGCGCACCAAAACAATCGTATTTGCCGTCCCCAAATCTATCGCAATATCTTGTGAAAATAGCCCTATGATACTATCTAAAATCATCTTTTTCCTTTCAAATAATTTCTTTTTTCTTTGCTTTGTTTTTTATGAGCGTAGGCGCACTTTTGCCCGTCACAAAGTCGCTTGTAATGACTAATTTCGCATTTGCGTAGTCTTTAATATCAAACATTAAATCAACCATTAAGCCCTCCATAATCGCACGCAACGCCCTTGCGCCCGTTTTGCGTTCGATTGCCTTTTGGACGATTAGTTTTAGCGCGCTTTCCTCAAACTCCAACGCGACATTATCCAACGCAAAAATCTTTTGATATTGGCGGATGAGCGAGTTTTTGGGCTTTAAGAGAATATTTAGCATTGCCCTTTCATCAATCTCATCAAGCGTAGCGATAATGTGAAGTCGCCCGATTAGCTCAGGTATCATTCCATAATTCATCAAATCGCTTGAATCTACCAAGTGAAAGTAATTTTCGTCATTGTTAATCGCCTTTTTCTCAGTGGTGAATCCTAACATATTGCTACCCAAACGGCGTTTGATAATGTCATTTAACCCATCAAACGCGCCTCCGCAGATAAATAAAATATTTTCGGTGTTTATTTGCACGAACTCTTGGTGCGGATGTTTGCGCCCACCTTGCGGAGAAATATTTACCAAACTGCCTTCAATTATTTTTAGCAATGCTTGTTGCACGCCCTCGCCAGAGACATCGCGGGTAATGGAGCGATTTTCGCTAACACGCGCGATTTTATCAATCTCATCGATGAAAATTATGCCCTTTTCTGTGCGCTCTATATCGTAATCTGCCGCTTGATAAAGGCGTGTGATGATATTTTCCACATCTTCGCCCACATATCCCGCCTGAGTTAAGCTCGTAGCGTCTGAAATTGCAATAGGAACATCTAAAAATTTCGCAAAAGTCTGTGCCATAAGCGTTTTGCCACTGCCTGTGGGACCGAGAAGCAAAATATTTGATTTTGCGATTTCTACATCGTCTTCTGCGCTAGATTCTGCGTCTATTTGTGAGATTCGCTTGTAGTGGTTATAAACGGCGACTGAGAGCAACTTTTTTGCCCTATCCTGCCCGATTACATAATCATCTAGCGCAGCTTTCAAATCCTTTGGCGAAATGGTGCTAAAATCAACTTCTTCGTGCTCGTGTGTGCGAAAATTACCCTGCATTGCGATTTGCGCCATAAACATTCGCAGCGTATCCTCGCTTGCGAAAATCGCCTCGATTTCTTTATTTGAATAGCAACTTTTGCAAACAAAAACGCCTTTTTTGAAATAAATTGGATTGTTGTTTGAATCCTTGCAGTGGCAAAAATAGCATTCTTTTTTCATAAAATCTCGCCTTTTTTAGTTGTCATCGTCATTTAACTCGCCACGCACGAAAGGAATCCCCCGCTTGGTGCTAATTATAAACTCGCATATTTTTTTTATGCTTTCAGATTCTGCGTTTTTAAGCAAATCTTGTGCCAATTCTTTTATTGGTGCTTTACCCGAAAAAAGCACTCTATAAGTTTGCGAAATTTCATCAATCTCATCTCGCTTAAAAAGTTTTCGCAAACGATATTTATTTAGTCCGCGAATCACGGCGTGATTGCCCTGCGCTATGCAAAATGGCGGTATATCTTGACTTAGCGCGCTCGCCCCGCCAAGCATCGCTCCATCGCCGATTTTGACAAACTGATGAATGGCACTCATCCCGCCGATATTCACATCATCGCCGATTGTGATATGTCCGCCCAAAGTCGCGCAGTTCGCCAAAATGCAGTTATTGCCTATAATGCAATCGTGCGCAATGTGCGTGTATGCCATAAATAAATTATTATCGCCAATAATGGTTTTGCCCCCGCCACCGCTAGTGCCCGGGCTAAACATTGTAAATTCGCGAATCAAATTATTTTTGCCGATGATTAGCTCTGTCTTTTCGCCTTTATATTTCAAATCCTGCGGTTCATTGCCAAGTGCGGCGTGAGAAAAAACCTTCGTCCCATCGCCGATTGTCGTGTAGCCATCGATGATGGCGCCATCATAAATCTTGCAATTTTTGCCGATTTTGACATTTTCGCCAATCACGCAAAAATTCCCAATCTCCGTGCCTTCGCCGATATTTTTTGATTTTATAATCGAAGTTTTTGTCATATTTGTCCTTAAAAGATTCTGTGTTTAGATTCTGCGATTTTCGCCCTAGATTTTGCCTAATCCGCAATCATCGCTTTTAGCTCCGCTTCTGCTACGAGTTTATCATCCACAAACGCCTTGCCGTCAATCACCCAAACCTTGCCTTTATTTTTTAGCACTTCAACCTTATATACGAGCTTATCGCCCGGCTTTACCATTGAGCGAAATTTCGCCCTATCGATACTCATAAAATACACCAAGCGCGAACCATCATTCACAGAATCTTCGCCAAACGCACTCTTAAACGCCAAAATCCCGCCTGTTTGCGCCATCCCTTCAATGATATAAACGCCCGGATAAATGGGACTTGTGGGAAAATGCCCCGCGAAAATCGGCTCATTAAAAGTGATATTTTTGTAGCCTTCAATGCACCTGCCAAGCTCTAAATGCGTGATTTTATCCACGAGCAAAATGGGATATCGATGGGGCAGAATCTGCATAATCTCTTGAATATCGATTGTCCTCTCCATAATTCACTCTCCAAAATTATATTTTGCAAAAAAGGGTAATTGTAGCATAAAATCCTTAAATTGCGCTAAAATTGCGGATTTTTGTCGCAGATTCTGCGATTTTGCGCGAATCAAAGCATTATTTGCTTTGTTTGGATAAGATTTTAGCGATTACTACCCCGCCCCACGAGATTAACGGGGAGAGTATTATTAAAACATAAGCCATCGCAAAAGCATAGACATTGCCATCGCCACCAGCTCTTGTGCCAAAGGTAAAACCATACAAAAATATCGCGATAGGCAAGGCAATCGCTACAATCGCAAATCCCATTATTATTTTGCCCTCTTCTTGCTTTGATGGATTGTCGCTTTTGGCGAGTTTTCTACCCATAAAAAATGGATAAAAAATCGTCCCAAACAATAGCAATATAAGGCATATACCGACTATTAAATTAAATATTTCTTCCATATTTTTTACTTTTTCGTGCCTAAATCTTTTGGCATAATTAGATATACAATCCACGCAATGAATGCCCCGCCCCACGAGATTATCGGCACACTAACCAAACCTAATGCCAAAGCAATGCCCGATTGCACTTCAAATGTAGCAATAATCGATATGACAAACGAAGCGATGGCGATGATTGAAGCTACGATGATTATCCACCCAGCTACGCGAGAAGCGAAACTTTTTGCTTTGAGTAGATTTTCACCAAAGACTATAATCAAAGGCACGATAGCGACAAACAATAAAAATACAATAAACATTATAGCTGTAACCAAATCACTCATTTTTCACTCCTTAAAAAAGCCAAATTATAGCGCAAAATTTTGGCTTCACAACTCCACCACTTCAAATATATCTGTGCTTTGAAAAATGGCATTTATGTTTATAGTGAGATTTTCAGCTGTTGCCAAATCCACCGCAATTATGGGCTTTATGCTATCTACCCCCAAAAGTTTTGTGCGCAAATTTAGCTCATCATCAAATTTTGGCGGATTGTAGCGCAAAGAAAGCGTGTTTTTGTGATTTGTGCCAAAGATTTTATTTACAGATTCGACACTCAAAAATAGCGCGTTATCGGAGAATCCCGCTAAAATCTTTTTGCTATCCACGCTAATTTCGTGCCATTTTATATTGTGAATCTTTTGATTTTTCATTGCCTTTGAATGCGCAAAAATATATGAATTTATCACTTCGCCACCGATTTTTTTTACGCTCCCGCTTAATAATCGCCACGCATTTATGGTATTTTTTTGTAAGATAAACGCCCTACCCTTGCGCTCCAAATCCCACACTTTGGCAAAAATCTCACTATGATATTTCGCGCTCCCTTTTAACGCCCTGCCCCCGATTTCATCAAATAATTCAAGCGCGATTGCACCTTTGCGCTCCCTTTGCTTGGTAAGCGCAAACACACACCCGCAGTAATTCTGCCGATAGAGATTCGCGCTCTTTGCCAAATCCGCCTGAATCTGCGTCCCACCATTGCTACGAAAATCCACTTTGATAAACTCTAATCCGTATTTTTTGGCGACATTATCGCCTAGCGCAAAAAGCTCATTTTGGGATTTCATCGGGCTTGTTAGAAGTGTGGTTGTGATTTTGGATTCGTCTAAATTTAATGCTAAAAGCGCGGTTTTGTTTAGGCGCGATTCAAAGCAAATATTGCAACGCTCGCCCTTTTCGTCAGCGCATTCAAATCCCGCTACGGATTCAAGCCACGAATCTATTTCATATTCGCCACAAATTAGCGGAATTTGCAGATTTTCGCAACTGCGGTGGACTTCTTGTAGGCGCAAATCGTATTCATCGCTTGGGTGAATGTTTGGATTGTAAAAAAAGCCGATGAGATTTTCGTGCGGATAGATTTCGCGCAGTCTTTGCAAAAAATAGTGGCTATCCACAGAGCAACAAATATGCACTAGCATTACAAATCCTTTTTATACGCATAGAGTAAAAATCCAGCGATGCCCACCGCAAAAACTACGCCCAAAAATATAAACAAACCATAATCCAATGTCATTTTTCACTCCATTTAAAATTTTGTTTCATATGAAACATTTTTAAGATTCGTGCGAATCCACACGCAAATCCAAATCTCGCCTTGCCTTTAACTGCCCACACGCCGCGTCAATATCCGCGCCTTTTGATTGTCTTATCGTAGCCATTATGCCCTTGCTGATTAAAAAATCCGCGAATCTCTCCGCATTTTCTTTTAACGGACGCGCGAATCTCGCGCCACTAAATTCATTAAACAAAATGATATTCACCTTCGCCTTTATGCCATCTAGCAGTCGCACCAAATCCCGCGCATTTGCCAAATCATCGTTTATGTCCTTTATCATTAGATATTCAAAAAGGACGCGTTTGCGCGTATTTATTGGGAATTTTCGCACACTCTCAATTATGCTTTCAATATTGTATTTTTTGTTTATCGGCATAAGTTTATCGCGCACAGCGTCATTTACCGCGTGTAGCGAAATTGCAAGATTTACGCCCAAATCCAAACTCCCAAGCCGCTCAATCATCGGCGAAATGCCACTTGTAGAAATCGTCTGCCGTTTTGGCGAAATGGATAGCCCATCAATGTCGCTGATGATTTTTATCGCCTTTGTTACGCACTCAAAATTATCCAGCGGTTCGCCCATACCCATATACACGATATTTACGCGCTTTTGGGGCGGAATGTAGTTGTCGCGTTTGATTGCGACAATCTGCTCTACAATCTCGCCTGTGGCAAGGTTTCGCTTAAATCCGCCCTCCGCTGTTTTGCAAAATCTGCACCCGATTTTGCACCCGATTTGTGAGCTAACGCAAATGCTCCATTTTTCGCCTGACACAATTTTGCCATTTTCATCGCTTTGCGATTCGCGCATTTTGATTAGCACGGATTCAAAGGTTTGATTGTCAATCGTTTTAAAAAGATATTTTTTTGTGCCGTCATTACTTTTTTGAATCTGCTCGATTTGCAAATTTTTCGCGCTAAAATTTTGGCTTAATTTTTCACGCAAATCTTTTGGGATATTTATCATTTTGTCAAAATCATTTTCGTAATTCACATAAAGCCATCGCCAAATTTGCTTTGCACGAAAGGGCGGATTTAGATTTACTTTTAGCTCATCAAGCGTGAAATCAAAGATATTTTTTGTCATAAAATCGCCTTTGGATTCGCCCCATAATTTGCCAAAATATCTCGTGCGAATGCCTCTAACTTTTTATGCGCGTCTTTGTGAAGTGCGATGAAATTTTTATGCGCGTCTTTGTCGCAGTGATTTGTAATGCAAAAGATTCCAAGCGCGGGAATCTTAAAATAATCTGCGACTTTGAGCACGGAAAAAAACTCCATATTTTCTAGTAAAATCCCCGCATTTGTCATTTTGTGTGCTAAAATTTCGTCCGTGCAAATGTAGTTGCTACTATTGACAATCGCACGGGGGCGTGAATCCAAAATCGCAGCTAGATTCGCGCCAAAATTCGCACCCAAATTTTTGCCATTAGATTCGCCCAATGTTTCATATGAAACAATTTCGATTTTGTTATCTAATGGCGTGTAAGATTCGCCCTTGCTAAATGATGATTCGATTTGCGTGGCGGAGTTGCTTACAAAAATATCTAGTAATTTTATATCCTTGCTATACGCTCCCGCACTGCCGATGAAAACCAAATATTGCGGATTTTCGCGCAAAATAATCGCCGTTAGCTCGATGGCAGATTCCACCAAGCCCACGCCAATATCTTTGGCAAAGTTAAAATTTTCACCCCTAGCACAGATAAACATTTTTGTCCTTTTTTAGATTTGTGATTTTAGATTCGCGCCACCAAGATTCACAGATTTTGCACCAAAATTTTCACAGCCGAATCGGCACACCATTGTCTGCCAAATATTTTTTCAAATCAGCGATTTGGATTTCATTGTAGTGAAATATACTCGCAGCCAATGCTGCGTTCGCGCCATTTTGATATGCCTCCAAAATATGCTCCATTTTTCCAGCACCACCACTTGCAATCAGCGGGATTTTCACATTTTTTGCGCTCCATTGTAGCAAGGGCAAATCATAGCCATTTTTCGTGCCATCGCTATCCATACTCGTTAGCAAAATCTCCCCTGCGCCAAGCGATTCGACTTGCTTTGCCCATTTAAAATAATCAATCCCCGTATCGATTCGCCCACCATTTATAAAAACGCTCCATTGCGATTCGCCAAAATCTACGCGTTTGACATCAATCGCCACCACGATACATTGAGAGCCAAATCGCTTCGCGCCCTCTTCAATCAAATGCGGATTTTTAATCGCAGCAGAGTTAATGCTAACCTTATCGCACCCCGCATTCAAAAGCGCGTAAATATCATCTAAATTTCGCACACCGCCACCCACGCTAAAAGGGATAAAAACTTCTTTTGCGACTTTTTTTACCACCTCCAAAATCGCGCCACGATTTTCCACACTCGCCGTAATATCCAAAAACACAATCTCATCTGCGCCTTTGTCATTATACGCCTTTGCGATTGCCACAGGGTCGCCTATGCTTTGCAAATCTACGAAATTCACACCCTTTACCACGCTACCATTTTTCACATCAAGGCAGGGGATTATGCGAAAGGCTAAATTACTATTATTGTGTTTGCTTGAATCGCAATTTTTTTGCTCCATAAAATCTCCAAAAATTCCTTTAAAATTTGACTTGATATTTTATCAAAAAAAAGATAAAATGCGCGAAATTTTTCCCAAAGCATAGTTTTAAGGGGGCGTTCTATAAAATCGCAATCCAAATTTTTACACAAAAGCAAAAATGCTATTAAACCAAAAAAACACTTGGGACAAAATTTTTTAAAAGATGAATTTTACTTAAATCAAATCATCGAATCTGCTTCCAAATTACGAAGCGACATCACACAAAGCGCGGGATTCGCGCCAGAAGTTGTCGAAATTGGAGTCGGCTTGGGTGATTTAAGTGCAAAGCTGTTAAATCATTTTGATTTGATAGCTTATGAGATTGATGCGCAATTATGCGAGTATTTGGCGGATAAAATCCCAAAATTGATAAACAAAGATGTTTTGGAGATTCCGCTAAAAAGCGGGTGGCTTTGTGAGATGCCATATATTTTGGTTTCAAATCTGCCCTATTATATCGCTACCAAAATCATCTTAAACGCGCTAAAAGACGATAAATGCGCAGGATTCGTGGTGATGACGCAAAAAGAAGTCGCGGAGAAATTCTGCGCTTCTGTGGGGGATAGCGAGTTTTGTGCGCTATCTGTGATGACGCAAACTTTAAGCAAAAGCGTTCATCTTGTGGCAAATGTCCCGCCAAGCGCATTTACGCCACCGCCAAAGGTGGAGTCTAGCGTTTTTTGCGTAGAAAAAAATGACAAAAAATGGAGCGCGGATTTTGAAAAAATGCTAAAAATCGCATTTTCTGCGCCACGCAAAAGAGCGATGAAAAATTTGGAGTTGCTTTTTGGCGAATCTAATGGGTGCGAAATTTTTGGCGAATCTAATGGCAAATCTAGCGCAATTAGCACGATTTTTGCGGATTTGGGGATTTCTCAAAACGCAAGGGCGCATCAAATTAGCACAGAAAATTACCAAAAAATTTTTATAAAAATGAAAGGATTGAATTATGGATAACAATGGAAACAACGCGCCAAATGGGGCGCAAAATAACGATTCTCGCGAAGTAAAAGGCGAATCAAAACCCGAAAAAAAGTCATTTTTTGGGCGATGGAGGCGAAATAGCGCAGAATCTGCGATAGATTCTGCGATGGGGCGAGATTCTGCGAAAAACGCAGAATCTAAAATCTCCCCCTCCCTTGCGGAGGGGGATAAAGGGGGTGGGTTAAAATCTCAAAATAATAAAAATACCCACCCCCTAGCCCCCTCCGCAAGGGAGGGGGGAGAAGCACGCTCAAACTCCGCAAGGGGAGGTTTGAATTTATCCGCAGATTCTGCGAATTCTGCGCCACATTCAAAGGCAGATTCTGCGAATTTAGGCGAATCTAGAAGCAATGCAAGGCATTTCAAGCCCCATCATAAAAATTCGCAGAATCTAGCGCAAAATGCAGATGGCAAACATTCGCACAGCGCAAATCGCAAACCTTATAATAGGGCAGGGCGCGATTCGCAACATTTCACACACGAATCAAATCGCGAATCTAATCGCAATTCGCGGAGTTTTAGGGATACAAATGCGAATTTTGCCACGAATCACAATGCAAATCAAAGCACAAATTTAGGCGAATCGCAAACCTTGCAAGATGGCATTAGTAGCGTGAGCGAGGGGCTAAACGAGAAGTCAAATTTGGGGCTTCATAAGGATTTGAAAAAGGTTGTCGAGCTAAATAGCAAAAACCACAAATCATCGCTAAATCCTCACTACAAGCTGGATTTAAACACAAAGGCAAAGATTCGCATTACGCCTTTGGGAGGGCTTGGCGAAATCGGGGGCAATATCACGGTCATTGAGAGCCAAAACTCCGCGATTATCGTGGATGCGGGTATGAGCTTCCCTGATGCGGATATGCACGGCGTGGATATTTTAGTGCCTGATTTTAGCTATTTGCATAGCATAAAGGATAAAATCGCGGGGCTTATCATAACTCACGCCCACGAAGACCACATAGGCGCAGTTCCGCACCTTTTCAAGCAGCTACAATTCCCTATTTATGGGACGCCGTTGCCTCTTGGTATGATTGGCAATAAGTTTGATGAATGTGGGCTAAAAAAATTCCGCTCATCGTTTCGTATCGTTGAGAAGCGAAAGCCCATAAAAATCGGCGAATTTGAAGTGGAGTGGATTCATATCACGCACTCTGTGATTGATGCAAGTGCGCTTGCGATTCGCACGGAGGCGGGGGTGATTTTTCACACGGGCGATTTTAAAATCGACCACACGCCTGTGGATAATTTTCCCACAGATTTGCATAGAATCGCGCATTATGGGGAGCAGGGTGTTATGCTTTTGCTAAGCGATTCGACAAATTCGCACCGCGCAGGTTATACGCCAAGCGAATCAAGCGTGGGACCATCATTTGAAAATGTCTTTAAAAACACGCAAGATAGGATAATTATGAGCACTTTTAGCTCAAATATCCACCGCGTTTATCAGGCAATCGAGCACGGCATAAAATACAATCGCAAAGTGTGCGTAATCGGGCGTTCTATGGAGAAAAACTTAGAAATTGCCCGTCAGTTAGGCTATATTCATATCCCGCAAAATGTTTTCATCGAAGCACACGAAGTGGAGAAATATAGCGACAATGAAGTGCTTATCGTTACCACAGGTTCGCAGGGCGAGACGATGAGTGCGCTTTATCGAATGGCAACTGATGAGCATCGCCACATCAAAATCCGCGAGGGCGATACGATAATTTTAAGCGCGAAGCCAATCCCGGGCAACGAAGGCTCTGTCTCAAAAGTCATAAATTTTCTAATGAAAAGTGGCGCAAAAGTCGCATATCAGGATTTTAGCGAGATTCACGTAAGCGGACACGCCGCCCAAGAAGAGCAAAAACTAATGCTTCGCCTAATCAAACCCAAATTTTTCCTCCCCGTGCACGGCGAATACAACCACATCGCAAAGCACAAAGACACAGCGATAAAGTGCGGTGTGCCTGAACGCAACATTTTGCTTATGGAGGATGGCGACCAGATTGAAGTCTGCCCCGCGTATATGAAAAAGGTGCGTAGCGTGAAAACGGGCAAACTTTTTGTGGATAATCAAGCTGATAAAATCGTGGATAATATGACGATTTTAGATAGGCAAAAACTAGCCGAAGACGGGCTAATCGTCATCGCAATGCAGGTGCAAAAATCCACTCTAAAATATGACGCGAGGATTCAAATAATGGGGCTTGATGATAGATTTTTCGCCAAAGAAGTCGAAAATGAGATTCAGCTCTATATCACGGGCGCGAAGCCCGAATCGATTGTCAAAACGCTTGAAATGGGACTAAAACAGCATTTGCGTAAATTTGCATTTAAGAAATTTAAACGCTACCCGACAATTATTTTGAATGTGTATTTTGTGTAGATTTTGGGGCGTTATTTAAGTCTTTTTGGCAATCGTTTGAATGATTTTGCATAAAACTGCGCTTAATTTGCAGAATCTGTGATTTATTCCCATCCCTTGCAGATGGGGCTAGGGTAAGTATTTTTCGTATTAGATTCTGCGTTTTGCACGAAAATCGCAGAATCTAAATTGCAAAATGTGGCAGATTCTGCGAATTTACGCGAGATTCTGCAAGATTCTGCAAATCGCAGAATCTATTTTAATTTTCGCAGAATCTCTAATATTTTTTGCTAAAATTTCGCAAATAAAATTAAAGGGCACAATCTTTGAAGCACACAAATAAATCCGCAAAATACGCCATTTTTGCAATCTTTGCATTTGAATTTGCCCTGCTTATGCTATTTTATGCGTATTTGTATCCATACACTCCCTTTTGGGGCGATGATTTGCAACATTTGAGCGATTATGCGGGAAATCAAGCGCAAATTCGCTTTACGATGAGCGGATGGGTGCCTACGCGCGTGCTGCCGAGCTATTTTGATGCGCTTGTGGGGATTGTGGCGGCGTATCTTTTGTCTCCGCTATTTGCGCTAAATTTGCTAGATGCGCTAAATATTTCACACGCGATTTTTACCAGTGGTGGGTTTGTGGTGGCGCATTTTTGCCTATATAAGGTCGCTTCATCGCTTTGTGCGCGTGTTTATGCGCTGATTGCGTCTTTTGTGTTTATGCTTTGCGTGGCATTTGCGATGAAACCTAGCGCAATGCCACTTTTGCTCCCAGCGGAAAATTACACACAAAATCATTATTCGATGAATATTGCAAATTGGTATCTTTTGCCTTATTTGTGTAATTTGGTGCTTGTGGGCGGACTTATGATTGCGCTAATTTATCGTGTTAGATTCTGCGCCTTTAATACTCATTCTGCCCCCCCCCAATTCGCTAAATATCGCAGAATCTAGCGCGTTTTACTCGCTTTTTTCATCGCACAAATATCTTTTTTTAAGCGTTATTATTTATTTTGTATATTTTTGCGCTTTCTCAATCGCGTCTGCAAGTGTGATTGGCGCGTGCTTCGCCTTTGTGTGCCTTGCTTTTTGCGCTTTTAAAAATGGCGTTTCTATAAAAGCAGTCTTTAAATCCATCGCAAATTTTGGCGCATTTGAAGCGGTGTGCGTGGCGATTTTGGCATTTAGCGCGTTTGCGATTTTGGGCGAAATCAAAAGCGATAGGGCGGATTACTGCGAGTTTAGCGGGATGAACTTTGCCTTTGGGGCGGAGTTTCTAATCGCTCAATTTAGAAAAATCAGCAGATTTTGGCGCATTATTTTGATTGCATTTCCCATTTTGATGGCAATTTATTTTGCGATAAAGCGCAGTGCGTGGGAGCGCATTATATTTTTTATGAGCCTAGCGTGGATTATTTTGCTGTGCGTGGCGTTTTTGGGGATTTGCAGTAAATGTGGGGCGACTTATCATTTGGTTAGTGGATTATTTTTATCGCTATTTTATGCGCTTGGCGTGTGGCTTGGCATTTGTTTTAGAGTGCATAAAATCTTTTCTTTTATCATTCCATTTTTGCTAATTTACGCGCTTTTGCAAGGTGGATTTAAGGCGTATGATGAGCGTCCAAGGGCGTCTTATGAGGCGCATAGGCAGTGGGTGCAAAAGTGGCTAGATTCTGCGAAAAATGCCGATAGTGCGGGATTTGATGTTGTGGATTTTGAAGTGCCAGATAATTTTGCACATTTGCACCAGCAATCGTGGCTTTGGGATAGCTTCTCGCGCACGCTTTACACTTATGGCATCACCAAAAAACGCCTAAAAGTGCGCTTTGTCAAATCTAGCACAGCCAAAGAAAAATAATTTTACGCTACAATCGCACACCAAAATCACAAGGAAAATTATGGATTTTTTAAGAAAGATTTTAGATTCTGCGAACGCACGAGTGGGGCGTGAAAAGGCGCGAATTTCTTTTAATGAAATGCGAAGCAAAGCCGAAGCGATTTACAAAGCGCAAATCGCAGAATCTCACCGCACAAAAAGCACAAAAAAAGCACAAATTTCGCAGAATCTCACCGCACAAATTTTTCACAAACTCACAGCACATAAGGCGTATCTTGATACACACAGAAGTTGAGCCAATTTGCAAATATCACACTAGAATCTGCTCGCCAATCATAGCGCACCGCGCCGTTTGTGTCAAAATAATTTATCGGCGCGCTAATCTCTATGCCCTTTGCCTTGTCGCGCTCATATTCGCCCTGCAATGTGAGTTTGCCATACTCGGGGTGTCCTAGCATAAAGATGTCTTTTTCATCTTTTAGCACGCTTATGCCAGATTCCGCGCCTTTTAGCAAAATATCTAAGTTTGATTCCCCAGCCACGCGCTCCGCCACTGCTTCATCTACGCCACTATACCTTGAGTGCGGGATTTTCACAATGTCGCCTAGCCCCGAGAGTAGCACATTTGGCGTGATGATAGAGTGCTCATAAATGCCTGATAGCTTCGCGCTTAGCGCGATTTTTGGGACTTTGTGAAAGTGATAGAGCCCAGCCATCGCCCCCCAGCATAGATAGAGCGTAGAAGTGCATTTAGCGCGTAAAAAGTCCATTATCTCACGCAGCTCAGCCCAATACTTCACTTCCTCAAACTCCAAATGCTCGATAGGCGCACCTGTGAGTATCGCACCATCGAAATTGCGCTCCCTCACGCGCTCAAAATGCACATAAAATTTATCCAAATGGCTTTGTGGCGTGTTTTTCCCCACATAGCTTTGCGTGGTAAGAAGCGTGATATTGATTTGCAAAGGCGAATTTGCCAAAAGCGATAAAAGCTGATTTTCGGTTTGGATTTTGGTAGGCATTAGGTTAATGATGAGAATCTCTAACGCGCGAATGTCTTGGTGCTTGGCACGCGCCGTATCCATCACAAACGCGCTTTTTTCTAGCTCACTAAACGCAGGAATGTCCTTTGGGATAATAATTGGCATAAAAAATCCTTATTTTTTAAATTTACATATCGTATTTTGAGATTTTAGCATAAAGTTATAAAAATTTTCACTTAATCGCGCTTAATCGCACACGAAAAAATCAAAACTATGTGTTAAGTGGTAACAAAATGAAATTCGCAGAATCTAGCGCAGGAAAACAAGAATTTCGCAGAATCTAGCGTGGAAAAAGCACCGCAAATCGCAGAATCTGCGTTGATTTTTGATGGATTCTGCGTTTTTGTGGCGATTCGCAGAATCTCGCAATGACGAATTTTTTTAGATTCTTCGCTGTCACCCAAAATGACAATTTCGTTTGGATTGCCACGAATTTGCGCTACGCACAAATTCTCGCAATGACGGATTTAGGTAAATCGCAGAATCTACCACATTCCCCACGAACCAAATCCCATTTACCACTGCATACACGCGCCTACGCTGTAAATGAAGTTTGATTCTAGTGAATATGGGATTGTCGTTTTTATCGCGCACGAACCGATATTGCTGTCTTTTAGTGTCGGCACTTGCGAGGTTTTCATCGCGTTTAGATAAAGCAACCACGCATTATTTATATCAAAGTAAATAATGCCCTGCAAAGACCAATCCTGCGTGGCGAGATTCTGCGAAATAGTGTTATTCACCACCGAGTGAAACAAGTCATTTCTATCATAACTGCCATTTAGCAAAAATCGCACTCTGCTATTCACGCGCTGCGTATATTCGGCAAAAATAGTTGTGCTAATGTCGCTAGTGGCACTGCTAGTTCGCAAAATCTCCCTTTCCTCGCCCCATTTCATACTTGTGTATTTGAGATTATCCCTCCGTCCATTTACGCCAAGTCGCAGTTCCATCCCATCCATCGGCATAAACGCCACACTTCCTATAAATCCCCAACTATAATTATCCGTGCTATTTTGATACGGGATATTTGCGTAAATGCGCCCTTCGCCCCCGCCGATAATGCGCTCATTGCGAGAGATGTTAAGAAAACTATTATAGTAAAGTTTTGATTTCAAGCGGACGGATGGCAAAATCGCAGAATCTCCGGCAATATACGCAGATATTTTGTCATAATGTGGCGTGTGCCACACGCTTTGGAAGTCGCCGTAGGTTTTTAAAAGTCCGCTTTTTTCGCCCTTTTGGTAGGTGAAGTTTATGCTGTATTTGTGCTTTTTGTTATGATTTAGTCCAAATCTTGCGCGGAGTGCGTGGTTTGTGTAGATTGCATTTGATGACAAATCCGCATTGCTAAAATCATACCCAAGCAAAAAATCCCATTTGTAAAAACTACGCGCGAGGTTTGCCTTTATGTGGTGCTCGGTGTTTGAAAGCATTGTGTATGCGCTTGTTAATTGCAGTTGCTGAAAGGGAAGCGTGTATGCTTGGGATATGCTAACCTCATCAATGCGTGAAAATGCCGCTCTACGCGCAGAATCTAGCGCAATGTCGCTCAAAAATACGCCATTTTTGCTTTTGCCACGCACTTTGACGCTCGCACGGCGTGGTTTTAGTGGCATTAAGTTTGGATTTATCAAAAAAGTGGAATTTGGTTTTTTAGGCGCAGAATCTAGTGCGCTTTGGGAGGATTGCGCGTTTTTAGCGAAGATGAAATTATGGATAAAATATTTTGTCGGGATAAATGGGCATTGCAAATCATTATAGAGCGCAGAATCTAGCGTGGATTCTGCGAATTTTGTGGGAGATTCTGCGATTTTTGGTGCAGAATCTAATGTGGATTCTGCGTTTTGATTTGCAGAATCTAATGTGATTTTTGGTGCAGAATCTGCGGAAGATTCTGCGTTTGCAAGACAAACAAAAATCGCCATAAAAATCCATCGCATAGCACCAACCTTAACTTTTACAAATTATAATAAAATCGTCATAAAATATTAAATCAGCAGAATCCACCCAAACTTCATCGCCATAAATTCAATCAAAAATCCGTTTTTTTAAGTTTATTTTCCCTAAAATTCAACTTTTATTTTTCCAAAAAAAGGCAGACTTTGATTACAAAAATACCAATTCCTATAAATCCCCCCCCCCTATTTGATTTAGCAAGATTCTGCGCCTTTATTAGATTCTGCGATAAATGCGATAGATTCTGCGAATCGCAGAATCTGCGTTTTAAAAATATATTTGCAGGACAGCACAAATGCGAGCGATAATCCTTTGTGCTGGGCTTGGCACACGCCTAACGCCAATCACACTAACTAAACCAAAACCATTGCTTGAAATTCGTGGTAAAAGCATTTTGCAAAACACCATCGAGCACCTGCATAGCGCAAATATCGATGATATTATTGTCGTTTGTGGCTATAAGGCTGAGCTGTTTGAGCCATTGCGCGAAAAGCTCAAATTTCAACAAGTAATTTTCCCGCATTTTGCTACCAAAAATAGTGCGGCAAGTCTAAAATTTGTGAGCGATTGTATCACCAAAGGGACGCTTATCCTAAATGGTGATTTGTTTATCACGCAAGACTTCACGCAGAATCTGCATTTTGGCTACTCGCAATTTTTAGGACAAGAAATCAAGCAAGGGAACTTTTGGGGTTATATCACCGATGAAAATGCCAAATTGATGGATATTGACACAAATGCGACAAGCGGATTTGGCGATGGAATCGCATTTTTTGACAATGAAGCAGATTTAGGCGTTATCAAAGATTCGCTAAATAAATGCGATGATAAGCAGTATTGGGAATCGTGCATTTTAGGCATTTTGGATAAAATCAATTTTTACGCATTCAAATCGCAAATGCCATTTTATATAGAAATTGATTCGATTCAAGACGCACTCAATGCAAATTTACTCACACCCGAAGAAATCGCACAGCAATGCGCTACGGACGGCAAGGCAGAGCGATTAAAGGGCATTACAAATATCAATTACAAAATAAACTTCAATGGCAAAGAACAAGTCTTGCGAATCCCAAGTCCAAACACGGATAAATGTATCGATAGAAGTGCAGAAAAACGCATTTTAGAGATTATCGCACCGCTAAATCTCACACCAAAAAACGACTTTTATGCAAGCGATATAAAAATGAGTGATTTTCTAAGCGAGTTTAGAAGTGCGGAATTTAGCGATATAAATGACGCATTTTTACGCGCGGTGGTAGCACAAATGAAAAAACTCCACGCCATAAAATACGACAAAAATCTAAATATCCCACGAATCACAATGCTAGGCGAAATCCAAAAATATGAAAATCTATGCAAAATCCCACTTACCACGCCAAAAGAGCATAAAATTTTGCTCAATATCGCAAGGGAATTGGATAAAAGCGAATTTGTGCTGTGCCACCGCGACTTGCAACTGCCAAATATTATGGTAAGTGGCAATTCGTCTTTGGGTAATCATTGCGTAGATTTGCAAAATTTCGGGGCTTCGCAGACCGCTAGTCTAGTCTCAGCCCCAAAATTTTGCAAAAACTCCACAAGCACTACCGCAAATACTAGAATTGTTTTGGGAGATTCTGCGAATCGTGCCACTTTATCGTCATTGCGAGCGAGAGAAGCGAGCGTGGCAATCCACGAATCAAATTTTGGATTGCCACGACTTGACTGCGTCAAGTCTCACAATGACAAGAAAATCGCAAAATCTAGCGCAATTTCGCAGAATCTACACGCAAAATCACATTGCACGCAAGAGAGCGCACCGCAAATAAAATTCGTTGATTTTGAATATGCTGGTTTCTCTCCCATCGCTTGGGAATTAGGCAATTTTAGTGCGGAACTTCTTTTAAGTGAATCGCAAATCAAAACTCTATCAACAATCTATGGCGACATAAGCGAAGTTGAGATTCTGCAAGGGCAGTTGCTCTCAAACTACATTTGGGCGTTGTGGAGCTGGATATATCATCGAATCGACTTAGGAAGGGATTATTTGGCGAGATTTGATAAAAATTTAAAGGATTTAGCGTGAATGGCAAAACATTAGGACACGCCCTTGCGCTAGGGAGTGTGGGGATTTGGTCTAGCCTTTATGTGAGTGTGAAAATCTTACTAGAAGCGTTCAATCCGCTTGAATTGCTCTTTTTGCAATCTATTTTGGGATATGTGTTTTTGTGGATTATGAAGCCAAAACGCCTAAAAATCCCACTAAAAAATGAGCTGTATTTCGCTTTGTGCGGTTTATTTGGCATTACGATTTATAATCTCTTTTTAAATCTCGCAATGGAGCGCACTCTCGCTTCAAATGTCAGCGTTATCATCACCACTGCGCCACTATTTGCTGGGATTTTTAGCTTTTGCTTTAAGTTAGAAAAGCCATATTTAAATTTTTTCGCAGGATTTGCGTTATCGATTATTGGCGTGTATTTGTTAAGCGGGGGCGTGAAAATACACATTTTAGGCGATATTTTGGCTATCATTTCTGCGGCTGGGTGGGGCGCGTATGCGGTGCTTGTAGCAAAAGTGATGAATCTAAAATACGATATTTTTCTCACCACTCGTAGAATCTTATTTTGGGGGATTGTTTTTATGATTCCTAGTTTTTTGTGGTTAGATTTTTCGCCCAATTTTCACGCGTTAGAAAATCCCACAATCGCCCTAAATTTATTTTTTGTCGCTCTTTTTGCAAGTGCCCTATGCTTCATAATGTGGAATAAAGCGACACAACTAATTGGCGTTGTTCGCACAAATATCTATGTCTATCTCACGCCCGTTTTTACCATAATCGCGTCCATTTTGATTTTGGATGAGCGACTTGGAGCTGTCGCATTTGCGGGGGTTGTTTTAGTTTTATTTGGCGTATTTATCTCAGAGCTACGCCAAAAATCGCATTAGCAATTTAAAAACAAAAGTGAAAGTTGATAAAATTATGATATGATATTAAAAAAATAAGGAATTTTAATGGGTAAAAATATTAGCGCAAGTAAAGAACTTGCGAGTAAAGAACTTGAAGGTGAGGAAACTCTATATAATGATTTTTGTTATAGCGATGAAGTTTATCCATTAGAATCTATTCGCATAGAAAAGGGTAGAATGAGTCTTTTTGAAATCAAAAGGCGTTGTGAGAGAGGCGATATTATTCTCAATCCAGAATTTCAAAGAAATAAAGTTTGGGATAAAAAACAAGAATCTGAACTTATAGAATCTATCTTAATGGGCATTCCTATACCGATTATATATCTTTTTCAAGCACGATATGGGTATATTCAAGTTGTCGATGGAAGACAGAGAATTGCAACAGCAATTGATTTTATGAATAATAAATTTGGGTTAATTAAATTATCAATAATGAAAAACATAAAAAAGGAAGCCAAATTTAAAGAATTAGAGCCTATACAACAACGAAAAATAGAAGATTATCAAATAGACATATATATAATACAGCCGCCAACACCCGAACGAGTAAAATTTGACATATTTGATAGAGTTAATCGTGGCGGAACAAAGCTAAACAACCAAGAAATGCGTAATGCTTTATATTATGGACAATCAACAAAATTGATAAAAGAATTAAGCGAATTAAATAGTTTTAAAAAAGCTACCGGCAATTCGTTAAATCCAAAACAAATGAAAGATAGGTATGTGGCTCTAAGATTTATTAGTTTTTATCTGTATTTTTCAAAACAGCTTGGCGACATTGAATATAAAGGCAATATAGATGATTTTTTAGCAGATACGATGCAGTTTTTAAATAAAGCAGATTCTGCGATTCTTGTAGAGTTAAAAGATATTTTTGATAAAACTATGAAGTTTGCCTATAAATATTTTGGAAGTGATGTTTTTCGCTTTAATAATGATGATAATAAAAATAAGCGTCCCGTTAATATGGCGTTGTTTGAATGTTTAGGATTTGCTTTTGCTATATGCGTTCAAAATAATTTAAAAATAGATGCAAAAGCACTAGATGCCTTAAAAGATACATTTGATAAATCTGGCAACTTTAAAAGTGGTCTTGATGTGACCACAAATGTAGAAAACCGCTTTAAACAAGCAAAAAATCTAATAGGCAATATAAAATGATTCAAAGTGTAAATATACAAAATTTTAAAAGCATAGAGAAACAAATTTTTGACCTTAAACCACTAACTATACTTACAGGCACAAACTCATCAGGTAAGTCAAGTGTAATACAAGCTATATTATTGTATTCTTATCATTCTGCTAAAAATAATAATTCCCTAAAAGAATACATCAAAGAACTTGGCGATAGTAAATCTCTCATTAAAAAATCTAGTCAAAATCAACAAATAAAAATTCAACCCAAAACTAATAATAAAAATATGGAAGCATTGATATTTAATGAGCAATGGAACACAATAAAGCAAACATCTTTAATCGCTTTTGAGCAAACCTTATATTATATCTCTGCAAATCGTATTGGACAAGAAAATTTACCCAAAAACGACAATGATGAAAAATGTGGTGTTAATGGGGAATATATTTTCGGCTTTTATGAACAGCAAAAAGGTCAATCATTGCAAAATCAATCTCTAATATCAAATAAAGCAGATGGAAGCATATTAGAATTGCAAGTTAATTATTGGTTAAAGAGAATTTTGGCATTGAATTTAATCCCAAGAACGGAAAAAATCACCAACACAAACATTAAGCTTGTATATGAAAATATAGATTTAGAAAAATTTAGATTATCTCCATTTAATCTCGGTGCAGGCGTGAGTTATCTTGCAAAAATTCTTATTTTAGGACTATCTCTACAAAAGGGGGATATACTCATCGTAGAAAATCCCGAAGTGCATTTGCATCCAAAAGCTATTTCTAAGTTTGCAGAGTTTTTTGTATTTTTGGTTAATGGTGGAATTCAAGTGATTTTAGAAACACACTCCGAGCATATAATCAACAAAATAAGATATTGCGTGTTTAAACAGCAAATTTCAAAAGATGATATACAAATCTATTATAAAGAAAATTTTGATATGCCCTTTGATTGTATAAAAATCAATGATAGTGGTAAATATATCAATAAAAACAATGAAATTATAGAATTTCCAGCTGGATTTTTCGATAGCGATTTAGATGAATTATTAGAGATGATGTGATGAATTTTTCTTTGGCAATAGATGATGATTTAGCTAGCGAACTTTGCAAATTTAAAAACAATCAACACTGTAATGTAAAAATAATAGAAAAAATACTGCATTACTATAAAGATTACCCAATTTTTACAAAAAACTATTTTTTGCAATACTATTCACGCGATACACAGCAAGCATTATTGCAGTCTAACTCATCTATAAATTGGGATTCCATAGAAACAATCGCTAAAAGCACTATTTATAAAGTCATATTATCCAGCAAAAAGCGTGTAGATTTTCCCTATATTTCTATCTATACTGATAAAATAGAAAATAATTTTACAGCAACTTTTTTTATTGGAGAATCTAGACAAAAAGCATTAGAACATTTAAGTGCCTTACTTAAAAATGCAAATTGTATTTTTATATACGATGCTTATCTTTTTAGCGACAATGTATGGAGTGCATTTATTGATTTTGCCACACAATGCTTTCCAAACAAAATCTTAAATATATTTTATCCGCAATCAATTATGGGGCGAACCCCACAATTTAGTCAAATCAGCAATTCAAAATGGAGATTTAAAGCCGATAGGATTCATCATAATTTTGCAAATTTACACGATAGATATTTGATAATTGATGATAAAATTGAAATAATATTTACAAGCGGGATAGAATATCTAATGGATAACAACAAAGATTTTACATATATTGTTAGAACACACAAAAATAGCGTCAATACGCAGAATCTATAAATTCTGCACAAATCGCACCAAAAGAAATCCCCAAAAGCCTAGCGCACAAAGTAGCATAATCACATAGATTTTTTTAGAGCCAATCGCGCAAAAACTGAGTGCCACATAAATTAGCGCAAACGGCAAGGGCAGATAATAATCAATGCTAGGAATCTCCGCATTTACCACCATATCAAGCCATCTATCAAAAATCCCGCCAAATCCAAAAATATGTAGCACAATCACAAGCGGGAAAAACACCACAAACGCCACGCTTACAGGAATGCTGACTAATTGATATGGCGAAAAATAGGGGAAAAAATAATGCACGATTGGCGTTATGGTAAAAAATATTGCCAAATTAAATAGCGCAAAATACGGCAAGATAGGCATTTTTGGGCAGTGGCGCACGAATAAAAATATATAAAACACCCCCGCCATCGATAGCGCAAAGCCGATATTAAAAAGCGCGGTGGGGAAAATCGCAACGCAGATTAGCCCCACTAACCCTAGCATTTTAAAGCTAATAAGCTCTAATCCCCAAAATAGCAATAAAAATCCAGCAATCCCCGCCACAAGCGCGCGTAAAAAGCTAGGCGTAAAATCCAAAAGCACCAAATATCCGCACATACAAAGCAAAATAATCGCGCCTAAATCATAAAATTCATTGCGGTAGCTAAAAAATCGCGCCTGAAAAAATCGATACACAGGCGCAAAAATCGCAAACAAAAACGCACTCAAAACGCCCAAATGATAGCCACTTATAGCGATGATATGCGCTAAACCCAAGCGATTTGCGACATCGCGCCACTTTTTATGCAATGAATTCGCGAAAAATAGCGCACCAAAGAGACTTGCTTGAATTACATTTTCGTGCTGCGTGGCAAAATACTCTTTCAAAGGCGCACTAAACTCGCGCTGTGGCATTAGAGAAATCGAAAACGCGATAAAAAAGCAGGATTTAAAATAATCCACAAAGTCGCATTTTTTATCCACCTTGCCCCACACACGCACGAATCGCCCCTGCAAATCCTTCAAATCATCGCGCGAAGTGATATAAAAAATATGCCCTTGCGAATCTAGCTTCATCACAAAATAGGGCTTATCAGGCTTATCAGGCTTTGTCTTTTGATATTGCAAAAGCACCTGCGCTTGGATTTCGGCGGGATTTTCAAAGGGCAGATTTGCGTATTTGTGATACTCCCACCCTACCCTAGCGATGAAAACTAGCAAAATCACGCAAATCGTGGCAATCCACTGCTTCGCCCCGCTAATTAGCGGGATATTGTAAGGCGAATCCTTTGACTTTCCGCGCTTTTTGGATTTGAAAGAGTTGAAAAATGTCATTTTGCCTCGCTTGAAAAACTCGCTTAAAAAAATATGAATTTTACATTAAAAATTTTTATGCTACAATTTTGATTTTTATTTTTCAAAAAAAGGACATATTTTGCCATTAATTTTTGCAATCTTGCTTTTTTCGCAGAATCTACACGCATATTTGGACCCGGGGACGGGTTCGCTTTTGTTGAGTTCGCTTGTGGCGATATTTGCCTCTGCTATTTATTTTTTCAAAAACCTATTTTATAAAATCACTAGTTTTTCATCACAGGGATTGAGATTTTCGCTAACTAAAACGGGGGGGGGGCGAAGCACTAATTGCGCAGATTCTGCGCTAAACGCAGAATCTATCACTTTTTACTGCGAGGGAGCACGATATTATGGCACTTTTAAGCCCATTTTAGACACGCTAGATTCGTTAAATCACCCTTATACTTATCTCGCCAGCGATGAATCCGACCCCGCATTCAAACGCGAATCTAATAATTTTAGCATTAAAGAATTTATCGGCGTTGGCAATAAGGCATATACGCGCCTAAATATGCTAAATGCCGATATTTGCGTTCTCACAACGCCTAGCCTCCAAGTCTTGCAGATTAAGCGCAGTCGTGGCGTAAAGCATTATTGCCATATCGTGCATTCACTTACGCCGATGACTTATCGCACCTTTGGGGTGGATTATTTTGACTCGGTGCTAGTTACAAATGAAGTGCAAGAAAATTTCGTGCGCGAAGTTGAAAAGGCACATAATATTAAACGCAAATATATCGCCATTGTCGGCTCGACATATTTAGATGAATTAGCGATTTTGCGTGAATCTATCAAAGAAAAAGCACACAAAAAAGGCAAACCTACCATTTTAGTTTCGCCATCTTGGGGCAAAGAAACGCTACTTAGCAAATATGGTATGCGACTTTTAGAGCCTTTGGCAAAATCCCCCTATAATATCGTTATCCGCCCTCACCCACAAAGCCTAATAGGCGAAACTGAAAGCGCAAATATCAAACACCTCCAAAGCACACTCTCAAACTACAAAAATGTCGAATGGGACATCGGCACGCCAAATGTCATCGCATTCGCAAAAGCGGATTTAATGATTAGTGATTTTTCAAGTGTGATTTTTGATTTTGTGTGTTTGGAGGGCAAGCCTGTGATTACGATGGATTTTGCCTTTGATAGCGCGGGATATGATTTGGCAGATATTTATGATTCGACTAATATAGGCGAATTTTGGACTTTTAAGGCATTGAAGCAAATCGGTGGCAAAATAAATGAAAATGATTTTGCAAACTTGCAAACTATCATCGATTCTGCGCTTTCGCAGAATCTAGCGCAAAAATCCATCGCAAATCTACTTTGGAAGCATCCATTTTGCGCCGGTAAAAACGCCGCATTAGAGATTCTGCAAATCCAAAAAGAGATTTTAGAGGCGCAACTAAATCCATCCATTTTAGCACAGCGCGACCTTGCAAATACCGCCATTTCTACATTAAAGGACAAAAATGCAGTTTGATATTATTGAAGCGTTATATTTTTTATTTATTTTCCCATTGCAATTCACTCTAAATCTCGCGCTAGGTTATATTTTCGCGTTTGTGAAGTCGTGGGGGATAAGCATTATTCTTTTGAGTTTGTTTGTCAATATTTTTTTGCTAAAAATTTTCATTTGGGCGGATAAAAAGGCAGGTAAATTTAGCGCACTCAAAGCGCAATGCGACAAAAAAATCGCTGAATTTAAGCGCGTATTTAAGGGCGCGGAGTTGCAAAGCTATATCCGCACGCTTTATCGCCAAAAGCATTATCACCCCATTTTCGCGCTATCTGCGCTTGGTGGTTTGGCATTGCAAGTGCCGTTTTTTATTGCAGTGCTGTGTTTGTTGAATGAATTTGATGGGATTAGGGGCGTTTCATTTCTTTGGATTGCTGATTTAAGTGCGCCTGATAATGTGCTTGGCGTGCATTTGCTCCCTATTTTAATGACAATCATTTC
The DNA here is from genome assembly GCF_053654695.1 of Helicobacter sp. 23-1044. NCBI lineage: Bacteria > Pseudomonadati > Campylobacterota > Epsilonproteobacteria > Campylobacterales > Helicobacteraceae > Helicobacter > Helicobacter sp. 23-1044. The sequence continues at coordinate 349,633 of NZ_JBSIUQ010000001.1, forward strand.
GCTTGTAAATGTGTGGATTGTGGCAAAAGATAGGGGTGCGAAGATTCAAGGTGTGGTGATTGCGCTAATATTTTTGGTGCTACTTTATCAAATGCCTAGTGCATTAGTGTTATATTGGACGACAAATATGATGTTTTCGTTGTTACGGGCATTGTGGGCGAAATGGCGTGGCAATTCTAGCAATTCTAGCAATTCGGGTAATCATTCCGCAGATTCTGCGAATCGCACAAAATTCGCAGAATCTCGCACAAAAACGCAGAATCTAAATAGAGATTCTTCGCTCGATTCACTCGCTCAGAATGACAAAATTGAAAAATTCGCAGAATCTCGCAATGACGAAAAAACGCGCAATATCGCAGAATCTACCACATTTTTTAGGAAAATCCTTGCTATTTTTCGCATTTTATTTAATGGCGATGATTACAAAATATACCGCCAAATCGCCACTTACGCCGTCCTTTGCATTGCGTTTCTTATTTGCGTTTTTAATCCCTACACACTTTATAAAAGCGATGTTTCGCAGTTTGATTCATCGCAAACGATTGCCACGCTCTCCGCGCTATTTGGGGCATTTGCGTTAATTAGTGTTTTTGCGATTTATGTGCTTAATTTCATCCCAAAGCGCATTTGCAAAATCTATGCTTTTATGATGAGTTTTGCCCTGTTTGTCGGCATTGTGTATAGTTTTGTTTTGGTGGGCGATTATGGCGCGATGGATAGATTTGTCTTCCAAAAAACATTATTGCCATTTAATGACCCGCAAATGCGCCTTAAACGCTTTGTGGAGTTTGGCATTGTGGCGTTTGTGGGGGCGATATTTTTGCTGTTTATGCTAAAAAAATTACGCCTTGCGATGAAAATAATTTTTGCCACACTATTTGTTGTAAGTGCGCTAAATGTGGCGCAAATCCTAAATAAGCGATTAGATTCTGCACTTCAATCAAACATCGCAGAATCTACGCAAGATTCTGCAAATAATTTCGCAGAATCTCCTACTGCGCCATATCAAAACGAACTTTTTTCGTATTCCAAAACGCAAAAAAACATCGTAATTTTTGTATTGGATATGTTTAGCGGGTCGCATATGCCTTATATTTTGGAGCGATTTCCGCATTTTAACACCGCGCTTGATGGATTTACACTTTTTCCAAATGCGATTTCTAGTGCGAATGCTACGATTTATTCGCTACCTTCGCTTGTGGCGGGTCCCTACTATACGATTTATAATATGAATGCGCGTGGCGATAATACCGCAGAATCTAGCGCAAACGCCTATAAAAATATAGGATTATCTTTCGCGGATGCGGGATATTTGGTGGGATTTTTGATGTTTCACATCCAAAATAGAAATGCGCTAATCGCAGAATCTAATATATTTTGGTTAGACAATCACGAGCATTTTAAAAAGTATTTTTTATCGCAAAATCCATCTTTGAGCGAAAAGCTAAATAGTGGCAAATACTTTGATATATGGCAGATGTTTGGTTTTGGGCTGTTTAAGTTTATGCCTGAGGCGTATTTTAGAGTGCGTATTTATAATAGAATGCAATCTCATAGGCAAAAGGGCATAGATAATAATACGGTTATAAATCACATTTCCACACTTTATGCTGCCACGCACATAGGCGATACAAACGCTACAAAACCTACATTTAAATTTTTTCATAGTTTTATGACGCACGCACCTTATGGAATTTATGCAAATAATGGAGAGTGCAACTATCTAAATCAAAATACCATTTGGGAAAATAATAATCCCCACAAGCCATCAATGCAAAAAGGGCGTTATTCCTATCAGCATTTTGATACGGAAGTTTGCGCACTGCAATATATTTCACGCTACATCGCGTGGCTAAAAGATGAGGGCATTTATGATAACACGCAGATTTTTATTGTAAGCGACCACGCTGGGGATGATAGCATAAATATACCGATGGATAAGCTAAAACCCCGCACCATAGGACCGGATATAATTTTCTTATTCAAAGATTTTAACGCAAAAGGCGCACTAAAAGTGGATAATCGCCTAATGGCAAACTATGATATTTCTACCATTTTTTGCGAAAATCTGCCAAATGGTTGCCAAAAAGTCGGAAAAAATATCTTGCAAAACTATCCCAAAACACGCGAAATAATCCACGCAAGACCAGATGACAGCTTCAAACACGAGCCAAATAAATGGCTAATTTATGGTGCTTACAAAATAAATAGCAATAGCGTAACGGGGGGGGGGGATTTATGTTGAGAAAAATTGGACTGACATTAGCGATGAATCTTATGGAATCGTAAATGTGAGAGAATAGGGGTAAATATGGACAAAAGTTATTGGAGTAAATTTTATGCAAAGCACAGCGGGAGCGAAAAGCCGTCATTATTCGCGGAGTTTGTATGGGAGAATTACCTAGCATTGCGTGGTAATAATTTAAAACTTATCGAATTAGGCTGTGGCAATGGGCGCGATAGTGTGTATTTCGCAAAGCAAGGCATAAGCGTTCTAGGCATAGACCAATGCGAAAATATGATTGCCACGCTAAACAAACGCCACAAAAGCGCAAATCTATCGTTTCAAAGCGGGGATTTTACGGCATTGCCAAACGCAGAATTTGCATTTGACGCAATATACTCACGCTTTACGCTTCACTCGATAAACGCCACACAGCAAAGCAATCTCTTTAAATGGATAGCGCAGAATCTAAGCGGGATTTTGGCAATCGAATGCAGAGGATACAAAAACTCACTTTATGGACGCGGTGAAATGGTAGAAAAAGACGCATTTATTTATGACAATCATTATAGGCGATTTGTGGATTTTGAAGCGTTGTGCGAGTTTTTAAGCGATGATTATGAAGTGCTTTTTGCCAAAGAGGACAAGGGCTTTGCACCATTTAATGGCGAAGATGATTACTTTTTCCGCATAGTTGGCATAACGCGCCACGAGAGAGAGAGAGAGAGAGTAAAACGCGCCACTAGATTTGTAGTCTTTATTGCCTTTATCAAGCTAGATTCTAGCGACAAAAGGGTTTCTTATGTCGCGTGAATCTAGCAACCATAACGCAAAATCCGTATATGTCGCAATGAGCGCAGATTTAATCCACCCCGGACATATCAATATCCTAAAAATCGCCAGAGATTACGCCGACAAAGTGTGTGGTGAAGTAGTCGTGGGACTGCTCACAGACAAAGCAATCGCCTCTTACAAACGCTTGCCCTATATGAACTACGACCAGCGCAAAGCCGTGCTAGAATCAATTGCGCTAATCGATAGAGTAATCCCGCAAGACACACTAAGCTATGAGGGCAATATCCGCGCTTTGCGACCCGCATTTGTCATTCACGGCGATGATTGGCGAAGTGGCACACAGGCAAAAACGCGCCAAAATGTGATAGATACGCTAAATGAGCTAGGTTACGGGGAGCTAGTTGAGCCTCATTACACGCAGGGCATTAGCTCCACGCAGCTAAACGAAAATGCCCGTGCCATAGGCATTAGCACAAATGCTAGATTATCGCTACTGCGCCGATTGATTCACGCTAAAACGCCATTGCGATTTATCGAAACCCATTCGGCGATTTCGGCACTCATCGCGCAAAATGCCTTTGTGAATCAAAACGGCACAAAAATCGAATTTGATGGTTTTTGGAGTAGTTCGCTCACTGATTCTACTTCGCGTGGGAAGCCAGACATCGAAGCTGTGGAGCTACAAAGTCGCCTAAATACGATAAATGAGATTTTTGAGGTTACTTCAAAACCGCTGATTTATGATGCCGATACGGGTGGGAAAATCGAGCATTTTGCCTTTGCGGTGCGGAGCTTGGAGCGCACGGGGGTGAGTGCGTGTATCATCGAGGATAAGACAGGATTAAAGAAAAACTCGCTTTTAGGCAATGAAGTGGCGCAAACGCAGGATAATATCAATGACTTTTGCGACAAGATTCGCACAGGCAAAGACGCCCAAATCACAAGCGATTTTATGATTATCGCGCGGATTGAATCGCTGATTTTGGATAAAGGAATGGAGGACGCGCTAAATCGGGCGTTTGCCTATGTCGATGCAGGGGCTGATGGGATAATGATACACTCGCGCCACAAAAGCCCAAATGAGATTTTGGAGTTTATCGCTAAATTTCGCGCCAAAAATAGCCTAACGCCTATCGTAGTCGTGCCGACAAGTTTTAATGAAATCACTGCGCGTGAGTTGGGAGAGGCTGGGGCAAATATCATCATTTACGCAAATCACTTGCTTAGAGCTAGTTTTGTAGCGATGAAGCAAGTCGCACAGGGGATTTTGGAAAATGATAGAAGCGCAGAGGTAGAGGGGCAATGTATGAGTGTGAAAGAGATTCTCTCACTAATCCCGGGCACGATATGACAAATTAAAAATACCCCACCCCAAACCCCTCCCGCAAGGGGAGGGGTTTTCTCTATCTCCCCCTCCCTTGCGGAGGGGGATTAAGGGGGTGGGTAATTTAGATTCACAAGCGAAAACTTGTAAAACTAAAAATCTATAAAAGCAAGTGCGCGAAGTATTTTAGAGATAAAATCGGGGTTTTGCGAAACGAGCAACGAAGATAGGACAGATAGTCCATCGAGGAAGCGAGTTGAAGTGTCTGTGCGTAGCACCGACCCACACTTGCAAATCCACGATTTTAGCCTAAAAGACAAGCGCGAAAGGACATACAATGAGTAAAATAGTAATTTTTGGTGCAGGCAACTGCGGACGGCTAATCGCGCAAAATCTAGCCCAAAAAGGTGAGCAAATTTTGTGCTTTATTGATAATGACCCGTTAAAAGCAAATTCTAGTATAAAGCTAGATTCTAACGGGGGGGGGGGAATAGTGCTTTGAGTGCGCCATTAACCTTTCAAATCCACCCAAGCGAAGTGCTACAAAAACTAGATTTTGATTCTATTGTCATCGGCACTTTCACGGGATTTTATGAAATCCGCGCACAGCTTGAATCGCTAGGCATAGCGCGGGATAAAATCGATGTAAGCCATATCGAGCTAAGCGTTCGCGCAAGAGAAATATTTTTAGAAAATTTCGCCAAAGAAATAAAAGCGCAAAATCTAGCAGGCAATGTCGCAGAGCTAGGCGTCTATCGTGGGGATTTTGCACGGCGTATAAATGAATGCTTCAAGGACAAAATTTTGTATTTATTTGATACATTTGAGGGCTTTGAGGACAAAGATTTAGCGCAAAGCAAAGATGGCGCAATGGGCGCAAGTCTAGGCAAAAAGCACTTTTCAAACACAAGCGTAGAACTCGTGCTAGGCAAAATGCCCTACCCAAAGCAATGCGTGGTAAAAAAGGGCTGGTTTCCACAAAGCGCAGAAAATAGTTTAGAAAATGAGAAATTTTGCTTTGTAAATCTTGATGCGGATTTATACGAGCCGATTTTGGCGGGGCTAAGATTTTTCTACCCCAAAATGGTGCGCGGTGGCGTGATACTAATCCACGAATATTTTTCGGCTGGATATGTGGGCGTGAGAGAAGCGGTGAGCGAGTTTATGAGTGAATGTGGCTTATCAAACGCCCAAAAACTCCCCATAGGCGATAATCTAAGCATAGCGATAATAAAAAATTAACATTTCAAAAAAGGGACAAAATGCGGACAGAGGATTTTGGAGCGGAGCTAAAAAGGCTAGGATTTAGCGATTTTGCAGGTGTGCCGTGTAGCTATCTTGCGCCACTGATAAATTGGGCAATCAATGAAAATGCCTTTATAATGGCAAATAATGAAGGCGAGGCGGTGGCGATTGCTAGCGGGATTAGCCTTGTGGGCAATTCGTCTTTGGGTAACCATTGCGTAGATTTGCAAAATTTTGAGACTTCGCAGACCGCTAGTCTAGTCTCAGCCCCAAAATTTTGCAAAAACTCCACAAGCACTACCGCAAATACTAGAATTGTTTTAAATGCTGAATCTAGAAACGATTCGTCATTGCGAGGCGAATCGCAAGATTCACCGAAGCAATCCAAAACAACCAGCGACTGCGCGGAAGTATCTTTGGATAATTTCGTGGGTTTTCAAGCACGAAACTGCGAGATAGAACTAGAGGTTCATCGAGCAGTTGAGTGCGCAGAATCCCGCGAAAGTGCCAAAGAGACAAACGCGCAAAAATTTGGCGTGGTGCTAATGCAAAATAGCGGATTAAGCAATGCGTTATCTCCGCTTACAAGCCTAAATCACACTTTTAATATCCCTATACTTGGCTTTGTCTCCCTGCGTGGTGAGCCAAATGAGAGCGGAGTTAATACCGATGAGCCACAGCACGAATTGCTAGGAAAAATCACCGATAAACTTTTACAAACTTGCGAGGTGGAATGTGCGTTTTTGGATTCTAATTTAGAAGTGGCGTGTGAGCAGTTATCCCACGCAAAAGCCGTGTTAAAATCTAATAAAAGTTTCTTTTTTATCGTGCGAAATCATTGCTTTGAAAAAGTCGCTTTGACAAATTCGCCTATACTTTGTCATATTGAGCGTAGCGAAATATCTCAAAACAAGAGAGATTCTTCGCCTACGGCTCAGAATGACAAAATAAGGCACGACGCCAAACCCACACGATTGCAAGCCCTGCAAATCATTCAAAATTTAGGGCAAAATTGCGCCCTACTCGCCACCACAGGCAAAGCGGGGCGCGAACTCTACGAGCTAGGCGACAAAGAAAATCAGCTCTATATGGTAGGCTCTATGGGCTGTGTAAGCGCGTTAGGGCTTGGAATCGCGCTAAAATCGCACAAAAAAGTCATAGCCATCGATGGCGATAGCGCGCTTTTAATGCGACTTGGCACACTTGCTGGCAATGCGTATTATGCAAAGATTACAAATAAAGGAAATTTTTGTCATATTTTACTAGATAATCAAAGCCACGATAGCACGGGTGGGCAGTTTAATCTCTCGCCATTTGTGGATTTTGTGGCAATCGCAAAATCCTGTGGCTACGAAGTGGCAAAAAGGGCGCAAAATTTAGATGAATTTAGCGCGATTTTGGGTGAATTTTTGGACGCACAAAATGGCGGGGCATATTTTATTTACCTTGATATTGCAAAGGGGAGCAAAAAGGATTTAGGACGCCCAAAAATCACCCCAAAGCAAGTGGCACAACGATTTGGCGCGTGGCTAAATAATAAAGAAGTTTAAATTTTAAAGCGTGTTAAATTTAGGCTTATTTTAAGGAAGAAAATGCAATTTACTTATTTTAATCCCGTGAAAATCCGCTTTGGCGTGGATTATTTAGAGGCGATTAAAGGCGTGGCGAATCGTTTGCAAGGTGTGCGATTTTTGCTCGTTACAAGCAAGGGATTTAGCAAAAGGGGGTTAAGCGATAAGATTGCAAACGCGCTAGGGACGCAACTTGTCGACATTGTCGATGAGATTACGCCAAATCCGCAGTTAAAGCATTTGCTAGATATAAAATCTAAATTAGCAGATTTTGACGCGATTATTGCGCTTGGTGGAGGGAGCGTAATTGATAGCGCGAAATTTTTAAAAAGCAATTCGTCTCTTACGCAATTCGTAGCAAAGCGTAGAATTTGCGAGGGCGAAAGCTCGAAGCAACCATCTTTGCGGGAGATTGAAAAATCCGCACTCGATAGGCGTCCAGCCTTATCTTGCACGGATTTTTCGGCACAACCCACAAAACAAGGTAAAGCCGAAGTTTCTTTATCCAATCTCGCGCAAGATACTAGAATTGCGAATAATTTAAAAGACAAAGAATCTCACACATCGCACGATTCGCAATCAAACAATCGAAGTAATGGCGGTGTTGCTTTGCGTTGTTTTGATGCGGAACGAGCGAAAATAGGACTGAATCGTCCATTGAGCGAAGTTTCGTATCAAAACAACGCAAATGAATACCCCAGAACAAATTGCCACAAAACACAAAACATACCCATCTACGCCATCCCCACCACCTCCGGCACTAGCTCCGAGCTCACGCATTGGGCGACCATTTGGGACAATGACGCCTTTATTAAGCATTCTTTAAGCGATGAAATTCTCTATCCAAAAGAGGCGATTTATGACCCGCACTTGACGCTAAGTCTGCCACGCAAAACCACTATACACACAGCACTTGACGCGCTAAGTCATAGCTTTGAATCTATTTGGAATAATAATGCAAATCCCATATCCACGCATTACGCGCTAAATGCGATAGAGATTATTTTGCGTGATTTGGTGGATTTAAGTCGCAATTTAGATTCGCTGCCCTTACGCACAAACATAATGCAAGCTAGCATTTACGCAGGACTTGCCTTTTCTAACACACAAACCGCCCTAGCACACGCGCTAAGCTATCCGCTCACTATGCGCTTTGGCACACCACACGGATTGGCGTGTAGTTTTAGTCTGCCTTTGCTACTAGATTGTCTGCCAAAGTCAAGCAATGCGAACGCGCTTTTATCGCCTTTTAAAAAGCGACTTTTAAATCTTTTTGACAAGCTAGAAATTTCTACAAATCCAAAAGATTATGGGCTAGATTCTACTTTTATCGATGAGATTTTCGCCACGCTAAACGCCAGAGCAAAAAATGGCATTTTTGATATAGATTCTGCGAAAAAGGCAATCGTAAAAAATCTATAAATTCGCAGAATCTACTTGCATTTTCATTTGCGATTATGGCAAATTTTGTGCTAAAATCGCGCCTTTGAAAAGGACAAAAATGCAAATTTTACTCACCATAAATGACATTTCTATCACAGGCGGGGCGGAGCGCGTGTGCGTCAATCTCGCAAATGCCCTCGCAGAATCTGGGCACAATGTCGAAATTTTGAGTTTTTATAGGGCGCATAAATCCCTGCCTTATGCTATAAAAACGAAGTGTTCTTTTGAATATGAGTGCGATGAAAATAGTATGCGAGATAGATTCTGCAAAAATCCACTTTTGAAGCTGTATTTTAAAAATTTTCATAAGATTTTCATCAGCTTTAAGATATGGAGGCGATACAAACGCGCCGATATGATTATCACAAATGATTGGACTTATGCGCCGTTTTTTAGGCGAAAGCGGACAAAATATCTTAAATTGCATCATTTGCGATTTGCAAAATATAACAAGCGAAATGATATGTTTGACTCTCTTATCATTTTAAGCAAAAATGAACTCTCTATCTGGCAAAAATATCATAAAAATGTCTTTGTAATCCCAAACTTTTTGCCACAAATCCCGCAAAAAAGCACAGATTCTGCGCAAAAAGTGGTGTTAAGCGTGGGGCGAATGGATAATGGCGACCAAAAAGGCTTTTTGCGATTGATTGATATTTGGCACATTGTTGCACAAGACAAAGGATTCACCGATAAAGAATGGCGACTTATTATCGTAGGCGATGGTCCCCTAAAAAGCGAGATACAATCCAAAATCAAATCCCTAAACTTGCAAGATTCTATAATCTTAAAGCCATTTACCAAAGAAATAGAGCGCGAATATTTGGGCGCGAGTATCTATGCGATGGCTTCGCACTTTGAGGGCTTTGGTATGGTTTTGGCGGAGGCAAGTAGCTATGCTTTGCCTTGCATTGCTTTTGACATCGCCACAGGACCTAGCGATATTATAGAGCATAATAAAAGTGGCTATTTGGTGAGCGATAATGAATTGGAGGCTTACGCAAAGCACTTAATTGCGCTAATGAGTGATGAATCTATGCGCATTGCATTTGGAGGCAAAGCCAAAAGGCTTGTGGGGGAGAGATTTAGCAAAGAGGTGGTGATGGAGAAGTGGGAGGAATTATTGCGAAAATTCGCAGAATCTAGCGAAAAAATCCATTAGATTCTGCGCCTCGCAATGACAGAGTTTCTTCGCTCATAATGACAAATTAAAGCAGATTCTGCGAATGGGTGAAAAATCACTAAATTTTTGATACAATTTTCATAAAATTCAATTTTGGGAGCATTGCTTGGATAGTCTAAAACGCACTTTGCAGTTTATAAAAAATCATAATGAAATTATTGTGCTGACTTTGCTTTGCGTGGGTATATTTTTCTATGCTATCGGCGTTAGCAAAATTTTGAATAATTTTCGCGCGCAAAGTTTTATTTTTATCGCTGGGGCGATTTTTGCGCTGTGTAATTTTAGGCGATTTTCTAAAAAAGATTGGCAGATTCTGCGAATTCCAGCGATTTGCATTGGGATTTTGATTACACTTGGATTTATAACTTATTTTAACTCCGTATTGCCGCCAAAGAATTTTGGCGCACTGCTTAGAGCGATAAATCAGCATATTGTGGGATATTTTGCGCTATTTTGCCTGTGCTATTTTTTTGGCAAATATGCAAGTCAAAAAGTAGCGTGGAGGGCGGTGCATTTTTTCGCGCTGATGTGCGTGGTAAATGTGATTGCGATGTGTTATTTGATTGGTAAAAATGGATTTTATCACGAGAGTTTTATCCAAAATATTCCGTTTTTCTTTAAGGCGATTTTTACTTATAATATTTGGATTTTAGCGCCGATTGCGATAAGTTTGGCGGGGATTTTTGTGTTTAAAAATTTATGGCGATGGATTTTTGTGCTGTGCTTTATTTTTAGCATAGTGGCGATGATTGGCAATGGTGAGCGAAGTTTTTTTGTGGCGTTTGGCGTGATGATTTTTGTGCCATTTATTGTTTATAAATATCATTATAAAAAGTGGATTTTGCTTGCGTTTTTGGGGATTTCAAGTGTTGCGATTTATGGTTTGTTGCATTTTAGCAAGGATTTGCCGATGCGGTATAATGCCTATAATATTATTAGCAATGTCAGCGAAGTGTGGCAAACTACGCCCGTTGAGATGGGGAAATATGACCCGCTTTGCTTTGGTGCAAAATGGTTAGATTGCGAGGAAGAAAGCACGAAAAACGGACTTAGCGAAATCAATTTAGACCACTCCACACTTTCTCGCTTAAATATGACAAAATCCACGCTTTTGGCATTTTGGGATAATCCATTCAAACCGCATATTGTAGGTCCATTTCAAGTGGGCGAATATTTATGGCATTATTATAATTTATACAATCCGCAAAATCGCTCATATATTATTTTCTCAAATGAAAATTCAAATTATCAGCAAAATGGATACAATCATCCGCATAATTTTGTCGCAAGTCTTGCGCTGTGCTATGGCATTATTGGATTGCTTTGCATTGCGATTTTGCAGGGATTTTTGTTTTATAGTGGCACAAGGGCGATTAAAACAAGCGATAATCAAACAAAATTTATAGGATTGGGATTGTGTATTTTTGTGTGTGGAATGTGTGCGCAGAGTTTTTTTGATGGGTTTTATCATAATATTTTGGAGACTATTTTTATAATTCAAGGCATTTTAATAGGACTAATGTGGCGCAAAATATCTTGTGAGTGATTTTAGATTCTGCGATTTGCGTGAATTTCGCAGAATCCCCACACATTTCGCAGAATCTGTCGTATTTTATGATAAAATTCCCATTTTTTACATTTCTTGGAGGCAGTTTATGAGTAAGATTAAGGCGTTTTTTGGTAGTGAGATTGCGGGGGGTGTGCTACTTTTTGTGTGCGCGGTTTTGGCGATGATAGTGGCAAACTCGCCTTTGTCTAGCGGATATTTTCACCTATGGGAGATACCTGTGGGCGTGAAAATCGGCGAAACTTTCATCGGTATGAGTTTGCACCACTTTATAAATGATATTTTGATGTCGTTTTTCTTCCTTGTGGTAGGACTTGAAATCAAAAAAGAATTTCTCTTTGGCGAGTTAGTCGGCTTTAAAAAGGCGGCGTTCCCCGTGTTTGCGGCACTTGGCGGTATGATTGCACCGGGCATTATTTATTTCACGCTAAACTTTGGCACGGCGTCTCAAAATGGCTTTGGGATACCGATGGCAACGGACATCGCCTTTGCGCTTGGCGTTATGATGTTGCTAGGCAAACGCGTGCCTGTCGCGCTAAAAGTCTTTTTGGTAACGCTGGCAGTTGCCGATGACTTGGGCGCAATCATCGTAATCGCGCTATTTTACACGAGCGACTTTTCGTTTATGTGGTTTGGATTGTCGCTTGGGTTGCTTTTGGTGCTGATTTTGTTTAATAAGCTTGATATTCGCGCACTTTTCCCCTACCTTGCGGTGGGCGTTTTGCTGTGGCTATCGGTGCATAATACAGGCATACACGCTACAATCGCCGCTGTGGCACTCGCATTTACCATCCCCGTGCGCCCAAAGATAGAAAGCAAGTCCTTTGGCGTGGCGGTAAATGACGCTGTGGCGCGCTTTTTAGGCAAAGAAAAAGAGCGAGAAAATCTTATGCTTTGCGCTAAGCAGATGGAGTGCGCACACGATATTATCAAAAATGCAAACGCCGTGCAAAATCCATTTTTACGCTTGGAGCACGCAATCGCGCCGTGGAGTAACTTTTTCATTATGCCACTTTTTGGCTTTGCGAATGCGGGAGTGGCGATAAGTAGCGACATAAACTTTCACATCGACCACATAATGCTTGGGATAATCTTGGGGCTAGTCATCGGCAAGCCAATCGGCATTACGACTTTTACCTTCATCTGTGACAAAATCAAAATCGCCAAAAAGCCTGAATCTGTGAGCTGGATAAATATCTTTGGCGCGGGTATGCTAGGGGGGATTGGCTTTACGATGGCGATTTTCGTGGCAAATCTTTCATTTCCAAATAATATCCCAAGCACGGATTTAGCGAAGCTCTCAATCATCATCGCTTCGCTAACGGCGGGGATTTTAGGCTCACTTTTCTTAATCATCGAGCATATTATAGAGCATAGAAAAAAATCGTAAAATGCGAATCGCAGAATCTAAACCACCAAAGGGGATAATATGACTTTAAGCATAGATTTACCAAAGGATTTGCAAAGCACTTTTATCGCCATCGCGCAAGAAAAAAATATCACACAGGATTTGCTAGCAAAAGAAGCGATAATCGAGTGGATACAAGACTTCAAAGACGCGCAGGACGCCGATAAAGCGCATAGAGATTTCATACAAAATGGCGAGATTTTTTTGGCGAGTGAAGTTTATGGCGATTTGGGATTGAAATGAGATTTGCCTACACGAAGCAATCTCTAAAATCTTTTTCAAAGCTTGATAACGCCACCAAACAGCGCATAGCAGACTTTACAAACGAATTGAGAGAAAATAGAAAATCCACGCATAAAGGGCAAGGCATTAAAGGGAGAGTTAAGCGAATATTGGCGTTATCGTGTGGGAGATTATCGCCTTGTGTGCGAAATTTTTGATACTCAAATGCTTATTTTGTGTATCAAATTAGACAAACGAGATAAGATTTATAAATAAATTGCGCTAGATTATGCGAAATTGATTTGAATCGCAGAATCTAGTGCGGGATTTTGCGAGATTTTGCGAAATTTGGGCGATTCGCAGAATTCTAGTGTGAAAAATATAAAAAACGCAGAATCTAATCCAAATTTCACAGAATCGTGGATTGCCACGACTTGCATTCGCAAGTCTCGCAATGACGAATTTTTTCGTGTGAGATTCTGCGATTCACACAAAAAAACGCAGAATCTAAATAAAATCTCAAAAATCCACTACGCAACTTCCTTTTTTCTTGCAAAAATACTTAAAAGGACGCCACATATTAGCACACCAGCGATTACATACAAACTAACCGATGATGAGATTTCAACGCTAATGCCATAGATTGAATGAAGTGCGTTATTTATAAGCTTTACAGCGATAAAAAACAGCAAAACTATTACGGATTTTTCCAAATATGCCAAATAGTCTTTTAATGCTTCAAGCATAAAATATAGCGTTCGCAATCCAAGTATCGCAAAAATCATCGCCGAGTAGATTATAAGTGGTTCTTGACTAATTGCAATTACCGCCGGCACGCTATCAAAGGCAAACATTACATCGCTAACTTCTATCACACAAAGACACAAAAATAACGGCGTGGCGATTAAAAATGTGCCTTTATTGACGAAATTTAACGATGGATTTTTTGCTAACTCGGAATCTACGACTTTTTTGCTGACAAAAAAATTATGCCCCACCATTTTAGGAAAAACGCTAAAATATTTATGCACGAATCTATACGCCAAATGATTAGAATAATCCTCTATTTCCTCATCATCATCGTTTGATTTTAGCATCATAAACGCAGTCCATAAAATAATTGCGCCAAAGATAATTTGCACCCAATGACTCAAAGCAAAGAGTTCGCTACCAATCACAACAAAAATCAGCCTAAATACAATCGCCCCTAAAATCCCAAAATAAAGCACTCTATGCCTATAACCATCCGGGATTTTAAACCAAGAAAAAATCGCCATTATGACAAATAAATTATCCACAGATAGTGACTTTTCTAATATATATCCTGCGAAAAATAGATGCGCCATCTCTGCGCTTTTTGCATAATATAAGTAGATTCCAAAGGCGATTGATACCGCTATCCAAAAGACCGACCAAATACTTGCGCTTTTCAAAGAGATTTTCTCATCTTTTCTATGAGCAAAAAAGTCAATCATTAGGGCAACTATCACAAAAATTGCAAATATTATCGCAGTTTTAATGTCTGACATTTCGCACCCCCTAATAACAATTTTGCGTAGGCAACCCACGCGCTCTATTTAGCCTATTTGTCGCTTCGAACGCAGATTGAGATTGCTTACCTGCGCAATTATTGTTATACCAATCCACAGAGTTATTGTATTGTGATGCTGAACCGCTTAAACTACGCTCCATACGCAATATGTTATTATAGACTCTCACACATTCCTCCATTTGCCTATCACTAATGACAGGCACATATCCAAATGTAGAACTGCTAGGCGGAACTTTATATCCATTGTTTGCAAAAATATAACTTGCAACACATAGAAATAATAATGCAATTTTTATCATCACAGCCCACCTATAAATACTTCACAACTGATAGCGCAATCAAATCATTGAGCGTTCTATCCGCCGTAGGTTCGCCAATGGCTGAGAATTTCCACTCGCCATTGCGTTTATAAAGTTTCCCCAAAATCATCGCAACCTTATATGCGAAATTGTGGTCGTGTGCGATATTATACGATGCAAAAATCTTATTTACGCGCGTGGGAGTGCCTTCATAAAGTCTAATACTTGCAAATGGAATCTTGTCAAAGTCGATTTGATTATATGAGTTAATCACAAATACAATCTGCTCTACGCTACTATCCACTCTATTTAAGTTGATTGAAATAATCTCATTATCCAATCCATCATCGCCATCCACATCACCCGTCAAATCATCGCCACTATGGACGATTCCCGGTGCGGATTTGTTGCCAAAATACACGATATTTTGTATTGATTTATTTGCACCCACGCATACCACACTTAAATCCAAATCCACAGGCACGACTTTATTTCTAAAAAGCCCACTTTGTGTTATAGCACCCCAATTTGCACCAACGCAAAATTCAACCAAATTCGAGCCGTCATCTTTTTTAAGCGAGACTTTTTGTCCTTTTGTTAAATTAACTGCCATTTTATGCCCTTAAATGCTTACGCCAAATTGCTTGCAAAATCCTTCGATGCCATCTTTTGTCCCACTGCCTACTGCGGAAAATTTCCATTCATTGTCTTTAAAATAAAGTCGCCCAAAAAGCAACCCAATCTCTGTTGAATAGTCCTCCTCCAAATC
Source organism: Helicobacter sp. 23-1044 (assembly GCF_053654695.1). Taxonomy (NCBI): domain Bacteria; kingdom Pseudomonadati; phylum Campylobacterota; class Epsilonproteobacteria; order Campylobacterales; family Helicobacteraceae; genus Helicobacter; species Helicobacter sp. 23-1044. The sequence goes on from NZ_JBSIUQ010000001.1 coordinate 365,235, forward strand.
ATAGCGAACGATTTCGGCATTTGTCTCATCATTTACCAAACGGATAAAAGCATTTCGCACCATTCCAAAATTTTGCTTTCTTTGCACTGCATCGTGGATTGTAACTACAACTGCGATTTCTTTTACAGATGACGCAATTTTACTTAAATCAATCCTAACGGATTCATCATCGCCATCGCCTTCACCCGTGCGATTATCGCCTGAATGCACTACGCTACCATCTGCGCTAGTTAGATTATTGTAAAACACAAAATCTTTATCACTTTTTACCTTGCCATTTTCGTCAAGCAAAAATACACTTGCATCCAAGTCAAACTCTGCTCCCGTGCCGGCATTTGTATCCCAGCCTAAACCAACCAAGATTTTCTTTAATCCCGGTGCTTCTTTGTTTAGCGAAACTCTTCCGCCTTTTGTTAATGCTACTGCCATTTTAAACTCCTTAAAAAATAAAAATTTATATATCCCAAGAAGTAGAATTACCCCATAGGATATATAAAAACGCATTTTATCTTTGTAAATTTTCAAAATAAATATCCCATAGGATAAAAGGCGTGAATGACAAAGATGATAAAAATTTCGGTAATGCGAGTAGCGATGAGATTGCAAGGTTTTATGCAAATCTTGCGCGAAATGTGCGAATCTTGCGCGAGGGCAAGGGCATTTCACAGCTTGACTTGGCGTTAGAAATCGGCATAAAATCCGTAGCATTCTACTCAAACTGCGAGTGCAATCGCTACGGCAAACACTTCAATTTGGAGCATATCTACTAAACTTGCAAAAGCCCTGCAAGTGCCGATATGTGAGCTTTTCAAAGACTGCGATTCGAGCGAAATTTGCGCTTTGCTTGGAGAAGGTGGAGAGAGATTTGATTAGATTCTGCGAATTACTTAAAATTGTCATATTGAGACTTTGAAAAAGTCGAAATATCTCTAAAATTTTAAAATAGAGATTCTTCGCTACGCACAAGTGCTTCGCTCAGAATGACAATTTTTTTGGATTGCCACGAAGTCGCCCAAAGTGCGACTTCTCGCAATGACGAAATTTTTTTGGATTTTTACCCACCCCCTTAATCCCCCGCGCGCATTTGGGAGGGGGAGAGTTCAAAAAAATATCCTCCGCAAGGGAGGGGGATATAGAGAAAGCCCCTCCCCTTGCGGGAGGGGTTTGGGGTGGGGTTCTCGCGCAAGGGTAGGGGGATTTTTTATTAGTTTCGCCTGAATCTAATCCTAAAAATTTAAAATCGCAAATTTTTAAGCAAAAAATGCTACAATCCACATTTTTAAAATCTAAAAATCAACAAAAGGACACATTATGAATAACGACATTTTGATGCAACTTCTGCCCTTAATCGTGCTATTTGCAATCTTTTATTTTATCATCATTCGCCCACAAATCAAACAGCAAAAAGAGCATAAAGAAATGGTTGCAAACCTAAAAAAAGGCGACAAAATCGTCATAAACGGCGGTTTAATCTGCGAGGTTGTCAAAGTTGAAAATCACTTTTTCACAATCAAACTAAACGATGACACAATCGTCCGCTTGGCAAAAGAATTTGTCGCATACAAGTGGGAAGAGCCCACAGAGGCGGACGCCAAAAAATAGCGCAAAGGATTCACAAAGCACAATGAAAAAGTTTTTTAATCCCCGCACACTTGTTTTTTTGGCACTTTTTGTGTTTGGCGCGATTTTTAGCATCCCATCCATTTTTGACACGAAGGGCTATAAAATCACGCTAGGACTTGATTTGCAAGGTGGCATTTATTTTCTTTTGGGCGTTGATGCAAATGAAGCCATAAAATCGCGCTATTCACTCATCGCCACGCAGATAAATTACGAGACACACGATAAAAATATCCTTATTGATTCGCTAAAAACGCTTGATGATGGGATACGATTTGAGCTGTTGGATTCGGCGCAAAGAGATGAGTTAGAGAAACTTTTAGACAATATCAAAGGCATTATAATTGCGGAGAGTAGCGGGGTTTATGAGATTTCTTTTAGCAAAGAAGAGATGATTTTAATCAAAAACTCCGCAATCGACCAAGCAATCGATACGATTCGCAATCGCCTTGATATTTACGGGCTTACCGAGCCTAGCATTACAAAGCAGGGCGAAGAAAATATTTTGGTGCAACTACCCGGCATTAAAAATCAAGAAGAAGAGCAAAACGCGCTAGATTTGATTATCCGCCCCGCACAGCTTAAAATGATGGCAGTTGATGAGGATAGAAATGCGCGAATTAGCGTGATTACCGAATCGGAGGCAAGTAGCTATGGCGATGTGATTTTGCCTTTTGTGGATTTTGTCAGTGGCGAATCAAATGATAAAATTTTGCTAAAAGAAATCCCCATTTTAGATGGCAGTATGATTACCGATGCGCGTGTGGCGTATGATGAGCGGGGGCAACCTGTGATTAGTTTTTCACTAAATGCAATCGGGGCGAAAATTTTTGGCGATTTTTCAGGCGCAAATGTCGGCAAGAGAATGGCAGTGGTGTTAGACAACAAAGTCTATTCTGCGCCTGTGATAAGGGAGCGAATCGGCGGAGGCAGCGGACAAATCAGCGGTTCTTTTAGCGCAGAAGAGGCGAAAAATATCGCCATCGCTTTGCGCTCTGGTGCGCTCTCTGCGCCATTAGAATTGCTAGAAAAGCGAAGCATTGGTCCATCTTTGGGCGCAGATTCGATTAAATCGTCCTTAATCGCGCTATTTGGTGCATTTGGGATTATTATCGCTTTTATGGTGGTGTATTATGGATTTGCCGGTGTGATTGCGGTAAGTGCGCTATTTGTGAATATTTTGGCGATTATTTCAGTTATGAGCCTTTTTGGCGCAACGCTAACTTTGCCCGGTATGGCGGGGATTGTGCTAACGATTGGTATGGCGATTGACGCAAATATCATCATAAATGAGCGCATTCGTGAAGCTTTGCGCAGTGGCAAAAATATCGTGCAATCCATTTCATTTGGCTACATTAACGCCACACGCGCGATTTTTGATGCAAATAATACGACTTTGATTATCGCGCTATTGCTTTATATTTACGGCACAGGTCCCATTAAGGGCTTTGCGGTTACGATGGGGATTGGCATTTTGGCGTCAATAATCACGGCAATCATCGGCACACAGGGCATTTATATATGGCTAGGCGAAAAAATAAATAATACGAAAAATATCAATTTTTGGTTTGGGATTCGCCTAAAAAATTATAATCCAAAAGGGGCAAATCCAAAAGATAAAAGCGCGAATCTATCCACGAATCACGCCGCAAATCGCACCAAAAATCGCCCCACAAATCCCACTAAAAATGGAGCAAAATAATGGATTTTTTTAAACACGATAAAATTTATGATTTTGTAAAATATAGCAATTATGGCATTATCGCAAGTGCGCTAGTTATACTCGCGCTTGTGGTGGTGTTTTTCACAAAGGGCGTGAATTTAGGCATAGACTTTGCCGGCGGTAGCGTGGCACAGATAAAATACGCGCAAGTTGAAGCGCCAATATCGCAAATCCGCGAAGATTTGAGTGCGAATCCATATTTCAAAGACGCGCAAATCACCGAGTTTGGCGCGAAAAATGAGATTATTATAAAGTTTGCTTTTGTGCAAGATTCAAGTGTGAAAATCGATGATGAGCTGAAAAATACACTGAAAAACACGGGCGACTTTGAGATTCGCCGAATCGAAAATGTCGGTCCAAAGGCGGGTAGCGAGCTCGCCAAAAAGGGCATTATTGCGATTGCACTCGCGCTTGTTGCGATGATGATTTATGTGAGTTTTCGCTATGAGTGGCGGTTTGCCCTTGCTAGTATCATCGCGCTAATCCACGATGTGGCGATTAGCGGGGCTGCGATAATGCTTTTTGATGTGGATTTGAGTTTAGATGTGATTGCCGCGCTTCTCACACTCATTGGATATTCAATTAACGATACGATTATAATTTTTGACAGAATCAGGGAGCAGATGATTGCGCGGAGCTTTAATGATGTGAAATTAGTGATAAATGACGCCGTTTCGCGCACGCTCTCGCGCACTTTGCTAACTTCGCTAACGGTGTTTTTTGTGATTGCGATTTTGTATGCGTTTGGCAGTGAGATTTTGAAAGGATTTACTTTGCCAATGCTTGTGGGGGCGATTGTAGGGACTTATAGCTCGATGTTTGTCGCACCAAAACTTGCCATAATGCTTGGCTTTGACATAAAAGAATACTACGCAAAAGAAGCGCGAAAACAAGCCAAAGCGCAAGAAAAAGAGCGAATGCGAAAAATGTATGAAAGCGGGCGAATCTAAAATGAAATCGCAGAATCTAATATTTGATTCGCAGAATCTAGCGCATTTTTCGCTAAATTCGCAGAATCTCACACGCGAATTTATCGCAGATTTGCGATTCGTAGATTTGCGATTCGCAGAATCTAACCAAAATTAGGGGGCAAAATGGATTGGGGTAGAATCTTTTTTATATTTTTCACGCTGATGAGTTTAACTTCAACCATCGGCTTTTTGTATGAGCCAAATATCGTGCTTTTGTTTTTGGCAGCGGCGATAAATTTCATCTCTACGACTTTGCGTATCGGCACTCGCAAACTTTTGAGCGCGGAGCTTTTTGCAAGCTCGATTGTGGCGGATTTTCATCTAATCCCTGCGTTTTTGTGGTTTCAAATTTTGGGCGACTTGCAAGTGGCGTATGCCCTTGCTATCGGTGCTTTGGCGGCAAATGCGTTTTCTATTATGATAATTTTAATCGAAAGCGCAAAGGCAAAAGATTATCAATAAAGGGCGTAAAATGAGCTACAACGCAAGAATAATCGAGCAAAAATGGCAGAAAATTTGGGCTGATTCAAACGCATTTGAGCCAAATGATGATTTTAGCAAACCAAAAAAATACATTCTCTCAATGCTCCCCTATCCTAGCGGAAATATCCATATGGGGCATACGCGAAACTACACGATTGGCGATGCGATTGCAAGGCATTATCGCAAAATGGGCTTTAATGTGCTTCACCCCATTGGGTGGGATTCGTTTGGATTGCCCGCCGAAAATGCCGCAATAAAGCACAATCTCCACCCAAAAACTTGGACTTATGATAATATCGCTGCTATGCAAAAAGTGCTTCAATCGCTTGGATTTTCATTTTCAAAAGAACGAGAATTTGCCACAAGCGATAATATTTACACAAAATGGGAGCAAGAGTTTTTTTGCCAAATGTGGGACAAAGGGCTTGTATATCGCAAAAAGGCGCCTCTAAATTGGTGTCCGCAGGATAAGACGGTGCTTGCAAATGAGCAAGTGATTGAAGGCAAATGTTGGCGTTGTGATAGCCCTGTGGTGCAAAAAGAGATGTATCAATATTATTTAAAAATTACGGATTATGCTGATGAGTTGCTTCGCGATTTGGACGACACTTCATCTAACAAGCTGGAGTGGAGCAATCAAGTGCTAACAATGCAAAAAAATTGGATTGGCAAATCTAGTGGTTTGGAGTTTAGCTTTAAATTGGATTTTGGCGATTTTGGGGATTTTGGCGCAAATCTAAATGCTAATAATGCGAATAATGGCGCGGATTTTAGTGCGAATCTAAATGCAGATTCGTGCGAATCTAGCGAATTTTTTACCGAACTGCCCGTTTTTACCACGCGCCCTGATACGATTTATGGTGTAACTTATTGCGCACTCTCGCCTGAACACCCGCTAGTGCGACATTTGATTGAAAAAAATGCGATTGATTTAGCAAAAATCGCAGAGATTAAAGCCATTCAAAACACAAGTGCGCGGGATAGGTTGAGCAAAGAAAAAATCGGCATTAAGTTAGGGATTCACGCCATTCACCCGCTGACAAATGAAAAGTTAGAGATTTTTGTGGCAAATTTCGTGCTTATGGATTATGGTAGCGGGGCGATTATGTGCGTCCCCGCGCACGATGAGAGAGACTTTGAGTTTGCCAAAAAATATGGACTTAAAATCATTGATGTAATCGAAAATGACAATCGATTCGAGGCAAATGGCACTCTAAAAAATAGCTTTGAGTTTGACAATTTAAGCGTAAAAGAGGCGCAAGAGAAAATCATAGCGCATTTTGAAGCGCGCGATTTGGGACGGCGCGTGATAAATTACAAACTGCGCGATTGGGGCATTTCTAGGCAACGATATTGGGGGACGCCCATACCGCTGATAAACTGCCCCAAATGTGGCATTGTCAAAGAGCCAAATTTGCCCGTGATTTTGCCAGAGCGCGTAGATTTTAGTGCGGAGGGCAATCCGCTTTTGTCAAACAAAGAGTGGCTTTGCGTGAAATGCCCCAAATGTGGCGCAGACGCGGAGCGCGAATCAGATACGATGGATACTTTTGTCGAATCTAGCTGGTATTTTTTGCGCTACACAACGCCCCGTGAATTGTGGGAAAAAAGCGCGTTTGATGCGGATTCGCTTCGATATTGGCTAAATGTCGATGAATATATCGGTGGCATCGAACACGCGGTGCTTCATTTGCTCTATGCGCGGTTTTTTACGAAAGTTTTGCGCGATTTGGGATATTTGGATATTGATGAGCCCTTTGCTAGGCTTCTTACGCAAGGAATGGTGCTAAAAAGTGGCGCGAAAATGAGCAAATCCAAAGGCAATGTCGTTGAGCCAAAAAGCATTATTGAGAGCTATGGCGCGGATTCGGCGCGACTTTTTATCCTTTTTGCTGCGCCACCGACAAAAGAGCTAGAATGGAATGATGATGCGCTAAAAGGCGCGTATAACTTTTTAAATCGCCTTTATAATAACGCTTCGCATTTGGATTTGCTAAAAAATGCGGATTTTGAATCGCTTAAATTTGACAATCTAAATGATGCTCAAAAACTCGCACGGCGCAAGGTTTATGAGGCTTTGCAAAAAAGCAACGCCGTTTTTAGCAATAAAGATTATCCATTTAATACGCTTATTGCTGCTTGTATGGAGGCGTTAAATGCGCTAGTTGCGATGGATACGGCTAAATCAAATGCGGATTCAAAGTGCGATTCAAACGAATCTAACGCCGAATCGCAAAAAGTTTGGCAAGAATCTGTGAAAGTTTGGTATGAATCATATTACATTTTGCTAAACATTTTAGAGCCGATAATCCCGCATATTTGCTATGAATTAAGCGATAAATATTTTGGTTGCAAAAATTTTCGCAATATTGCAATCGACAAATCCGCGCTAAAAAGCGACACAATCACCCTTGCCGTCTCAATCAACGGCAAACGCCGCGCTGAAATTAGCATTAGCGCGGATTCATCAAAAGAAGTCATTTTAGATTCGGCAAAAAGCGCGGTGGCAAAGTGGCTTGAAAACGCCCAAATCGCAAAAGAAATCATCGTCCCAAATAAACTAATAAATTTCGTCCTAAAATGAGAGCTGTTAGATTCGCACTTTTTATCGCCACAACCGCCATAATTTTCGCTGGTTGCGGATATTACCCAATGTCATATTTTGTCAAAAAATCGCTTGGCGAAAATATCTATGTCGAATCTGTGGTAAATCTATCCGACCCTGAAAACTCGCTAATCGCCAAAGACGCGCTAAATCAAGCCATCGCACAAAAATTTCACTTGCGCCTTGTGGATAAAGAAAGTGCCGACACCATTATTCGCACGGAGATTACCGCCGTTAGCGTGGATTCAATCGCTGATAATGACGCGGGATTTGCGAACTTTTATCGCGCAAGTGTGACTATGAGCTTTGATTACACGGACAAAAACGGCAATGCAAGGCGATTTCAAAACTACGGCTTTTATGACTTCCCTGTCGATGTAATCTCCACAATCACCGATGAAACCCGCTTCAACGCGATAAAAGAAGCCTCCATTAGCGCGATTGATAAATTCATCGCGCAAGTGGCATTTTGGCAATGAAAATGGCGAAAAATAGGGTAGATTTTGCGCGAAATGCGCTATCAAATTCTTATCCCCCTCCCTTGCGGAGGGCAACTCCAATTCTCTCCCCCTCCCTTGCGGAGGGCAACTCCAATTCTCTCCCCCTCCCTTGCGGAGGGGGATTAAGGGGGTGGGTAGATTTTGCGAATTTTGTGGCAGATTCGCAGAATCTAAACGAAGTTGAAATTTATATGACAAAAAAAGGGCAAGAATATCGCACAATCGATAAAAGCCGTGCGGGGCGCATTTATGCGGAGCTAAAAACGCATATCGCCCCGCCAAAGCGTGTCATTCAAGTGCTTGGCACAAATGGCAAGGGTAGCACGGGGCGATTTATTGCGCAGATTTTGGCGCAAAGTGGCTATAAAATCTTGCATTTTACAAGTCCGCATATTTTTAGCTTTAATGAGCGATTTTACGCAAATATAGAACAAAGTCTTGGCGTTGTGAGCGATGAAAATCTCACAAAAGCGCATAGATTTTTGCAAAAGTTTGCGTTTGCAAGTGAATGCAGTTATTTTGAGTATGCGACATTTTTGGCGCTCTTTTTAGCGCAGGGCGTGGATTTTGCGATTTTGGAGGCGGGAGTTGGCGGGGAGTTGGATAGCACTAGCGTTGTTCGCCGTGATTTGTGTGTGTTTAGCGTGATTGACTGCGACCACACGGATATTTTGGGCGATTGCATAGAAGCGATTGCCACGACAAAATTAAATGCCGTTTTTTACCCAAACAAAGTGCCAAAAATGCTTTTGGGAGCGCAAAAATATGAGATTGTAGAGCAAATCGCAGAATCTATTGCAAAGGCGCACAGAGTGGAGATTTTTGCACTAGATTCGCGTGAATACAATAATTCCCCATCCCTTGCGGAGGGTAACTCCAATTCTCTCCCCCTCCCAAATGCGCGCGGGGGATTAAGGGGGTGGGTAGATTCACAAAATAATAGTAGCGCGAAATTTGTAAATAGCGACTTTACCCACCCCCTAACCCCCTCCGCAAGGGAGGGGGGATTTTTGGATTGTCACGATTTTGCTATGCAAAATCTCGCAATGACAATAGATTCATATCTCACCCGCTACAATCTCGCCCCGTTTTTGGCGCAGAATCTCGCTCTTGCCTTAAAGGCAACGCAGATTTTTGGCATAAATGCAAATCTCAAAACACTCCCAAAGCTCGACTTGCGCGGGCGATTCGAGCGCATTGCGCCAAATATCACAATCGATGTGGGGCATAATGAAAACGCCGCATTTGCGATTAAGCAACTTTTGGGCGACAAAAAAGTGATTTTAGTGTATAATAGCTATTTTCAAAAAAATATTAGCGAGATTTTAGGCATTTTGAAAGATAACATTTTGCGTGTGGAGATTTTGCCTGTGGCGGGTAATCCTCGCATTATAAAAAGGGATATTTTGGAGGGCATTTTGACAAATCTAAAAATCAAATTTTGCGAGTTTGGTGGCGTAGAATCTATCAAAGATTTAACGCAAAATTATTTGGTGTTTGGTAGTTTTAGCGTGGTGGAGGCATTTATGCGTGATTTTGCAAAGGCAAAGCGAATCTAAAATGAAAAATATCCGCGAAAAGTTCATCATCTCAATCATCGATAATGACGGCGTTAGGCAGTTTAATGTGCATCGCTTTATCACAAAGGTTTTTGCGTATTTTGTGGGATTTTTTGTGATTGCCTCTGTGGTGCTGTTTTTCACCATTCGATTTTTGGCAGATGAGCTCAAAAGTATGCAAGGGCACAAGGACGATACGCTCGATAAATACGCCGAAGTGTATAAAGAAAATCTCGCTTTAAAGGGCGAGATTAAAAAAAGCAAAGAGCATTTAGAAGAGATAAATCAAAAAATCGTGGATTTGGAGGATGTCATCTCGATGAAAAATGCGATAATTGAGGCAAAAGAGACAAATCCATTTGACATTAGCACACTCACACTCGCGCAAAAAAAGATGATTTTACAGATAATCCCACACTCTACGCCATTTAAAAATAAAAACGCAGAATCTAGCGTAGATTCTGAAGCGAAAAATCCAAAAGATTCTGCGAAAAAATCGCCCACAGATTCTGCGAATCAAAAAGATTCTACAAAAGCGCAATTTCAGCGAATCGGCGTCCTTTTTGAAGTGCCAAAATCAACTCCCATCATCGCTGCCGCCGATGGTATCGTGGATTTAACGCGGGGCAATGATACAAAGGGCATTGGCAAATTTGTCAAAATCGTCCATACTTTTGGATTTAACTCAATCTATGGGCATCTCTCAAAGGTTAGCGTAAAGCGGGGCGATGTCGTGAAAAAGGGGCAAATCATCGGTTACAGCGGGACGCACAACAACAAAAATATGCTTTATTACGATATCCGCTTTCTTGGGAGCAAGGTGAATATGGAGGCGTTTTTGAAGTGGGATATTGGCAACTTTGATGATATGATGAATGCGCCAAGTATCGTGAATTGGGATAGTTTGCTATGGACATTCAATGATATGGTGCAGATTAGTTCGCATAAGGTGCTCTCAGATTCTGCGCCAAAAATGAAAAAGTAGCGCGAAAAAAGGGGCGACAAAAGGTTTAAAATGAAAAGCAAGATTGATGATAGACTGATTTTGATGATTTCAAGTCCGTATGGATATAAATATTACAATATCAACGCATTTTTCAAACACTCACTTATTTATCTTGCGGTATTTATCGCTTCGATGGCGTTTTTATCGCTTGTGGTGCTGTATTCATTCTCCGCGGAGATTAAGGATATTGATTACAAATACAAATATATTCAAGAAGAATACGCGAAATTAGTCTCCCACCACATCGACTTAACCGCGCAAATCACGGCAAAAAAAGAAGAAACGCTACTTGTCTCAGATAAAATCGAAGAGTTAGAAGGCGAGATTGGCATTAGCAAAAGCGAAGGTTACGGACTAAAAGGGCGGGTTGAGACGGCGAGTATCACGGGGTTACAAAAACTTTTTATTATGAAGTTTATCCCAAATGGTATCCCGCTAACTTCATATAAGCGCATTTCATCGCCCTATGGTTACCGCATTCACCCGCTTTCAAACACGCGCGAGATTCACACGGGCACGGATTTGGCGGCGGATAAAGATACGCCTGTATATGCCACCGCCGATGGCGTGGTGGATTTCGCGCAAAGTGGGTGGAATGGCGGATATGGGACGCTTGTAAAAATCGACCATAGTTTTGGATTTCGCACCTATTATGCGCACCTAAATGGTATCGCTGTGAAAAAAGGCGAGTTTGTCCGCAAGGGGCAGTTAATCGCCTATGTGGGGAACACGGGGGCGAGTTCGGGCAATCATTTGCATTATGAAGTGCGATTTTTAGGAGCGCATATCAATCCTAAAAATTTCTTGGAATGGAATATGGGAAATTTTGATATAATATTCAAAAAGGAGAAAAACATAGCATGGCAATCTTTACTTCAAACGATAAACAATTTGATGCAGCACACGCCAATGGCGCAACAATCATCGCTGCTGGGACAAAAATCAAAGGCGAGTTAAATAGCGAGTGCCACATTCACATCGATGGCGAGTTTGACGGGAATATCCACTCGACAAACACCGTAATGGTAGGCAAAAATGGCATTGTAAATGGCGATATTTTCGCGCAACGCGTAATCGTAGGCGGTATCACAAAAGGGGTGGTGGATTCGGAGTTTATAGAGATTTTGCCGGAGGGGAAAATCGAAGGCACAATCATCTGCAACGAACTTTATGTAGAGAAAAAGGGCGTATTTATTGGAGAGAGCAAAATAAAGGCAAAAAATTACGAATAGAGATTCTGCGAAATTTGGCGGGATTTTGTCTTGGATTCTGCGAAATTTGGCGGGAAACGCAGAATCTAGTGTGAAAAATTACTAAAATCGCAGAATCTAATATGAAAATATCGCAGAATCTCCGCTAGATTCTGCGATTTTTGCAACACTAAAAAAATCTCATACAAAACAAAATTTATCATCGCCTATAATTGCTGTTGCCACCGAGTTTTTATCTCGTAGTCGCTTTTCTATCACTATAATGCTATCGTAGTAATGTATCGAAAATGTGGTATTTGTGAATTTGGTAATATTTAGATTATCGCTTTTTGTAGCGTGATATGCGTTTAATTCGTCAATTAAGTGTTTTGTGTATTCTATGAAAGAAGTTTTGCGTTTTGCCCCCCCCCCCATAAGCATTCCAATAGCTTGTATGTAAGTCTTCACACCAATAAATTCCATCGTGTTTGATATGTGGATACATTTCCTCAAAAGTAACGATTTGCTGTCGCATCGTATGTCCGCCATCATCAATCAAAATATCAACCTTTGGAATTTGCTCTTTTACACTACGCCAAAATCCCCTATCCTCTTGCGAACCGATAAAAATCTTAATATTCTCATCCTCCATCTTTTTGCATCTGGGGTCAATATCAACGCCATAAATATTTACCTTTGCGCCATTTACGCCAAAATAATGCTTCCACATTTTCGTGCTTCCGCCATTTTGAATACCAATCTCTAAAATATTCACATCTCTCCCGCGCAAACGCGAGAAATGCTTCTCATACACATCAAAATACCCATACCATTTATGAATCGCCTCGTGCTTGTTGTTTAAAAAATAATTATGCAGAGTTTTATCGATATTTTCATTATATTCCGTCCATAAAATCTCCCGCACAAGTGCCTTTTTTGCCGTATTTTCATCGCTAGATTCTGCGCTAATTCGCATAGTTTGCGGATATGGCACTTTTAGAGTATCCGCATTCAAATACGCCAAAATGTGATTTTTTAGCGCAATCACCCATCCTAACTTCATTTTTAGCAGAATCTGCTTGATTTTTTGTCTCATTGTTGCTCCCTTACATTAAAATTAAAAGTGTGATTATAGCAGATTCTGCGAATTGCAGAATCTAACTCATAAATTTAGATATAATTCGCACTTTTTATAAGGATACCATTTGTTAAACTCAAATTTTTATAAAATCTTGCAAAGCAAATTTGATTTTAAAATCGCCATTTTTAAGGACTACGGCGAAGCGTTAGAAGCGCGTGAAGTGTGCAGATTTTGCAAAATCAAAGATTCACACTTCCCAAATGCGTATTTACTAAATGATTTTCGTGCAAAAAAAGGCGATGATTTGCGTAGCTACGCCTTTGAATTGGGCGAACTTTTGCTAAATTTGGCGCGATTTTACAATAACAAAAACGGCATTTTACTTGCGCCAATTCATTCGCTTTTGCACCCGCTTCCACCGCCAAAATGGCTTCAATCCATATCGCTAAAAAAGGCGCAAAAATGCGACTTTGCAAAGCTAAAAGAGACGCTTTTAAATTTTGGATTTGAAAATATGGATTTGGTGTATGCGCCAAAAGAAATGGCGATTCACGGCGATATAATCGATATTTTTCCGCAAAATGCGCCATATCCCTTGCGAATCTCATTTTTTGATGATGAGATTGAGGATATTGCGTCCTTTGACGCGGAGACGCAAAAAATCATTGAGCGAATCGAAACTGCTGAAATTTTCCCCGCGCTGTTTTCGCTTGATTCAGGCGAATATGCGGATTTGGAGCGATTGGCACTTGAATCGCCCTTTGACGCATTTACAAAGGATATTCATTCGCTTGGATTTTGGTTTATCCGCCAAAAACCACTGATTGCGCAATATAAAAGCATTATTTCGCCCACTGCGCTTGATGAAATCGCTGAATTAGAATCGCTTGAATCGTTAAATTACATAGATTTTAGCGCGTTTAAAGCATTAGATTTGATAGCATTAAATCCATCATTTAGCGACATTAGCGCGAGTGGTGCGGAGATTATAAACAAAATTTTGCCACTTCACAAAGACAAAAAAATCACTATTATTAGCCAAAATGAGCTGATTTTAGATTCGCTTCAAATCCCGCCAAACACGACAATTTTGCGCGAATCAATCGCCCTAAATATCATAACGCCAAATGAAATCATTTTATCGCTAAATTCACTACCTAAAAAACGCGCCAAAAAACCCACCACAATCCGCCTAAATGAGCTAAATGTGGGCGATTATATCGTGCATAGCGAGTATGGTATCGGGCGATTTAGTGGTATCACACAAACGCGAGTGCTTGGCAATATCAGCGATTTTATTGAGATTATTTATTTGGGCGATGATAAGTTGCTGTTGCCTGTGCATAACTTAAATCTAATCGACAAATATATCGCAAATACCGCAAGTGTGCCGACTTTGGATAAGCTAGGCAAGGGCAGTTTTGCAAAAATCAAAGAAAAGATTCGCCCAAAACTGCTTCAAATCGCGCAAGAAATCATCGATATTGCCGCAGCACGCGAACTAATCAAAGGCAAGATTATTGACAAAGACAATGTCGAATTAGCGATTTTTAAGCAAAGTGCGGGATTTGAGCTAACCGCAGACCAAGATAAGAGCATTGATGAGATTTTGCGTGATTTGGGTAGTGGGAGGGTTATGGATAGACTGCTTGTGGGCGATGTGGGCTTTGGCAAAACGGAGGTTGCGATGAATGCGATTTTTGCGTGTGCAAAAAGTGGCTTTCAATCCGCGCTAATCGTGCCTACGACACTTTTAAGCAACCAGCATTTTAAAACTTTATCGGCGCGATTCGCACCACACGGGCTAAAAATCGCCAAATTAGATAGATTTGCCACTAAAAAAAGCGCGATTTTGGATAGTTTGAAAAATGGTGGCGTGGATATTGTCGTGGGGACGCATAGTTTGCTAAATGCGGAGTTTAAAAATCTAGCCCTTGTAGTGCTTGATGAAGAGCATAAATTTGGCGTAAAGCAAAAAGAAAAGCTAAAAAATCTCACAAAAGATGTCCATATTTTATCGATGAGTGCGACACCAATCCCGCGCACGCTAAATCTCGCGCTATCCAAAATCAAAACGCAATCGCACCTAAATATCCCGCCAGATTCGCGAATCGCGCCAAAAACCTTTGTGAAAAATTACAGCGATGAGGTTTTGCGTGATGCGATTTTGCGTGAATTAAAGCGAAATGGGCAGATTTTTTACATTCACAACAATATCGCAAGTATGGAGCAACGAAAGCGCGATATTTTAAAGCTAATGCCAAACCTAAAAATCGCCATTTTGCACTCCAAAATCCCGCAAACGCAAAGCGAGGACATAATGATAGACTTCGCAAATGGCGCGTTTAATGTGCTACTCTCCACTTCGATTGTCGAATCGGGCATTCACTTGCCAAACGCAAATACGATTATTGTCGATAACGCGGATTGCTTTGGTATGGCGGATTTGCACCAGCTTCGTGGGCGAATCGGGCGCGGAGACAAAGAGGGCTATTGTTATTTCTTTGTGGATAGCAAAGAAAATATCACGGCAGAGGCGCGAAAACGGCTCATTTCGCTTGAATCAAACTCATTTTTGGGTGCGGGTGGGATTTTGAGCTACAATGACTTGGAGATTCGCGGTGGTGGGAACATTTTGGGCGAGGCGCAAAGCGGACATATCGAAAATATCGGGTATAGTTTGTATCTAAAAATGTTAGAGGATAGTATCAATTTTTTAAGTGGCAAGGGCGATTTGGCGATTCAAAAGGGCGTGGATTTGAAGTTAAATATTTCGGCGTTTTTGAACTCCGAGCTGATAAATAGCGATAGGATAAGGCTTGATTTGTATCGTAGGCTCTCAAACGCCACAAATAAGGGCGAGATTTATGAGATTGAAGGCGAGATTGCGGAGCGATTTGGCAAAATCGATAGCTACACACGGCGATTTTTGCAACTAATGTTAGTGAAAATCCTTGCAAATGCGCGTGGATTAAGGGCTATTACAAACTACAATGAAAATATCACGCTAACGCTTGAAAATGGCGAAAAAGTTAGCTTAAAGGCGGAGGAGCGCGATGATGAGAGTATAATGGAGGCGATTTTGACATATTTGCGGTAATGCGTGGCAATTTGTTCTGGGGTAATCATTTGCGCCGTTTTCACGCAAAACTTCACTCAATGAACCATTAGTTCTATTTCGCTTGTTTCGCATAAAAACGGCGCAAAGCACTACCGCCATTACTTCGATTGTGATTCGCAAGGCGAATCAAAGTGTAAAATTATCGTCATTGCGAGGCGAATCGTAGATTCGCCGAAGCAATCTACGAATCAAAAGTGAATCGCCACCGCCCGTCATTGCGAGTCCTTGCGATAGCAAGGCGAAGCAATCCAAATCACGCGAATCTAAAAGAATATAAAAATCAATGACCCAAAAGCGAATCGATAAATAATTTTTAGAATCTAACCACAGATTCGCCTTAAAGTCCGCGATTCGCCTTTTGATTCACAAGTCCCCTAAATAGATTGCTTCGTTGTTTTCGCTTCGCTCAAACTGCCTCGCAATGACAGGGTGGAGCGTGATTCGTGGATTGCTTTGGGTATTTGCCCTCGCAATGACGATTCGGCTAATGCCAAATCTCGCAATGACGATAAGATTTGCGACTTCACATTCGCAATCTATCATCTAACTCTTTTTCGATGCTCTCTAATTCATCGCAGATTTCGCGGCTCAAACGCACTAGCTCTTTGAAGCGGAAGCCTAGTAGCACGATTTTGTAGAGTTCGGGCTTGTTTTTGCGCCAATTATAAAGCGTCTTTGTATCGATTTGCAAAATCCCTGCAATGTCGCGCTGTGAGAGTTTTTTGGGTGCGGTGCTGAAATTTTTTGTCGCCATTGTGATTCCTTAAAATGTGAATTTTTTAAGGAATGTAGTAGGATTTCTTATAAAATCTAACAAAGGAATTATTACCGATAAAATTTAAATATTAAGTAATATTTTCTTATTTTTTAGTAAAAATTAAGAGAAAATCTAATATGATTTTATTTTATTTTTAAAACAAAAGGAGAAAATTATGGCAAAAATTTGCGTAGTAGATGAGAGAAAGGCGAAAATTAAAGCCTTTAAGGTTGATAGGGACAATAAAGCGGATTTGCTTGTGTTTGTGGTTGATAAAGACACAAAGGCAAAGGGCGATGCGATTTGGTATATGGAGCAAAAGGATAGTAAGGCAACTAGCACTATTTGCTGGGTTGGTAGCGAAAATAAAGCGCAACTTAAAGTGTTTTTTGTGGATAGAGAAAATAAAGCAAAGTGGAATAAACCACACAATCTACAAAATCAGCTTTAATATAAGGAGGATAAAATGAGCGCAGTAAGTTGTTTTATGGAAAAATGTGAAGTGCTTGGTTGGAATAAGGGCATTAGTGGATACATTTTTTGGCTTATGAGTCCATCGTTGTCTAAAAGCAAAACTTGGATGCCACTTTGCACCTATGATGCAAGTAAGGGAGTGCCATCGCCTATCACCGAAGAGGAAGCTAGATTTTTGATAAAGAAAAAAATAAAAAGATTTGATGAATTTAAACAAGACACAATGTGTCCAAGTTGCAAAAAGACATTTTGTATTGAGCATACAGACAAAGAAATAGTAAGCGATTTTATCTCATCAAGCGATACAGATACGGTCGTTGAAGGAAATGTAATGGTGTATTGGCGTTGCAAAGAATGTGGCGAAAGTGGTAGCGGTAAAGTTAGATACAAAATAGATGGGTTTAGTAGAGATAGTTTAGGCATAGACATAGAGCAAATGTTAAGGGGAGGCATAAAATGACATTCTTAGCATTAGCCAAAGAAGTGCTTTCAAAGGCGGAGATTCCGCTGAATTATAGCGAAATATGGGAAACCGCAAAGGCTATGGGACTTGATAAGCAAATCAATAGCGAGGGAAAAACGCCACAGCATACGCTACGCGTGGCACTCACAAATGACATAAAAAACCACGCCGATTCGCCATTTTGCATTGTCAGTAAGCACCCTATGACATTTTGGCTAGATTCGCGCAAAAGTGAGATTGTGGATAAAGAGAGCGAAATTGAGCAAAAACGACAAGAATCTTACGCAAAAGAGTTGCAAAGCAAAGAAAAGGGCTTTTTGGAGATTGATTTGCACCCGTTGCTTGTGAAGTTTGCGAGTGAAAATTTTGGACTTTATTGCAAAACTATCAATGCAAACACGAGCAAATCCACACAAAAGGGCTTAAATGAGTGGATTCACCCTGATATTGTGGGCATTTATTTTCCCTTTGATGACTATGAGAGTGCCACATTTGACTTGCTAGGCAAATTTAGCAAGGCAGACTATAAACTCTACTCTTTTGAACTGAAACGCGTGATAAACAATGCAAATCTAAAAGAATGCTATTTTCAAGCTGTCTCAAATTCTAGCTGGGCAAATTGGGGTTATTTGGTAGCATATCAAATAGATGAGAGCGCACAGGGCGAGTTGGAGCGACTAAATGCGAGTTTTGGGATAGGCGTGATTGAGCTACAAAGTGAAAAGATTATGTTTGAAGCGCGAGAGAGGGAGCTAGACATTAGAACGCTAAATATGCTTGTGGCGAAAAATACGGATTTTAGGAAATTTATCGAAAATGTAAATAAGGACATAGAAACTTATTTGGCTTCGGGGGATACGGCACGAATCGCTAGGGATAAATATGATTAGGGGTTAGGTGCGGTTAGATTCGCGTGATTTGGATGGTTGCTTCGCTACGCTCGCAAAACGAAGTTTCTTTAGTAAATCCTACGGATTGCTTTGATTTGCGTGAAAACATTGTCATTGCGAGGCAGTTTGAGCGTAGCGAAAACAACGAAGCAATCTATTTAGGGGACTTGTGAATCAAATGCGAATCGCGGACTTTAAGGTGAATCTGTGGGTAGATTCTAAAAATAATTTATTGATTCGCTTTTGGGTCATTGATTTTTTCTATCTTTTAGATTCGCGTGTTTTGGATTGCCACGAAAATGCTACGCATTTTCTCGCAATGACGGCGTGGTGATGCCATTTCGATTCGTGGATTGCTTTGATTCGGCGTTGCCGAATCTCGCAATGACGAAACCCACCCCCTTAATCCCCCTCCGCAAGGGAGGGGGAATTTTTGGATTCTGCGAATCATAACAAAATCGTAGAATCTAAATATTTTTTGCTAAAATACGCATTTTAAATCCAAAAAAGGCAGAATCTATGGGCGTAATCGACTTTTTCACAAACGCATTTAGCAACATAAATGTGATTTTTTACCTTTTGGCGTATTTGATTGGGGCGCTACCATTTGGCTATATCATCGTGCGGTGGGGCTATAAAATCGACTTGCTAAATATCGGCAGCGGTAGCATTGGCGCGACAAATGTCTATCGCGCACTCAAAGATATCACGCCCCGCGCAAAAACGCTATCTATCTTAACGATTTTGCTAGATTCATCAAAGGGGCTAATCATCGTGTTTTGCGCTAAAATCGCGGATTTGAGCTTTGAAACGCAGTGGGCAGTGGCACTTCTATCCGTGCTAGGGCATTGTTATAGCCCGTATTTGGGATTTAACGGCGGTAAGGGCGTGGCGACAAGCATTGGCGCGGTGATTTTGCTTGTGCCATTTGAAGGGGCGGTGGGACTTTTGGCGTGGTATCTCATCGGCAAGGTTTTTAAGGTGAGTTCGCTTTCATCGCTGATTGGCGTGAGTGTGGGGATTTTGGCGACTTTTATCACGCCGTATATGGACTTACCGCCGAGCATTTCGATAATGCACCAAATCGGCACACACACGCCTTTAATCGTGCTTTTGGCGCTCATTTTATACACGCACGCGCCAAATATTATGCGACTAATCAAGCGGCAAGAGGGCAAGATACTCTAAAATGCGCTTTGAGATTTGCTTGGAGGATTTTAGGGTAAGTGCGATTATAGGCATATTGCCAAGTGAGCGGACAAAAGCGCAGAATCTGAAAGTGGATTTAAGGGTAGAGTTTTGCAATTCGTTCTCGGGTAATCATTCCGCAGATTCGCTATATTTGTCATTGCGAGAAAATAATCTCCCCTCCCTTGCGGATGGCAAGTCTCAATCTCTCCCCCTCCCTTGCGGAGGGGGATTAAGGGGGTGGGTTAATTCGCAAAAAAATAGTGGTGCGAAATTTTCAAATAGCGATTTTACCCACCCCCTAACCCCCTCCGCAAGGGAGGGGGAACAAATTGATTCAACCTCCGCAAGGGAGGGGGGAGAAAATGTAGATTCTGCGAAAAACGCAGAATCTAGCAAAAAAAGTCCAAAATCCGCAGAATCTGCGCTAGATTCTACAAATATCATCGATTATGCCATCTTGCGTGAGATGATTTTGGCGACTTTGAAAGCAAATCAATTTTTTTATTTAGAAAATGCGCTGGTGGCGATAAAAGAAGCGATTTTGGCGAAGTATCCGCAGATTCTGCGATTAGAGATAGGCATTGCGAAGTTAGAGATTTTTGATGATTGTGTGCCAAGAGTGCGCTTGAAGTGGAGTGCAAATGATAGATTCAGCGATTAAAAATAACTCCGCAAATATCACACTTCACGGCGATTTTGGTAAAAATATCCCAAAAGCCGATATCGAAGCCTTGCAAAATCTATCGCAGAATCTGCAATTAAAGCACTATGCGCTAAATTTGGATTTTATCAACTCTTTTGATTTTTCATTTCTAATTTTTATCTACACTTTGGGGCAGGATATCACCAAGCGCGGGGGCGAAATCACGCTCACCGCCACCACTGACAAGGCAAAGCACATCGCAAATCTTTTGCGCGAAATCGAGATAAAAGAAGCGCAAATCATACCCCCGCCAAAAGAAAATATTTTCATCAAATCCGCGCACGAGATTGGCGTGCTACTTTATGGCTGGTGGGCTGCGTTTGTAGAGTTTCTAAACTTCACGGGGGTGCTACTTTATTTTCTCTCAAAGTCCATTTTGCACCCAAAAGAAATCCGCCTACGCGCGATAAATTACCATATTTTTAATAGCGTAATTGCCGCGATGCCTGTGATTTTTATCGTCTCTTTTGTCGTGGGCGGGGTTATCGCCTATCAAGGGGCGGCGACTTTGGAGCGAATGGGCTTTGTGAATCTAAGCGTAGAGATGACAGCAAAGCTCACTTTGCGCGAAATTGGTCCATTTGTCGTGGCGATGATTGTAGCGGGGCGTAGTGCAAGTGCCTACACGGCGCAAATTGGCGTTATGAAAATGACAGAAGAAATTAGCGCGATGAAAACAATGCAACTAAATTTGATGAATTTTATCGTTCTGCCACGATTTTACGCGCTTGTGATTAGCTTCCCGCTGATGGTGTTTTTGTCGGATTTGATTAGTCTTTTTGGGTGTATGGTGTTTTTGCATTTTGGATTTGAGATTGGATTTGGCGAGTATGTGGCGCAGATTAAGAGTTCTGTGGGGATGAATAGCTTTTGGACAGGCATTATCAAAGCGCCGTTTTATGCCGCTGCGGTGGTGATAATTGGCTGTTTTATCGGGTTTCGCGTGGAGGGCAATACGCAAAGCGTGGGCGAGAAAACAACCACAAGCGTGGTTTGCGCACTTTTTGGCGTGATAATAATAAACGCGCTTTTTTCGCTGATTTTTACGGAGTTAAGGTTTTAAAAAATGCAAAAAAATACGCAAAAAAACATTCAAAATATTATTGAAGTGCGAAATCTCTACACGAAATATAAGGATACTTTTATCCAAGAAAATGTGAGTTTTAGTGTCGCTAAAAGCGAGATTTTTGGCATTTTGGGCGGTAGTGGGAGCGGTAAAAGCACGCTTTTGAGTGCGATGATTCGCCTAAAAAAGCCTGAAAGCGGGAGTATTCGCATATTTGGGGAGGATATTTGGGGTGGCAATTTTAAATCTCCATTTCTTGCGGAGAATAAATCTCAATCTATCCCCCTCCCTTGCGGAGACGATTGTTCTCAAAATTTCCCCCTCCCAAATGCGCGCGGGGGACAAAGGGGGTGGGTTGATTCACAAAAAAATAGTGGTGCGAAATTTTCAAATAGCGATTCTACCCACCCCCTAACCCCCTCCGCAAGGGAGGGGGGACAAGTTGATTCAACCTCCGCGCACCATAAAATCCTAAATCGCTGTGGCGTTTTGTTTCAATTTGGTGCGCTTTTTTCAAGTTTAAGTGTGCTTGATAATGTCGGCATTATGCTTGAAGAATATAGCAACTATCCAAAAAGCGTCATAAATGAAATCGCCGCATATTACATTAACGCCGTAGGACTGCCCCAAAGCGTGAAAGAAATGTATCCCTACGAGTTAAGTGGCGGTATGAAAAAGCGCGTGGGACTTGCACGGGCATTAGTTTATAACCCTGAAATTTTATTTTTAGATGAGCCCACAAGCGGACTTGACCCCAAAAGTGCGGAGAATTTCGATAAACTTATAAAGCGACTAAAAGATGAGTTTCGCCTAACAATCGTTATGATTACGCACGATTTGGATTCAATCAAAGATGCAACGGATAGATTTATTTTGCTTGATAGCGGAAAAGTGCTGTTTGAAGGCAGTTTGGAGGATTTTAAGATGAGCGAAGTCGCACACAAAGAGACACTTTTAAAATCAAAAAGAGGAGAGCGATTATGGAGAGAGGGGTAAATTATATTTTCATCGGCGCGTGTTTTATGCTCTCGCTTGTGGGGTTTGTGGTGTTTATATTTTGGTTTAGCGATAGTGGGATTTTTAAAGATTCGACAAAAATTTATAAAAGTTACACGATGCAACCGCTAAATATTAAGGTAGATTCAGCGGTGAAATATAAGGGCATAAATGTCGGGCGCGTGAGTGCGGTGAGATTTCGCGATGAGAGTTTTAGCGAGATTGAGATAATTGTAGAGATTTTAAAAGATTTGCCGGTGAGAGTAGATTCTGCGCTAAAAGTCGAGCAAAGCGGGATTTTGGGGGCGAGTTTCTTAACGCTAATGCAAAATGAAAAAAGCACTAAAATCGCAGAATCTGGCGCGACTTTAAAGATTAGCGGTGATTCGCTATCACAAATTATGGAGGCTATCCCAAGTATCACAGGCAAAGTTGATTACTTGCTAAATAACGCAAATGAGGTTTTAAGCGAGGATAATGCCAAAAATATCACCGCGATTTTGCTCTCCATAAATGAAGCGACAAAAAATATCAACATTTTGGCACAGACGCTAGGCAAAAACACGCAAGACATCGATAAAATCATCGCAAATATCAGCAAAATCACAGACTTGCTAAATGCCAAAATTACAAATGGCGAATATGATTTGAAAACTACGATTATGCCGATGCTTGGGGCGATTGAGAGTGCGATGAATGATATTAGCGCGTTTGCCAAAAATGGCAATGCGTTTGTCGAGCGATTGGATAATGACCCGTATAACACGATTTTTGGATATCGAAAGGATGAGAAATGAGAAAAATTGCGATGATTTTTATGGCACTTTGCGCGGCTCTAATGTCCGCGTGCGTGGATATAAACCTAAAAAGCGAGTTGCCAAAGGTGGAGTATTATGAGCTAGATAATGTCCGCGTTGAAGTGCCAAAGTGCGGTGCGTGGGAGATTATCGCGCTTGAAGGTATTGAAATCCCGCAGAGCTTGGCGGGTAAAAATATCTTGCGAAAAAATGGCGATTTGGTGCGGAGCGTGGATGGTGTGCGCCTAAATGAAGGCATAAAATCTAGCTTTGAATCAATGCTAATAAAGACTTTTGCAAAACATTGCCTAAAAATCATCACACCGCCTTTTAGCGGGATAAAAGTGGAGAAATTTTTGCGAATAAAGGTGCTTGATTTTGGGGTGGATTCAGCGGTGGATTCAGCGAATCGCACGAAAATCGTAGAATCTAATGAAGATTCGGCGGTAGATTCAGCGAAAAATGGGGCGGATTCGGCGATAGATTCAGCGAATGCAAAATCTTATGCAAATGTAAATTTTGCCTTTTTGCTACACCAAAATGGCAGTATTTTGCAAAGCGACATAATCGCAGAATCTAGCGCAATTAGCGACTTTAAAAGCGAAGCGATTGTCAAAGCATTGCAAGATTCGGCAAATAGCGCAATTGCAAATTTAGCAAATAAAATCATTCCAAAATAGTGTAAAATTCTAAAAATTTAAGGGGGAAAATATGACTTTGAGCGTCCAAATTAGCGATAAAAATAAAAGCGAGATTATGAGTGCAATTCGCCTTTTGCGCGGTGTGCGCGAAGTAAAAGAGAGCGATGATGAAAAACTACCCATCGAAACAAAGGCGGATTACAAAGCGTGGAAAAAGGCACGAAAGGAATTAGAACGCGGCGAAGCGATAAGCCACGAAGCATTGAAAAAGAAGTATGGACTATGAGTTACACAATACAATATTCAAAGCAGGTAGAAAAATTTTTAGACAGCCACAAAGAATTGCAGGCGAAAATTTTATCTGCATTAGAAACAATCGCGCAAAATCCTTATGAAAATGCGCTTGATATTAAAAAACTGCAAGGCGAAACGCACAAATATCGCTTGCGAATCGGCAAATATCGCTTGCTTTATGAGATTATCGAACAGCAAATTTTAATTTACGCATACAAAATAGGCTCACGAGGCGATATCTATAAATAAAGGACTTCAAATGACAACAACGCGTTTTGCACCCAGCCCTACGGGATTTTTGCATATCGGTGGGCTTCGCACGGCACTTTTTAACTATCTCTACGCCAAAAAAAACGGCGGAAAATTTCTCTTGCGAATCGAGGACACAGACTTTTCGCGCAATAGCGATGAGGCGGTGGGTGCGATTTTGGAGGCGTTTAGCTGGGTGGGATTAGAATATGACAATAAAGAAGTCGTTTTTCAATCCAAGCGGTTAGAGATTTACCGCAAATATGCGGAGGATTTGGTAAAAAATGGCAAGGCGTATTTTTGCTATATGACAAAGGATGAGTTAGACGCCGAGCGACAAAAGGCGCAAAAGCAAAACAAAATCTATCGTTACGACAATCGCTACCGCGATTTTAGCGGGACGCCACCAAAGGGGGTTGCCCCCGCGATTCGTATTAAAGCTCCGATGGAAGGCGAAGTGCGCTTTTATGACGCGCTAAAAGGCGAAGTGGCGATTAGTGCAAAAGAAATCGATGATTATATCATTATGCGAAGCGATGGAACGCCCACTTACAACTTTGTCGTGGCGATTGATGACGCGGAGATGGGGATTAGCGATGTGATTCGTGGCGATGACCATTTAAGCAACACGCCAAAGCAGGTGATTGCATACAATGCGTTAGGCTTTAAAGTGCCAAGATTCTGCCACATACCGATGATTTTAAATGAAAAAGGGCATAAATTAAGCAAACGCGATGGTGCGATGAATGTGATGGATTACAAGGCTATGGGATTTTTGCCCGAAGCGTTGCTAAATTTTCTCTTGCGACTTGGTTTTAGCCACAACGACAAAGAGATTTTTAGTTTGCACGAAATGATAGAGCTGTTTAATTTAGGCGCGTTAAGCCACTCGCCTAGCGCGTATAATCTCTCAAAACTGCATTGGCTAAACAATCACTACATAAAAGAGTGCGATGATTCGCGATTGGAGCGACTTTTGGGGGATTTTTTGGGCTGTGAAATTGCATTAGATTCTGCGAAAAAAGCGGTGCTTTTTAGCGAAATCAAACCGCGTGTTGAGACACTAAAAGATTTTGGTGCGATGATAGATTCGGTGCTAAATGCGCCACAAAATTACGATGAAAAGATGATGAAAAAATGCGATTTGCACCACAATAATTTGGATTTTGGCGCGATTATTGAGTGCGTGGATTTTGGTAGCGTGGAGGCTATCAGCGATTCGCTTCACGCCTACGCCGATAAAAGCAACATAAAAATTGGCAAAATTATGATGAGTTTGCGCTTAATAATGCTAGGGACAAGTAGCGGGATTGGCGTCCGTGAATGCTTGTTTATCATCGGCAAAAATGAGGCACTTCGCAGAATCCACTGCTTTAAATCCCGCTAGATTCTGCGATTTTGCGCCAAATTCTACGAGATTTTGCGAGATTTTTTAAGATTCTGCAAATAGATTCTGCTAGATTCTGCGAAATACATCAAATATCGCAGAATCTCAGCTCACCTTAATCGCATTTCGCCCAAAAATCATTCGCGAGAGTTTATTTATCACACGCACAAGGATATTTGGCGGAGCGAAAACCGCCTTAAAATTCGCCTTATCCATCTCTACATTGCGCTTGATTTCGCAAGGGTGCGTTAGGGGAAATGGCATTTCTTCTACGCGCATATTTTCAAACTTGCTTTCCCCTGTGGTATGCGCTGCATCGGCGCGATTTAGACCGATATTTTGGATTAAATTATGTTTTGGATAAATGCAAAGCATTTCATTTTGCCAGTTGCAAAAGCTCATAGGATAGTCCCAAGTGTCAATCTCCCCAGCGTAGTAACTTTTAAAGGTTTTATGCCAATATTTTTGCTCCGCCTTGCTATCAAATGTAAGTTTTGCAAAGTCACACTCAAAGTTTGCATTCTCTAACTCATATTTTTCCCACGCACGCGCCCACGAGGCAAATCCCCAAATGTGATTATATTTTGAGAAATAATAACTCTCTTTCAAACTTTCCTTTGCCTTTGGCGCGAAGTCTAGCGCGCTCCACCCGCTAACCATTGAGATTTGAGGTGCGTCTTTATATATTTCTAGCATCTCATCGCAGAATCTATAAAAAGATTCATTCCCCACATCATCATCCTCTAAAATTATGCCTTGCTTTTCGTGGGAGAAAAACCACAATATCGCGCTACTTAGCGAGTGCTTACACCCCAAGTGCTGCTCTAAAAAGCGTGTTTTGACTTCGCACTCCCAAGTGATATTTTGCAATACAAAGTCCCTGCATTCTGTGACTTTTTGCGATTCTGCGTGATTTCGCGCAGAATCGCCCGCGATGTATAATCTCTTTGGCTTGACCTTTGCGATGCTTTCAAAGACTTTTTTTGTGGTCTCAATGCGATTAAAGATTAAAAACAAAATGGGATTTTGGACTAAATAACTCATTATGCGACCTTTTTAATGGGATAAAAATGATGTGTGCAAGAATCTATTAAAGATAATTTGCGTGAATATGCTAAAAACTTTGCTTGCTTTGCAGTGTGAAAAATGGGAGAATTTTTAAAATAGATTTTGGCAAATATCGCAGAATCTAATGAAATCTCCGTAGATTCTGCGTTTTTTAAGGTTTTAAGATAATTTTGGGAAGCAAAATATGAAGCAAAAAAATGGAAGTTAAGAAAATATGGATTTAAGCGGCAGTTTGCGCAGGCGCGCCTACTCTCTCTCTCTCTCTCTCGTTGCGCGAACTAAATTAGTAGCGACTTTGATGATTTTATTTTTAATACGCGTAGGCAGTGGTTTTTTAAGACTTGCATAGAAGTTTTGAAAGCGAGTTAGAGCGATTTTATTTTCCTCCAAATAATGGGGAAAAGTTTGCGGAAGCGCAAGATTTAGCGCGTCATTTTCATAAATATCGCTCTTTCCGCAATGCACTCCACTTCCATCAAATCCAATTTGGCGAATGTATGGCACTTTTGGCACTAGATGAAGTCCGCTATGCTTGTATGCGATGAGGTAAAAAAATATTGCCCAGCTTTTAATTTTCCCCTTTTCATTTAAAATAAAGTCGCCATACGCATTTGTAAATCCATCTAAATTCGCGCCATAAATGTCATTTTCATTAAAATTCGCCCTAATCCACGCAATATCTCGCTTAAACAACTGCCATCTATCCGCCCAGCTCGCCCATCCCCAGCAGTAAAACGCACGAGAGAAAAAGCAGTCACTTAAACTATCATCGCAAATCTTTGGCACCCACGCATCAATACTAAAAACCTTTGGTTCGCTTTGATATTTTGCAAGTCCTAAATTCATATATTCCAAAAACGCAGGACTAACAACAATATCATCCTCCAAAATAATCGCCCTGTTATTTTCGCTCATCACGGCACTTATGCCATCGATAATATTATCTGCCAAACCAAAATTCTGCGTTCGTTTAACTAAAATAATGCGCTTAAAATCTGCGCTAGATTCTGCGAAATGCTCTAAAAATGCGGTGATTTTGCAATGCGTTTGGACTTCCTTTTGCGAGGCATTTGCCTTTGGCGCGTCTAAAAAAATATATAGCGCAGAATCTTTTGCAAGATTATTTTGCGCTAATGCACTCAAAGTCTCTTTCAAATGCCAAAGGCGATTGTAGGCAAAAAGTGCGATGGGTGCTGGGGAAATCAAACTATTTTGCAAAAATATTCCTTTTTAAAAAAATGCGAAATTATAGCGAAATTAAAAATAAAATAAAGGTAGATTCTGCGATTTTACTTCAATTTGCAGAATCTACCGCAAAAAATGCAGAATCTATCGCAGATTCTGCGAATGGCGACAATTTCGCAGAAACCACCACAAAAAGCGCAGAATCTCAAATCAATCCCGCTTCTTTTAAAAAAATCGATGGCAAATAATTTGTATTTTTTGCCGAATCAAAATACGCAAAGCAGTAGTAGAGATTGCGCTTTGCGCGTGTGGTAGCGACATAAAAAAGTCTGCGCTCTTCCTCCAAACTCCCTGTTTTAGCCATTAACTTAAAGTTTGGGAATCGTCCGTCCATCAAATCGATGATATAAACGCTCTCAAATTCTAATCCTTTGGAGGCGTGGATTGTAAGTAGATGGACGCCATCGCCACTGCTTGATTCCGCGCTATTTAGGATAATTTGGTTTAAAAAATGCGTCAAAGTGTCGTATTTTTGGGACAAGTTTTGCAAAATGGATAATTTTTTGTCGATGGCTTTGGTAAAATCATCGATTGCGCTTGAATCTGCGCCCTTTGCGCGAGTAGTGGCGATTTGTGATTTTAAATCGCTCCAAAATGCAGACTTTTCTATGTGGGCAAAAAGCGCGTTTAAATCTCTGCTTTTAAATTCAAATAACTGATAAAAATTATTTAAAAAAATCGCACTTTTTTTATTTAGCTTTGGGTGGCAAAGAATGGGGTGAGAGTGAAAATTTTTGCTAATTGCGCTATTAAATCGCGCCGAATCTTCTTTGACAAAAATCTCATCAAATAGCCCAAGTTGCGCATTTCGCGCACGGCTTTTGTAAGGATTTGCGCCCTGTGTGATATTTGGGTGAATCAAACCGCTAATAATATCGCCACCGCCTAAAAAACTTAACGCTTCATAAATCTCTTTTGCGATAACTTCCCCGATTTGCGCACCATTTGAGATAATATTCACAAATGCCATCATATCGGCGCGATTGCTAAAAAGGCTCAAAATATCGATAAATAGGGCGATTTCACGGCTTTCAAAAAAACTGCGTCCGCCCTTTTTGCGACACGCAATGCCATATTCGCGCAATCCTGCTTCAATCAAATCCGAGCTAGTGTTGTTGCGAAAAATTACCGCAATATCGCCGAGTTTTGCGCCGTGCAAGGCAGAATCGGCTATATGTTTGGCGATGAAGCTATATTGCTCTTTTGTTTGCTTAAAGCGCAAAATCTCCACGCGCGAATCATCGCTTTTCCGGACAACTTGGAGGCTTTTTGGGTAGATTCGCGGGTTGTTTGCGATGACTTTGTTTGCGACATTTAGAATCTTGCGCGTGGAGCGGTAATTTTTGTTTAGGCTAAAAATCTGCGCATCTTTGTAACGCGCAGAAAAACTAGCTATAATGCCGATGTCTGCGCCATTAAAGGCATAAATGCTTTGGTCATAATCGCCCACGCAAAATAGCGAATCTGCGCAATACGCGCTAATAATGCTATTTTGCAAGGGATTTGTATCTTGGTATTCATCAACCAAAACTTCGCAAAATCCCACGCCACGCGCTAAAATCTGCTCTCTATACAAAAGCAATAAATCATCGTAACTTGCATAGTGATAGTGCTTTTTTACCTCCATAAATTCGGCGAAAATGTCGTCATAGATTGCGCTGTGGATTGATTGGTCATCGTTTCGTGCGGTAATGAAGTCGGAGAAGGATTGTGGCGAATCTACCCACCCCCTAGCCCCCTCCGCAAGGGAGGGGGGATTTTGAGATTCTGCGATTATTTTGTCATTCTGAGCGGAGTGCGAAGCACAAAGCGAAGAAACTCTTTTATTTTGAGATATTTCGCTTCGCTCAATATGACAATTTGTTTTGGATGGTTGCTTCGCTTTGCTCGCAAAACAAGGCGAAGCCGAAGTTTCTTTATTCAATTCTGCGAATTGCCACGAAAATTCGCTACGCTCATTTTCTCGCAATGACGGATTTTTTTCATTAGATTCTGCGTTTTTCGTGCGAATCGCAGAATCTGTCGTAGAATCTACATTTTTTTCATTAGATTCTGCGATTTTCGCAGAATCTACAACGGAAGGAATCGCAGTAGTGCTTTCGTAGTTTTCGCTAGATTTGGGGCGTGAGACTAGACTAGCGGTCTGCGAACGCTCCAAATCTAGCGAATCTGCGGAATGACTACCACGGAGCGAATTGCGCGACTCCAAAGACGAATTGTCCGCACGGGGCGCATTTGTATTCACATATAGCGACATTAAGTCGTATAAATACTCCGCCTTATAATGCGCCACGCTTTCATCAAATCGCCGAACATTTACAATCGATTTTAGTAGCGTTTTTAGCTCTCGGGGCTGTTTTAGCGTGATATGGACATGCTCTTTTAAGTAGCGATAAGCCACTGCGTGAAAAGTCCCCGCATTTATTTGCTTTGTAATCGTAGGGCTAAAATGTCGCTCCAAGCGCGAAATCATCTCATTTGCAGCTTTGTTTGTGAATGTCAGTAATAAAATCTCACGCGGATTTATCCCGTCATTTAGCAATTTTGCGATGCGCCCTACAATCGTTGAAGTTTTGCCCGTGCCAGCGGATGCGATGATTAGATTATGCCCAAATGGCGCATTTACCGCCGATAGCTGCTCGGCATTTAGATTGCGTAACGGCACTTAATTTATAAAAGCGCGTAATGATTCTAACTTAAAATACTGCGGATAGTCGCTTAGATGGCAGTGAAATTGCAATAATTTTTTGTTGCTAAAATTTAAAATTAGTGGCGACAAAAAATTCACACGCGAATCTTCTAGTGGCTTTTGGATTATCATCATACACCACACTTCTAAATGCGAATCCTGCGCCACATCAAGCAATGCTTGTGTGCTGACAGAGAGCGCAAGTTTGTAATCGCGCAAGGCATAAGGATTTGCCAAACTCCAACTTACGCCATTTTCTGCTCGAATCGTGGCAAAGTTATCATCGATTCGCATAAACTCCAACGCCTTAATATCCTCAAAGCCCATTATGGGCGCAACGACTTCAAATTTCACTTTGCTAATCCTAAATTTAATATATTTTGGATAAAATCCTACTTTTTTAAAAGCAAATTTTATGCCACAAATTTATCGTTAAAAGGTTATGCTATGGATTACAATGCGCAGGATTTTGAGAAAAAATGCTATGAGATTTGGGAGAAGCGGGGATATTTTGAAGTAGATTCAAATGCCAAAATCGCAAATGGCAAAAATTTTTGCATTATGATGCCACCGCCAAATATCACAGGTTCGCTTCACATAGGACACGCGCTAACCTACACTCTGCAAGATATTATCGTGCGATTCAAGCGAATGCAGGGCTTTCGCACACTTTGGCAGCCCGGCATCGACCACGCGGGGATTGCTACGCAAAATGTAGTTGAACGGCAACTTTTAGCAAAGGGGATAAAAAAAGAGCAAATTGGTAGAGAAGCGTTTTTAGCCGAAGTGTGGGATTGGAAAGAAAAAAGCGGTGGCGATATTATCGCGCAATTAAAGCGTTTGGGCGCAAGTGCGGCGTGGAGTAGAACGCGATTTACGATGGATAAAGGCTTGCAAAATGCCGTGAAAAAGGCATTTGTCGCGTGGTATGATAGGGGGCTAATCTTTCAGGGCGATTATATGGTGAATTGGTGCACCCACGATGGTGCGCTTAGCGACATAGAAGTGGAGTTTGAGGAAAATAAGGGCAAGTTGTATTATTTGCGATATTTTTTGAAAGATAGCGATAAATTCGTGGTGGTGGCAACTACGCGCCCTGAGACATATTTTGGCGATACGGCGGTAATGGTAAATCCAAATGATTCGCGATTCGCCCATCTCATCGGGCAAAAAGTGGTGTTGCCTTTGATTGGGAGAGAGATTGAAATCATCGCTGATGAAATCGTGGATATGGAATTTGGCACGGGCGCGGTAAAAGTAACCCCCGCACACGATAATAACGACTACGAAGTGGGATTGCGCCACAAGTTAGAATTTATAACGATTTTTGATAAAAATGGTATTTTAAATAGCCACTGCGGGGAGTTTGCGGGATTGGAGCGATTGGAGGCGCGAGATAAAATCGTAGCACGACTTGAAAGCGGTGGATTTGTAGAAAAAATAGAGGATTATACAAATCAAATAGGCAAATGCTATCGTTGCGGAAATGTCGTAGAGCCTTATATTTCAAAGCAGTGGTTTGTGAAAAAGGACATTGCAAAAGAGACGATAAAGCGCGTGAATGCGGGAGAATGCAAGTTTTATCCAAATGCGTGGCTAAATAATTTTAATGCGTGGATGAATGATTTGCGCGATTGGTGCATTTCTAGGCAGCTTTGGTGGGGGCATCGAATCCCTGTGTTTTACTGCGATAAATGCGGGATTAAGGTGGCTAGTGAAAAGGACGCTGAAATTTGTGCGAAATGTGGCGCGGAGATGAGGCAAGATGAAGATGTGCTGGATACTTGGTTTAGTTCGGGGTTGTGGGCGTTTAGCACATTAGGCTGGGGTAATTTGTCTTTGGGCTTTGGCAATTCGTTCTCGGGTAGTCATTCCGCAGATTCTGCGCTAGATTCTGCGAATCGCACAAAAATCGCAGAATCTACCCCCACTTCGTCATTGCGAGGCAGTGGCGAAGCCACAACGAAGCAATCCACAAAAAATAATCATATAGATTGCCACGATTTTGCTACGCAAAATCTCGCAATGACGGAGAATAATACAGATTCTGCGATTCGCACGAAAATCGCAGAATCTCCCACAGCGCACGATTCACAATCAAACAATCGAAGTAATGGCGGTGTTGCTTTGCGTTGTTTTGATGCGGAACGAGCGAAAATAGGACAAAAAAGTCCATTGAGCGAAGTTTCGTATCAAAACAACGCAAATGAATACCCCAGAACAAATTGCCCGCAAAACGCGCTCTATACCGAATCAGACTTGATGGATTTCTACCCAAATTCGCTTCTCATCACCAGCTTTGATATTCTCTTCTTTTGGGTAGCGCGAATGCTTTTTAGTGGCGAATCGTTGCTTGGCAAACTGCCTTTTAAGGATATTTATCTCCACGCCCTAGTGTGTGATGAAAATGGCAAAAAGATGAGCAAATCACGGGGCAATGTCATAAATCCGCTAGTGCTGATTGAGACGCATAGTAGCGATATTTTGCGCTTTTCACTTGCATATAATTGCATTCAAGGGCGAGATATAAAAATCGGCGAAAATAGCCTAACTATCGGCAATGCGCTTGTTATAAAAATCATAAACGCGCTGTCATTTTTGCAAATGTATAAAGAGCAACAAAACGCCGAATCTAACGCAAAACGCCCCTTTGCCACGCTTGATTCGATACAATCTCCGCTTGGGCTTTATATCTACGCAAAATTCAACATTTGCGCAAAAGAAGTGCAAAATGCGCTTACTTCATATCGCTTCAATGACGGCGCAAACGCGCTTTATCGCTTTTTGTTTAATGATTTTTGCGATTTTGGTATTGAGGCGGTAAAGGCGCAAAAAGAGGCAGTTTTTGAAGTGGGCGCGGTTTTGAGAGAGACTATGAAATTGCTTCACCCATTTATGCCCTTTGTGAGTGAGTTTGTGTGGCAGAGTTTGCGTGGCAGTGAGATTGAAAATGCGGATTCGATTATGATTGAAAGATTCCCCGAATGTGAAAATAGTGTTAGCGCGAATCTATCCGTAAATAGCGACTTTGAAGTGATTAGAGATATTGTAACTACCATTAGACGCGCAAAAATTAGCATTGATTTGGCAAATAAGCCTATATCAAGGGCATTTATCAAAGCGAATCTAAATGATACAAATTTAGCTGAAATTTTCATCAAAAAACTCGCAAAATGCGATAAAATCGACTTTGTAAAGTCTAAAATGCCAAATTGCATTTTTGAAATAGGCGAATCCTGCGAAGTCTATATCCCCGCAAATGCTGTGGATTTGGGCGCACTCACTGCGAAATTAGAAGCCAAAATGCTAAAAACACAAAAAGAAATCACCAAATTAGAACTTGTGCTAAATAACGCAAATTTTATCAAAAATGCGCCCAAAAATTTGGTAGATTCAAACCAAAACGCGCTCAATGAAGCAAATTCGCGCCTAAATAAAATCACCGAAGAGTTGCAGAATCTACGCAATTTAGGGGGAAATCAATGAAAACCCTTAGCATCATAATCCCTTGCTTTAATGAAGCGCAAAATGTCGCGAGATTTTATAAAACAATAATGGGCGAAAAATGGCGTGAAATGGTGAGCGATTATGAGATGATTTTCATTGATGATGGTAGCACGGACGCCACGATTGATGAAATCAAAAAGCTACAAAAAAGCGATAAAAATATCCGCCTTATCAAATTTTCGCGCAATTTTGGCAAAGAGGGCGCGATACTTGCAGGGCTAAAAGGCGCGAAAAATGAGCTTATCACGCTTATGGATTGCGATTTGCAAGACCCGCCGAATCTTTTAAGCAAAATGATTGAGATTTATAATGCAAATGTTACTTCAAACCAAAATGGGCGCGTCAAAATGATAGTCGCCAAACGCGCAAATCGCAGTGGCGAGGGTAAAATCCGCGCATTTTTGAGCGAGATTTTCTACAAAGTCAATAATGCGTTATCAAGCGTAAAGATTGTCTCTGGCGTGAGAGATTTTCGCCTAATGGAGCGCGAAGTGGTGCAGTCGATTTTGGCTATGAATGAATATCATCGCTTTTCAAAGGCGATTTTTGAGTTTGTGGGCTTTGAGAAGCGGTATTTGGAGTATGAATATGTCGCAAGAGAGGGTGGCGAATCTAAATGGAGCTTTTTAAAGTTGCTACGATACGGGCTTGGCGGGATTGTGAGCTTTTCAATCACGCCACTTCGCGCAATCACAATCATCGGCATTGTGATTTTTGCGCTATCAGGCGCGTGGGGAAGCTATATCTTGCTAAAAGCACTGATTTTCGGCGACCCTGTGAAAGGGTATCCTAGCCTAATGGTGCTAATATCATTCTTTGGCGGACTGCAAATCATAATGTTAGGCATTATCGGCGAGTATATAGGGCGGATTTATGAGCAGGGCAAGGGGAGACCGCATTATATTGTGGAATATGAATCTTAATGTGGCAATTTGTTCTGGGGTGCATCTTTCGTAGATTTGCTAATTTTTGGGAGGCTCACAGACCGCAAGTCTAGCTTCGCTCCCAAAAATTAGCAAAAACTACAAAACCTCCACCGCCATTACTTCGATTGTTGCTTCGCTACGCTTGCAGATTCTGCGTTAGATTTGTCATTGCGAGCGAGCAAAGCGAGCGTGGCAATCCAAGATTCTGCGAATCGCAGAATCTAAAAAAGATTCGTCATTGCGAGAAGTCGCACTTTGGGCGACTTCGTGGCAATACAACTTTGTCATTCTTAGCGAACGAAGTGAGCGAAAAATCTCTTTTGTTTTTTGAGATATTTCGCTTCGCTCAAACTTCCTCGCAATGACGGCGTGGGTGTGAATTGCTTCGTTAGTCGCTACGCATTTCTTTGCAATGACGATTTATTGCGATTAGATTCACACAAAAGCAACTTGCCATTTTAAATAGACAAAAATCTGTCCATTTTTTAGACGATAAGCATTCAAACAAATGGAGGCAAAAATGATATTTGACTTTTTACAAAAGCGCAGAGCGCGTATCAAAGCAAAAAACGAAGCCTTAAAATTGCTAGATGAAAACACAGCAAAAATCATTACAAACCTAGTGCGAATTTCAGTCATAGAGCGCGACAAAGAGGCGCGATTCGCGGTGTGGGAGCGTGAGATTGTCGCGTGGTTAGGCGAGATTTACCGCAAATGTGAAAATCTCAAATATGATGGCAAAATCACTTATGGTGAGTATGATGAGGCGATTAAAAATGCCTTTTGGAATCCAAAGATTGTGTATGAAACTGCGTTATATGGCTTTGATGATAGGGATTTATATGAGAGCGATAAAGACTTGCACGACAGCAATGATGGCTACAATCATAAAAGGATTACCTATATAAGGCATAATGAGCGCGATATATATCACATAAAGCTTATTTTAAGTCATCAATTTTGTGAAATGTGTCAGTTGCAGTGGGCAGAAAAGACATTCACGCGCTATTGTTTATATTTAGATTTGAAGTTAAGGATGCCATAATGAAAACAAACAACAAAAGCAACATTTTTAAGCGAATTTGCCATTGGTATCGCTGGAATATATATTATAAATTGCCTGATTGGCTATTTTATTCGCCTAGCTTGTTTGTGTATGATTTGGGATTAACGCTCACAGGTAGGCAAAGGGGCGTAGAGTATGTGGAATCGTATTTGGATAAAATAGCATTGGCATTGCATAAAATCGCTATTTATGATGAATCTAATAGAGAGCAAAAGATAGCGCAATGGGTAGCAGAAGCTAATATTTATCTAAACAATATCCACTGCAAGTGTGATAATCTAAATAGTGGTATTTCGCACACTGCTATGTATAGAAAGCGACTTAGATTTAAAGATTATGTTTATGTTTTAAGGTATCTGCGAATCAGTGATGCAAAGTATGAGTTAGAAAATGAAGGCTTGGAAAATACTTGGGAAAGTGTGAATTTAGATGGGCTTACAATCAAAGAGCAACGAGAAAAAATCCTAGCAATGTATCGCATAAAACCTAAAAAAATAAAGATTAGAAAATGGGAGCACAAAGAGTTGCACGAAGTCATCTACAATCTGTTAAAATGGGAATTTAGAGAGATGGCTAATGGCTGTGGATTTTATTTTGGCATTAGCGATGAAAATCCATATTATCAGCAAATATTAGGCAAAAAGCCACTAAACCTATTTGCAAATCACAAAGTATAGCATTGCAAGAGCAAACTTTGAGCGACAAAGAAAAACAAGCCTTTTATTATTGTGTGCAAGATTTTAAGTCAAAAAGTAGATTCTAATCGCATTATTCTTGGCAATCGCACAACAAATTATATCCCTCGCTAAAAATGCGATTGAAATAAGGGCAAATCTAGCGAGTGATTCGTCATTGCGAGTCCTTGCGACAGCAAGGCGAAGCAATCCATAAAAAATAATCCGTGCGAAGCACCAAAATCTCGCCCGCTTCGTGGTGCAAAAAATCGGGAGCAAACGAGCAGTAGTGCGAGTGCCGATTTTTTGCTAGAAGCGGAAAAGCGAGGCTCTCCCCCTAAAAGCGAAAAAGCGGCTGCTTTTTGGCGCGTAGGGGGAGCGGGGCGGGGGGGCGCAGCCCTTTTGCGAGAAAAAACTATCGAATCAAATGATAAAAATGGCGAAACTATTGCAGATTCTGCGAATCGCACAAAAATCACAGAATCTAAATAGAGATTCTTCGCTCGTTTCACTCGCTCAGAACGACAAAATGGATTGCCACGATTTGACTTCGTCAAATCTCGCAATGACAGAAAACAGCACAGATTCTGCGATTCGTGCGAAAATCGCAGAATCTACTCAAAATCGCTCCATTCTAGCGGTTTGCCAAAGGGTAAATTATGCGTTGCTTTTTTGCCTAAAATTTCATTTAAAAATTTCGGAGGCAGTCCAGCATTTGGGCGAATCGCGCGAATATTTTCGCCATTTAAAATCTCGCCTTTTTTTATGTCCTTTACCACAAAAAGGCTTCGCGCAAATGTCCTGCCTTGCTTTTGATTCGCAGAATCTGCGGTAGATTCTGCGTTTAAAGCAGATTCTGCGTTTCGAATCGCCCTTACAAACTCCGCAAACTCCGCCCTATCCAAGCTAAACGCGCTATCAGCACTGCGAATGCTCTTATCCAAAATAAAATGCTTCTCAATCATACTCGCACCCAAGCTAGTTGCGATAATCCCCGCCATATTGCCCAAGCTGTGGTCGCTTAGTCCAAATTTCACGCCAAACTTTTCGCCCAAAAAGCGCATTTCACGGAGATTCATATCCGCAATGTTCGCAGGGTAGGCACTCACGCATTTTAAAAGCGTTATATCACTCACGCCACGCGATTTTATCAGCTCTATTGCCGTTTTTAGCTCGTCATTTGTGGCAATTCCGCTTGATAATATCACAGGTTTGCCCTGCCTTGCGACATAATCCACCAAATCCAAATCCACCACTTCAAAACTTGCGATTTTGTAGATGGGATTGCCGATAGACTCCAATAAATCCACGCCACCGCGCGAAAATGGCGTTGAAAAGCACTCTATCTCAATTTGGCGCGCATAAGCAAAAAGCTCGGCATTCCACTCACAAGGCATCGCGGCTTCTTTATACAAATCATAGAGATATTTTCCGCTCCACAGGGGCGAATCGGTGATTTTGAAAACTTCGCTTTTGCAATCAATCGTTAGGCAGTCCGCCGTGTAGGTTTGGAGTTTGATTGCGTCTGCTCCGCATTCTTTGGCAGCCTTAATCGTGTCCTTTGCGACTTGCAAGTCGCCTCCGTGATTTGCGCTAAGTTCAGCGACTATAAAAACGCTCATTTTAATTCCTTAATTTGTTTAGATTGCTTCGTCAGTCCTTGCGGACTTCCTCGCAATGACGGGACTTGTGATTTCAATGCCAAAATCTCCAAATCCAAAAATTTATCACCGCGCTTTATTGCTTCGATGAGTTTGCCACAGCGCACAAAGCCATTTTTGTCATAAAATCGCAATGCGCGGGAGTTTGTGGATAGCACTTTGGCGTATAAAATGTGTAAATTTAGCTCATCAAATGCGATGAATTTTAGGATTTTTAGTAGATTCGCGCCGTTGTTTGTGGTGTGATTTGTGGTGTGATTCGTGGCGGGATTCGCGGTTAGATTCGCATAAATCCCCAAAAATGCGTTTTTGTTTGCAAAGTCGATTTGATTTAGGCAGATTACGCCTAAAAATGCGCTAGATTCTGCGTTCGCAGAATCTATTGCATACACCGCAAAATAGGCATTTTTCTTGTCATCACGCAAGGATTCGATAAATCTAAAATGCTCCGCTTCGCCTATCTCACGCGAAGTTAGCATAAATTCTCTCACCATATTTCGCGCCTCCAAAACCGCCAAAGCACGCGATTTATCCAAATTCACAAAATTCACCGCAACCAAATTTTCAAACGCAAAATTCAACATTTGACTCCATTAAATAAAATTTGGCTAAAATTGCGAATTTTATAAAATTTTTGCTTAATTTTGGAGATGAAATGTGCGGAATCATAGGCTACATAGGCAATAGCGAGAAAAAGCAGATTTTATTAGATGGACTTAGCGAATTAGAATATCGTGGCTATGATAGCGCGGGAATCGCGGTGCTTTGCGGAGAAAATGGCGGCGATTTGAGCGTTTTTAAAAGTGCGGGAAAGCTAAAAAATCTAACTGCAAAATGCGCTGATTTTCAAAGTAGTGGCTTTGGTGTGGCAATCGGGCATACGCGCTGGGCTACGCACGGCAAAGTTAGCGATACAAACGCACACCCGCAAAGCGCGGAATTTAGCGCGGTGGTGCATAATGGAATCATCGAAAATTACAGCGAAATTCGCGCGGATTTGGAGCAAAAAGGGCATAAATTTAGTTCGCAAACAGACACTGAAATCATCGTGCATTTATTTGAGGAAAATCTAAATGGCGCAGATTCTGCATTGAGCGCGTTTAAGGCAACTATTGAGCGACTAATTGGCTCTTATGCGTTGCTTTTAATCACAAAGGGCGAGAATGATAAGATTTTTTATGCGAAAAATGGCTCACCGCTTATTATAGGACGAGCAAAATCACAAGATTCGTCATTGCGAACGAGCGAAGCGAGTGCGGCAATCCAAAAAAACAGCATAGATTGCCACGATTCGGCTATCGCCGAATCTCGCAATGACAATGTGGGAGATATTTACTTTGCGTCTAGTTCATCTCCACTTTTGGGTATCGCTGATGAAGTTTGCTATTTGGAGGACGGCGAATGTGGCTTTATGGACACTACAAATTTTAGCGCGTTACCGCGAATCCAAAAATTAGTCGGCACAAAGCTATCTGCGCAAAAAGAGGGCTATCGCTATTTTATGGAAAAAGAGATTTATGAGCAAAGTGCGGTGTTAAAGGACACTTTGGCAGGGCGAATCACAAATGATAAAATAAACCTTGAAATCGATGATGATTTTTTAGAAGGTGTTGAATCTATCACACTTTGCGCCTGTGGAACAAGCCACAATGCCGCACTAGTGGCAAAATACATTTTTGAGAGAGAAGCAAAAATCAAAACTAGCGTGGCGATTGCAAGTGAATTTCGCTACGCAGAGCCTGTGATGAATCCAAACGAACTTTTTATCGTAATCTCACAAAGTGGCGAAACGGCGGACACTTTGGAGGCACTCAAACTTGCCAAAAAAGCAAATCTTAAAACCCTAGCGATTTGCAATGTGGAGGATAGCTCAATCGTGCGAGAGGCGCAGTGTAGTTTGCTTACCCGTGCGGGGATTGAAAAGGGCGTGGCTTCGACAAAAGCATTTGCCACGCAGGTAATGTTGTTATGGATTTTGGGCGTGTATTTGGGCAAAAAACGCGGAGTGATTTCAGGCGACAAACTAAAAGCCCACATTAAAAATATGAAAGACGCCACAAATGCCGCAAAAATCGATGAAGCAATGCACGATAGACTTAAAAAACTCTCCAAGCGATATTTGCACGGACACGGCTTTTTCTTTATCGGGCGCGATATTTTTTATCCACTTGCATTAGAGGGTGCGCTAAAATTAAAAGAGTTGAGTTATTTACACGCTGAGGGCTATCCAAGCGGAGAGATGAAGCACGGACCCATTGCTTTGGCGGACTCCGAGCTTTTTACCATTAGCCTTATGCCAAAACATTTGCTTTTTGACAAAATCAAAAACAACACCGCCGAGCTAAGCACCCGCGATGCGACAATCTGTGTCATTAGTCAAGAGGATTGCGCTTTGGCTGATGATATGGTGAAAATCAAAAAATTTGATAGCTATATGGAGGAATTTTTTGCGATGATGGTGATTTTGCAGGTTTTGGCATTAGAAGTGGCGATAAGGTTAGGCAATGATGTCGATATGCCACGAAATTTGGCAAAAAGCGTAACGGTTGAGTAAAGATTCTGCGATTTAGCAAAAAATAAGGGGGAAAAATGTTACTTTTACGCATAAAAATTATTTTGTTATCAGCGATTGCGATTATCGCAAGTAGCGGATTTATCTTATACAAAGTGGATTTGTATAACAAAGAAAAAGATTTAGAGTTAATCAAAACGCAACTTATCAGCACTTCATCTGCTGCATTTGATGTTGCATACACCACAGGGCAGGGAGTAAATGCGCATATTTATGACATTATCAACTCCATAAAATATCAAAGGCAAGTCAAAGATTTGTGGATTAGTCGCAGTGATGAGTTTAGTGCCGCACTAAAAAAGCCAAAATCCACACTGCGCGACCAAATCGAGCGAAATATCTACCTCTCCAAAAATCGCGCCGAAATCTCTTTGCAAAAAAATGAAGGCACAAATAATCACACCGCTAGGGTTTCCATCCCCATCATCGCAAATCAAAAGTGTGTCACCTGCCATTCGCAAATAAAGTCCGGCGATGTCATCGGCGCGGTGAATGCTAGCTTGCTTTTGACGGATAACATTGTCGATATCGCCACAACTATGCAAAATGAATTTTTGGTATTTTTGGGGATGGCGACTTTATTTTTGATGATTATGCTGATGATTAGCATCGGGCAATTTACGCGCCTTAGCGCAAATATCCGCTCTGCGATTTTAGCAGCGATAAATGGAGACTTCACACTGCGGGTAAAAACGCACCTTGTGGGGATGAGTGAGATTACAAAGCTTACAAACCGCCTACTTGAAGGGTTAGATAAAAATATCTCGGCAATCGACACCAAAATCGCCCAAATTTTCACCTACAATCGCTCTGTGTATAATAAAAATCCGCTTATTCGTTTGAGCGAGGTGATAAATGAAATTGTCGTGCTGTTTTCTTTCAAAAATAAGATTGATTCTTTCAAGCAAACAGCGGACATTTACAAAGAAATACAACTCGTAATCCAAAAATATATCAAATACAAAAATCTCACTTTCGCCGAAATATCAAATGGCGAGGTGGTTAGCGGATATAAAATCGAAAATGATGTGACGATGAAAATCATTTCAGGCGAAATCACAACCATTCAAAAGCGACTAAACGCGGATAATAAAAATATCATTTTCCACGATGACAAGGGGAGCGTTTTCGTCTCAACCTCGCTTGGCGGACTAAATGTGATTGATTTGAAGTTTGTCATCTCAAATAAATTAGAGGTGCTCTACTCAATCGCGCTAGATTCCAAAAAAGAACTCATTGAAAAAGAAAAGTCAATCACGCGAATTTACAACTATATGCGCGAGGCACGGCACATTATAAATACAAAAATCCTTATGAAAGAAATCGAGGAAAATTCCTTCACAGACCCGCTCACAAAGGCATTTAACCGCTTCTTTTTGGATAAATATTCTAGCGAGATTAAGGCGAAGCTAGAAAAGCACGCGAATTTCGGCATTTTGATGCTTGATATCGACCACTTTAAAAATATCAACGACACTTACGGACACGCAATCGGCGATGCGGGGATTGTGCTTTTAGTGGAGACTATTCGCAAAATCATTCGCCCGGTGGATAAACTCATCCGCTATGGTGGTGAGGAATTTGTGGTAATTTTGGATGAAACCGATATTGATGAAGCGACAAGAGTTGCTGATAAAATCCGCAATGCCTTTGCAATGGCGAAAAAATGCTCGCGCGGTGAGTTGAAGTTCAGCAAATCCGTGAGTATTGGCGTAAGTGCAATGCCTGAATTTTCGCACGATGTGTGGGAGTGCATAAATCAAGCGGATTTGGCGTTGTATGAGGCAAAAGAAGGCGGTAGAAATCAAGTGGTAACCTACAACTTGGATTTAAAAGCAAATGCCGATGCAAAAAAGGCGGAAAGTAAGAAACTCGCAGAATCTAACGCGAAAAAAGACGCAGATTCTGCGATTTTGGGAGATTCTGCGGATAAAAACGCAGAATCTAGCGATGATGACGAGTTTATAGAGAGTTTGAAACTCAATAATTTAATTTAACGGAGGTAACAAAAATGAGAGTTTTTGGAATTGCGCTATTGGCGTTTGGACTTGCGAGTGGGGCGTTTGCGAAGGATATAAGGATTTATATCATTCACGGATTCGAGGCGAATGCAGAATCTTATTGGTATCCGTGGCTAAAAAGCGAGCTAAGCAGCGAGATTGGCAAGGCGATAAAGGCGGAAAATATCGCACTGCCGGATATGCCAAAAAGTGCGGACATTCAACTTTGGAAAGATAAGATTAAGGAAGTCGCAGGGGAGATTGATGAGGCGACTTACTTCGTGGCGCACGGGGTTAGCGGGATTGCGGTGCTGAAATTCATCGAAGAGAGCGGGAAAAAAGTCGGCGGGATTGTGCTTGTGAGTGGATTTGTCGGGCAAGCACCGCAGGGGCAGAGTGCTTCTGCGTTTAATGCGGTGGAGTTAGATTACAAAAATTTGATGAAAAATATCCGCCACATTACGCTTCTTTCCACGCGCGATGATAAAATCGCGCCCTATAAATTAAGCGAGGATTTGGCAAATAAGCTCAATGCGAAGTTTATTTTAGAGCAAGGCGGGAAAATCAAGCAAGGCAAGGATGATTATGTAAGTCCGCGCATAATTTACAGCGAGACAAAG
Organism: Helicobacter sp. 23-1044; assembly: GCF_053654695.1. Lineage (NCBI taxonomy): Bacteria > Pseudomonadati > Campylobacterota > Epsilonproteobacteria > Campylobacterales > Helicobacteraceae > Helicobacter > Helicobacter sp. 23-1044. The sequence goes on from NZ_JBSIUQ010000001.1 coordinate 409,030, forward strand.
GCGATGATTGACGCGGACTTGCCAAAGGAAAAAAGCGATAAGAAATAAGGGTGGATTCTGCGATTTTTATTTTATTCGCAGATTTTGCGAAATAATTGCGTTGTTTTAGATTGTGCGAATGGCGTGAGATTTGCAGAATCTAGCGTAGATTCTGCGTTTTGGTGCATTTCGTTATCATAAACGAGCAGATTCTGTGAATTGAGTGTGATTTGTAGAATCTAGCGTAGTTTTTGCGAATTGCCTACCACTTCGTCATTGCGAGAAAATCCGTAAGGATTTTCGTGGCAATCTATAATATTGTCATTCTCGCGCGTAGCACGAAGTGCGTAGCGAAGAATCTCTTTTATTTTTTAGATACTTCGCATTCACTCAGTGACAAAAGGGATTCTGCGCTAGATTCTGCGAATCGCACAAAAACGCAGAATCTCGCACGAAATTTGCTCCGCAGAATCTAACTCCAAAACCCCTTGCGGAGGACAATTCCAAAAAATTCCCCCTCCCTTGCGGAGATTGAATCAACTTGCTCCCCCTCCCTTGCGGAGGGGGATTAAAGGGGTGGGTAAAATAATCAAAAAAATAATAGCGTAAAAACTTCATTCGCAGAATCTGCCCCCACTTCGTCATTGCGAGAAAATCCGCAAGGATTTTCGTGGCAATCCAAAATTTTTGCGATAGCAAAAATATCGCAGAATCGCAGAATCTAATCCAAATTTCGCAGAATCTAGCGTGAAGTATGGCGCAGAATCTCACAAAAATCGCAGTATCTAGCATAGATTGCCACGATTTTGCTAACGCAGAATCTCGCAATGACGGAACGCAATGCAGATTCTGCAAATCACACGCAAATCGCAGAATCTAATCCAAGATTCGCAAAATCTCGCAATGACGAAGTGGTGGCAGATTCTGCGATTTTGGTGCATTTCGTTATCATAAACGAGCAGATTCTGCGAAATAATTGTATTGTTTTAGTTTCTGCGAATTGCGTGTGATTTTGTAGAATCTAGCGTAGTTTCTGCGAATTTGGCGCATTAACGCCATTGCGCTATTTTATCATCTCAAACAATTCGCTTTCATCGATACATTTTACGCCCAAAGTCCGCGCCTTTGTGAGTTTGCTACCCGCGTTTGCCCCGCAAAGCAAAAAATGCGTTTTAGATGAAATCGCCGAACTCACCCTCCCGCCTAAACGCTCGATAATCTCCACAAACTCATCTCGTGGGCGAGAAAGCGTGCCTGTTATCACAAAAATTTTCCCTGCAATCGCCGAAGTATTTTTTTGAGATTTTTCGTCAAAATGACAAAAATCAGCAGAATCTAAATTTGGTTTGCCTTCAAAATTCGCAGAATCTGCGGGGGATTTTGATACCCACCACCTAACCCCCTCCGCAAGGGATGGGGAAAAATTCGATTCAATCTCCGCAGGGGAGGGGGGATTTTTGGGATTGCCCTCCGCAAGGGAAATTTTCGTGCTAGATTCTGCAATTTTCGTGCGAGATTCTGCGAATTGCACGAAAAACGCAGAATCTAATGCCAAAATCACAGAATCTAAAAAGAGATTCTTCGCCTCGCGCTAGTAATGACAATCTAAATAAAATTCTACAAAATTAAAGATTTTTCACCGCATCCCTCCCGCTTAAAAAACTTTGGTCGCTCCATAAATAATCCCACGCGCCAAATCGCCCGCAAGAGATTATGCCACGAGATTTGATAAAGTCTAATACGATTTTGCGATAATGCTCCATTTTGTGCGTGAAAATGACATTGCCAAAGGGTAAGATTCTGCAATCCTCGCAAATTATATCGTTATCCTTGCAAATGTCTAATTTTACAAATTGCTCTTTTGTGTGGAAAATTAAGATTTGTTTATAATCGAATTGGGGGGGGGGATTTTTATAAATGCCAAGCATATTTTCCAGCGGTTTAAATGCGGAGAAATAAATTTCTGCTTGTAATGATGAGCAACCTTTGGGCGCGTTGCTTGGACTTTTTAGCGATGGCGAATACACCCGCGCGAATAATTTATCCTCATCATAGGAATAAAACCAAAGATTTTTCGCCACATCCGCTTTTTGAAATCCAAAACTAACGATTGCAACCGAAGTGGCGTGCAATTTTGCCGCTGCATTTTTAACCTTTTGCGGGACATTTTTTAGCAGTTTTACAATCTCATTTATAGGTAGCGTGGAGATGAGTTTATCAAACTTCGCGCCACTGCCATCGCTAAAAGTCACAGATTCTGCGTTTATTTCCACTGCTTCTTTTTTGTATGCGATATTTAAATTTCGCGCTAGATTTTTTACAAAAGAGCGATATTGCCCCTCTTTTGGATAGTGCATTTTTTGGGCGTAGTAGGTATTTGGCGTCTCATCGCTCATCGCTCCACGCAAGATTTCCTCCAAATTTGGCATATAAAATCGCCCACCCACCCAACTCGTGCTTAACTCCCTCGCTTCAAGCGTCCAATATTTTCGCGTGTATTTTTTGACGAAATTTTCCGTGAAAAAGTCGCCATATTGCGCCCTCAACCAATCCTCATAATTGCAAATTTTCTTTTTATTTTTGTTTTCAATCATATCTTTTAGCGCACTTATTTTGATATCAAGCGGGAGGTGGCAGAGATTATTTTGCGCGGGGTGCTTTATTGCGATATTTTCGTAATAATTTATGGGATTTGGGATGTGCGTTAGGGGTGGGGCGTTTGTGTGGAAGGTGGATTTTGCGTAATTATCGCTTGTGAAACTTAAATGCACAGCATTATCAAACCAAAATTTCCCCTTCGCAGAATCTACCCAAAACCCTCCGCATAATCCGCCCCAATCGCTATTTTTTTCATACACATAAACTTCATATTTTCCGCCATCTTGCAAGTGATATGCCGCAGAAATCCCGGCAATCCCCGCGCCAAGCACAAGTGCCTTTTGCTTTTTCATAAATCCTCCATTTGTTGAAATAAAATTGCGATTTTAACTAATTTATGGGGCAAATTCCATAAGCACTCAATCTATCCTCCAAATATTTAATATCCACGATTAAATTACTCGCCCACCACGACCCGATAAATCCATCCAAATGGTCGGTATCTTTTTCCGTTTTTTTATCAATCTCGCAAATTATGGGTAAAAACTCCACGCCAAAAATATTTTCGATGGGATATTCCGCCATATTAAATGGACGCAACGCAACTGCTTTGCTACCTGCCTTCATATATCCATAATTCATCACAGAAGTGCCATCCACACTTAAAAGCACCTTTGCGCGGGAGAGATAATTTATCTTATCTTTGAAACTAACTTCCTCCATAAAAAGCGTTTTAAACCCATATTTTTGCTCCAAAATCTCTCGCACTTCATTTTCATTCACCAAAAATCGCTTTGCACTTTTTGCCCGTGAAATGTAAATGCGCTCCACTCCACGCGTGAAATTTTCATCAAAATAAAATTCGCGTAAAAACTCCATCGCATCCACCAAATATTTTTTATTGCATTTTACAGGCGTGGGGATAAAGACATTTTTTGCTTTTAGCACCGCTTTTTGCGGGAGTTTGGCATTATTCACGCACACAATATTTTCCTTTTTTATGGCAAATGGGCAAGTGGGATTATGCTCTTTTGTAAGAGAAAGAAGTGCGGGATAAATGTATTGATTAAACTGCCAAGAGTGGCGGATGGGAGCGATTATTATGAGATTTTCAAAATCTGCGTTTTTACTTGTGCTGCCCCCCCCCTATTTTAGAAAATGCTTTAAGTGTCGCTAAAAGTCTAGGAAATTCCTCAAAACTAAAATGACTAAAACAATCCCAATTTGGCGAGTGGAATAAAATCTTTGGATGATTATTTTGCAATCGCTTAGATTCTGCGCCAAAAATCGCACTTAAAAGCACCTTTACACTTTGCTTAAACTCCACAAAATTTAGCGGGATAAAAAATCGCCTTGCCAATCTCTTAAAATCGCTATAATTTTTACGCACAAATGTATGTTTGCCAAATCCAGCGGCATTTTCCTGTATCATCTCGCCATCCTTAAACGCCCCGCCACTCGTTGTCACAATCTCAATATTTTCAAAATGCAAAATATCAAACGCACTTAACTTAAACTCCATTTCCCGCGCCATTTTAACAGGCGCATTTGGCGTCCCTCGTGTATTTAGCACACACTCATTAAAATGCGCCAAATTGCCAAATTTCTGCATATCAAATATACTTGCAAATTCCCTCGAATCATCCGCCACTAAGGGCGAAATGCGAACTTTCAATGTTTCCATTTTTACCTTCCTTTATTTTAAATTTAAGGCGAAATTATAATATAATCCAAATTTTATTTTACATTTAAGGACTTTTAAAATGAGTAAAACCGCTAATTTTCCATACACAAACGCAAATTTTAATGGCGCGGAGTTTTTG